>JAUMXX010000028.1 GCA_030535285.1 bacterium | reverse complement strand
AAGGAGATGCCGTCTAGCACCTTAACCCCGTCACGATTTACACAATCGAGATTTTTAACAATTAACCTGTCTTGCGGATCAATCGGTTCGCTCCTATGAATATTAAGAGTTATCTTCTGACCTACCATCATTTCGGTAAGAGATGCTTCGGTTGCTTCACAGGTGTTAACAGTACCAACATATTCACCTTTTCTTAAAACCGCCACCCTATCTGAAAGTGAGAGCACCTCATGCAATTTGTGGGTAATAATTATAATAGCCTTGCCGTCCTGCTTCATACGACGTAAAATTTCAAAAAGCTTTTTAGTTTCTTGCGGAGTAAGCACCGCGGTCGGCTCATCCAAAATTAAAATATCAGCACCGCGGTATAAAACCTTAATAATTTCAACCGTCTGCTTTTCAGAAACCGACATTTCATAAATCTTCTTACGGAGATTTATCTCGAATCCGTATTTTTCACATATTTCCTCTGCCTGTTGTATAACATTCTTAAGATTGTACTTGCCTCTTTCCTGCAACCCAAGGGTTATATTTTCAATTGCAGAGAACACATCAACAAGTTTGAAATGTTGATGTATCATACCTATCTTATAGTTAAAAGCATCTTTCGGTGAACGAATAACTACCTCTTTGCCATCAATAAAAATCTGACCGCTGTCCGGAAAATAAATACCCGAAATCATATTCATAAGTGTAGTTTTACCGCTGCCGTTTTCACCTAAAATTGACAAAATTTCACCACGGTTTATCGTAAGACTTACATCCTTATTAGCATAAATTTTATCAAAAGTTTTTGTGATATTTTTAAGTTCAATAGCAACATTTGCCAATTTACTTTCCTCCCGTTTTATTCTAATTACTGAAAAAGAACATTTTCCACTAATTAAAACAAAAAACAAATTCAGGGCGAGACATAATAATGCCCCGCCCTTTAAAGTGCATTAGAATTTTTCGTTCAATGTTGTTATACCGTCGATTCTTAAATCAAAGTAAGGAGCTGAACGATATTCAGATTCATGGAAGTAACCGTCTTTTACTACCTCAGTATCCGGAGCATAGGCTTCATCTGTATCAACATCAGCCATATAGCTTGTCAGGTGACCGTCAGCATCGACTTTAGCGTTAACATTCATCTTATCAGTAACTGTTACAGTAAAGGTGCTGGTATCAAACACCTTAACCGAACCGTCAGCAAGTTTTGCCTTGGTCTCATCAATAGTTTTTTGTGTATCTTTAGCAGCAGCTGTTTCGTTAACATCTGTGAGTTTAACAGAGCCGTCCATAATACCTTTGCACCAATCTTTATCGATAGCCTTGCCGTCTTTAACACAGTTAACGATGTATTCAAAGTACGGAGCCCAATCAATTCTTGAAGAAACGATGAAAGTATTCGGGCAAGCTGATACCGTGCTTCCGTTATATGAAACGTTCGGGATTTTTGCGGTTTCACAAGCAGTAGGAGCACCCATAGAATCAGCGTGCTGACTAACAAGTTTTGCACCCTTTTGAATTAAAAGCTCAGCAGCTTCTTTTTCTAAAGCTTCATCATACCATGAACCTGTAAACTGAACATCCATGGTGACGGTGGGGCAAATAGATTTAGCGCCTAAATAGAAAGAAGTGTAACCGGAAATAACTTCAGCATATGTGTATGCACCAACATATCCCATTTTTGCATCATTTGCATCAAATTTGCCAGCAGCGATCATCTCATTGAGTTTCAAGCCTGCAGCAACACCTGCGAGGTAACGACCCTCGTAAATAGAAGCAAACGCATTGTGATAGTTGTCAAGATTCTCGGTATGAGCCTTGGTTCCTGTTGCATGACAGAACTGAACATCCTTAAATTCTTTTGCAGCAGCAATCATATTATCCTCGTGACCGAAAGAGTCAGCAAAAATAATATCACAACCACGGTCTGCAAGGTCAGCAGCAGCATCATAACAATCGCTTCCCTGCTCAGGTACATTATATTTCATAATAACCTGATCATCGCTAAGACCTAATTTTTTTGCAGCTTCTTTAGCAGCATTGATGAAGTTAAGGTCATAGGTTGAGTTTTCATCATGCAAGAAGATGAAACCTACCTTAAAATCATCAGAACTCTTTTCAGAGTTTCCGCAGCCTGCAAATGCAAAAAGCATTGCAACTACCAAGAGTACACTGATAAGTTTTTTCATTTTTTATTCCCCCTTAAAATATATGTAAATTTAAATTACATCCTACCTTCTGAAAGTAACCGAATCGTTATCCATACTTTCAATAATAGCAAGCGATTCGACCCTTACACCCATTTTCCTAAGTGCATCTCCGCCGCCTTGAAAACCCTTTTCAATAACGCAACTGCAACCTACAAGGGTTGCTCCGGACTGCTTAACAATATCAATCAATCCCATTAAGGCCTTACCGTTTGCCAGAAAATCGTCAACAATTACAACCTTGTCCTCAGGGCCTAAAAAATCCTTACTCAAAATCACCGTATATTCGGTGTTGTGGGTATATGAATGAACACAGGTTTTGTATACATCACCGCTTATATTTGCATGCTTATTCTTTTTAGCAAAGACAATTGGCAGCTGCATTGCAACACCTACACCCATGCCTATCGCAATTCCCGAAGCTTCAATAGTTAAGATTTTTGTAACTTCCCGATCACTATAAATCTTCGCAATTTCTTGACCGATCTCCAAAATAAAACCGGTATCAATCTGATGGTTTAAAAAAGAACCGACTTTTAATATATTGCCGGGCAAAACTTTACCCTCTTGTAATATTTTCTGTTCTAATGCCCGCATATTTAACCCCTTGTAAACAAAAAAGCAGACTTAAAAAAGTCTGTTGCCGATTATACCCAAATTCAATACCAATAGTCGCATCTAAGGCGTGCGGTAGAAACATTTGAACCATTTTCCCAAATTTATATCGGCAATTTAATTATTTTTTATTATGATATCATACCAATTATATAAAGTCAAATATTTTAACACTATTTATAAAACATTTTGCCGACTTTTGTCGTAAACCAAAACACTTTTGATGAGAACTTAAGTTTTTATCTCTTTTTTGCTGCGGTTACAAGGGATAATCCCTTGGACACAAAAATACAAGCGACTAAAATCAACTTAACAGTTATACAGATTCTTAAGACAACTAAAAAACCTGTTTAAACAAAAAGCAGCCATCTTCAATGACTGCTTTTCGCTTTAACTTTTAATAAATGTGCGCATCGAAATGCAAAAACTAATTATCAGGCAATCCCCATTAAAGAATTAACCGTTATCGTTCTTGCGTCTCCTGCAACCGTAATTCCCTGTTGTGTACGCCAAAACGGTGTTATTTTTATGTTTTTATTGAAATAGTTTTTCGCAATATTGCTGATTTCTATACAAAAAATGTATGCCGAATCTTGACACCCCGAGACCTCAACAGGCGTAACGCCCCTATCGCCCGCAAACACCTTACTGTATACCCCGGTCTGTTCCGGCATGGGCAGGTCTTTCCAGACACCCTTTTCAATCTCAACCGATACCATAAATCCCGCGGCTTGTAAATCCAACGTTGATACAGTTGATAACAGCCTGATTGAAGTTTTGCTGTCTGAACTGCTTATCCTGTAAGGAAGTTGAACCTTTGCGGAAATTACACTTTTATCAACAAAAACATCATTTCCATTGTCAGTTCCGACTAACACCTTGTTATCAGACGATACCCAAATCAGTTTGGGTATAACCTCGTCTTTTGTCTCGGTACAATGCCCACAGGTGTACTTCTTCAGTCCTTCACTTGTATATGTGGGATCTATAACACTACTTTGCCGCCATACATGACTCGAATTAGTCGACATTATATAACAAGCTGTGGGGATAATCTTGCCGGTTGTAAGGTTGGTTCCGCAGTAAACAATATCACTATTATAAACATAAACCGAATAACCCTCACTACCGGTTGAATATGTTGTTTTACCATTATTGTTATAGCTTATGGAGGATGAATTTGTATATCCACGCGGCTGTGAAACCGATGAGTTGTGAATCATACGTGCAGCCGGATCTCCGTTTTCGTCTGTATCAACATAATTAACCATTTCAGCAAAACTCAGATGTGTGTGCCCGCTCATCCAGACAACATCCGTATATGTACACATCAACTGTTTAAACCTTAGGTTGTTGGGGAAGGAAGCATTAGCAATCATAGGTTCGGAATATTTGCCCTTTCCGTTCAAACGGTCACCCGCACTAAAATCTTTAATCAGCGCATGCTGAACGACAAAAACATTGTAATCTTCTCTTGCTGCAAAAGTTGCCAGCATATTCGACAACCAAGCAATCTGCTCATTTGAGAAATTATCCTGACTGGCAGTATTTGACGTTGATGTCAATAAATCCTGCGCCATAAAAATAAACAGATTGTTCTTTCCGCCCTCAACTTTTGACGGAGCAATTATATAGTAGTATGGAGAATTATCATACGGATGAACTTCAGCATACGGTCCGCTTTCGGTTTCATAAGCGTTTCCACCCGAAGTATATGAAGCAAATATACTGTCATTTTGAGAGTCGTGATTCCCCACGCCTTCATAAATTCTGGAATACGGATAGTCTGACGCTAACGAAGCATTCTTATAAATTTCATATTCGGAAGTCAAACTGCTATTTGTCATGTCTCCCGAAATGACGACCAGATCCATATCCAAATTGTTGTAATAATTTAAAGCAGCTGTCCACTTCTGCGGACCGCCATAGTCCGAATAGTTGACATGAACATCCGAGACCGAGGCAAATTTAAGTTCTACCTCATTCTTTATAAACCGTTTTTTCTCAGGAATGTCGAATTTAATACCGCTTTGAAAATCAAAAACGTTTTGATCAGATGACAAACATTCAAAGACTACAAGTTTTGTAGCATCCTTAGGTATCGCCATACCTTTAACCATCGTATAGGTTACGGTGCTTCCCGTAATATTCAGTGTCGCAATTTCACTGTAATTCTGAAGCAAAGCCGAATCGGTTGCCCAAAACAGTTTATAATAACCCGATGAATATGAGTTTTCCCCCGGTATAATTGTTACGGTTCCCTGTGCGTACCCTGCAACATCCTTATTCTCACCGGCAAACTCATACTCAACACTTAAATCAGAAACTTGACCCGATTCCGATTCGTCGGGTATACCGCCATCATTTTTACCTACCGAAAGATTACCTTCCGACAACTGCCAATCCTTTATATCGGCCTCGGTGTAAGCAGCGGCGGAACCCGAAAGGTTGAGAAAAGTATTAATGGCAGACACAGCCACCGTTGCACTGTTCCCTGCTGCACGTCGGTTGAATTTCTCAACAAGGGTTGCGTTATCTTTATTTGTTCGGGCAGTACCTGGGGTTGCACTGCTTCCGTTATTAACAGCCCCTCCCTGACCGGCAGAGAAGGTGTAACTATCGTTATAAACCTCATTGTTTATTCCGGTCACCGTACTATAAATATACTGTGAATCGCTGTTTTTTACATATAAACGATATGCCGTTCCGTAAAAAGAATAGGCAATACCATTAAACGTAGTGGCCACATTATTACTATAATCAAAAGAGCAATTGACAAGAAGTGAAGATAAAGCGTTTCCGTTTGTGCCGAAGGTTCTGATAACCTGAAAATTACTGTTTTGTGTGCCGGTTGATGAAACAATAAAGTTTGTATTCATCACCACACCGTATGTATACGGGAACAAGGAACAATATTGGGTGTTTTTACTTAGGCTCGCGGTAATACTGTGTCCCGCACCGTTATAGACTAGATATGACTGTTGTTTGCTACTGCTGTATGCATCAGTTCCGGCATAGGAATTACCTAAATTAATATCTGCAGTTTGCAGGAAATAAACATAATTGCCGTTACTGCCTATTTGGCCATAATTCTCAGCCATTTCCAGAAAATCCGACGCTGTATCTATTAAATAAGGACTGGCCTTTGTGCCTGAACCGGATAACCCGCTGACCGCTGCCATAGCAGAGTTGGCCGGTATAAACACAAGAGACAAAATTATACAAATAGATAAAATAATGCCTAGAAACCTACTGTTTTTCTTAATCACAGAAATCCCCCGTTTTTCTTGTTTTGTGACAGGAAAGCCTATTAAATCGAAACAAAACAAAACACAACTTTTTTGCAAAAGCAAATTTAATATCGGGACAACACTATAAGTTGTTTAAACCACATTATCCGATTAAGATACTCTACCGTCTGCCTCTACAGTTTCATCTATTTCACCAACAGCTACCTTGTCGAAAATTGTCGTAACCTCTTCGCTTGGTTTTTTGGTGAGAAGTGAAACAACTATTGCGAAAATCAAGCCCGCAACAAATCCGGGAATTATTTCATAAATCCCTAAATCTTTTAGTAAAGCGAGCCAAGCGATATCAACAACTGCACCGGCTAAGATACCTGCAACTGCACCCTGGAAGTTGAATCTGCGCCAGAACAAAGATAACATTATAACCGGACCAAAGGCTGCTCCGAAAACACCCCACGCATTTTCAACAAGGCCCATAATGGTTCCGCTGCTCGGATTAGATGCAATTAAAACCGCCACAACCGCAACTGCAAGCACAACAAATCTTCCAGACCAAAGCATTTCTTTGTCGGAGGCCTTGTTCTTCCTTATAATCGGATTGTATACATCACTTGCGAAGGCAGAAGCAGAGGCTAAAAGTTGGGAATCGGCAGTGCTCATAGCAGCCGAAAGAATTGACGAAAGCAGTATTCCACTTACTAACGCGGGGAAAATTTTACGTACCATAGTTATAAATACAACAGAACTGTCTTCAATCTTACCGAGGAAAATATACCCTATGATACCGGCTGCAACCGAGAATATAAGAATGAGCCAAGTCCATGTAATACCGATTTTAGCACTCCTTTTAAGATCCTTGTCAGAACGCACAGACATAAATCTTATAATTATATGCGGCATACCGAAATAACCAAGTCCCCAGCCTAAACCGGAAACTACATCTCTCCAGTCTGTGAATAAATTCCAGTATCCTTTTGGGAAAGTTTGCGCCGTTGTAACAACCGCATCACCTGAATTTATAAGTGCAAGTGCAAATATCGGGGCAATCATTAACGCGCCCAGCATCAGCAAGCCCTGGAAGAAATCAGTCCAACACACAGCCGAAAAACCGCCTAAAAAGGTATATCCGACTATAATAACAACCGCTATGTACATGGCAATTTTGGCATCAATTCCCAAAACAGTATTAAATAATGTGCCGCATGCCTTTATACTCGAAGCGGCATAAATTGTATATGCAACAAGAAAAATTCCCGCACAAATAACCTGTAATGAGCGATTTTTTGAAAGAAAACGGTTTGTCAGATACTGCGGAATGGTAATTGAATCATTTGCAGCAATTGAGTACCTGCGTAAACGAGGGGCCTCAAAAATCCAACTCAACGCATATCCTATTCCCAAACCTATTGCAATCCATATCTGCCCGATACCTGCCGCATAAATTGATGCCGGCAATCCCATCAGTACCCAGGCGCTCATATCCGAAGCCCCGGCAGAAAGCGCTGAGACCCACGGGCCCATACTCCGTCCTCCTAAGAAATATTCCTTCTCTCCGCCTTCCTTTGAACGAACAAAAAAGAATACGCCTATGCCAACCATGAATACAAGGTACAGGCAAAATGCAACTAATTCCATATTAAACATAATTGTCCCCCCACCTATTAATTAAAAATAACTAACAAAATCAAAACTTTTGATCCTATATGCTGTTCATTATACTATACCATCAGACAAATTACAATAATTTTAACTCTTTTCCCGTCCGAACCCAAAAACTTTTTCAAAACTACTACCCGAATAATAAAAAGTTGTAAAAAAATCTTGACAGTTGAATGTGTACTCATATATAATTGTACCAAAGTTGAGTGTTCGCTCAATTGTTTATGTTTTAACAGTGAGGAATTATTTATGTCAAAAAACAAATTTATCTGTGACTGCAACATAATACACCGAGATGCAGTCGAAAACACTTTAAAAAAAATGCCCAAGCAGATAACCTTTAACAGACTGTCAAAGTTTTTTAAAGTTATCTCTGATTCTACCCGAATTAAAATCCTTTTTGCGCTCGACCAAACCGAAATGTGTGTATGCGACATTGCAAATGTGTTAGGGATGAGCAAATCCTCAATTTCGCATCAACTCAGTACCCTTCGGAAAAACGGAATTGTAAAATGTAAAAAGTCGGGAAAAGAAGTTTTTTATATGCTTGACGACGATCACATAAAACAAGTATTTGAAATAGGTATAGAGCATATAAATCACAAAAAATAATGCCGCCTAACATGTGCCACTAACATTTCTAAAAAGGAGTGTAATTTTCATATGTCGAAAAATTTAACACGAATTATTATTGCTGCCGTTTTATTTTCGGTTGCACTGTGTATAAATCCAAACATTCAATTAATTAATAATGTACTGTATATTGCTGCCTATTTAATTGTCGGAATTGATGTCTTGGTCAAATCGGTTAAAAACATTTTAAAAGGAAAGGTGTTCGACGAAAACTTTTTAATGACCATAGCAACAATAGGAGCATTAATAATGGGTGAGTTTGCCGAATCCGTCGCAGTAATGCTGTTTTACCAAACGGGCGAACTGTTTCAAGACTGGGCGGTTGACAGTTCCAGAAATTCCATTGCAGATTTAATGCAACTTCGCAGTGAATATGCTAATGTAATCAGAAACGGAGAGATTGTGCAAACAGCGCCCGAAAACATACAAATAGGTGAAGTTATCGTTGTTAAACCCGGAGAAAAAGTCGCACTTGACGGATGCATAATTGACGGGGTTTCAAGCGTTGATACAAAGGCACTCACCGGGGAACCTTTGCCGCGTGACGTAACGATCGACGACCCGCTGCTGAGCGGATGTGTCAATCTGACCGGGGTTTTAAAAATAAGGGTGACAAAACAATACCACGAATCGACCGTGAGCAAAATTTTAGACCTTGTTGAAAATGCAAGCAACAGAAAATCCAAATCAGAAAAATTCATTACAAAGTTTGCCCGTATCTATACCCCCGCAGTTGTAATCTGCGCATTTGCGCTTGCCTTTTTACCTCCACTCCTATTGCAAAACACATCCCTGACCGATTGGATTTACCGAGCGCTTTCATTTCTGGTAATTTCTTGTCCGTGCGCCTTGGTTATTTCAATCCCCCTGAGTTTTTTCGGAGGCATCGGCGCAGCGTCTAAAAAAGGGATACTCATCAAAGGCAGTAATTTTATAGAAACAATTGCAAATATCGAAACCGTTGTTTTCGACAAAACCGGAACTCTAACACAAGGAGTATTTGAGGTCGAAAAAATAGATGCCGTTGGTTTAAGCCAAGACCAACTGTTGAAAATCACAGCATACGCCCAATACTATTCAAATCATCCTATTTCAATGTCTATAAAGGATGCTTTCAATGGTCATATTGATCCCAATCAAATAACCGAATCAAAACAACTGTCGGGGCTGGGTGTTATAACCGTCATTAACCAAACAGAAGTATTGGTCGGAAATGAAAAATTAATGAAAGAGAATAATATTGCTTTTTCACCCTGCCGTACTGTTGGTACCGTCATATATGTTGCAATCGGCAAAAAATATGCCGGCTATATTTTAGTATCAGACAAGATAAAGCCCGATTCAGCAATAGCGATACAGCAACTTAAAAATAACAATATTAAACAGACGGTTATGCTTACCGGTGACACAAGCGCCAACGCCATTAAAGTTGCGGAAGCAATAAAAATTGATAAAGTTTATGCCGAATTATTGCCCGCAGAAAAGGTAAATATATTAAACAACCTAATAGGTGAGAAAGGTCGAAAAGGTGCCATAGCCTTTGTGGGTGACGGTGTAAACGATGCCCCTGCTTTAGCGTTAGCAGATGTGGGTGTTGCAATGGGTGAATTAAGTTGTGATGCCGCATTGGAGGCAGCCGATGTAGTGATTATGACAGATGAGCCTTCAAAAATCACAACTGCTATCACTATTTGCAAAAAAACAATAACCGTCGTAAAGCAAAATATTATTTTTGCAATTGCGGTCAAACTTTTAATTCTAATATTAAGTTCAATCGGACTTCTGTCAATGTGGGCGGCAGTGTTTGCAGATGTCGGTGTTTCTATAATTGCAATTATTAATGCGCTGAGAGTATCCTCTGTAAAAAATATAAGGTAAAAATCAAAAAGTTTGTGTTATAATTATGATAGTTTAATTGTTAAGAAAGGAACGAATATCATGAATTTTTCAATCAAGGTCGCCGGCATGGCTTGTACGGGTTGTGAAAACCGCATTAAAAGCGCTCTGTCAACTATTGACAAGATTATAAATGTTGAAGCCGACCATACATCAGGAATTGTAAAGGTAACATCGGACGGTGCAATTGATATCTCAACTGTCAAAACAGTGATTGATGACCTGGGCTTTGAAGTTCAAGAGGAAACTGTTTCATGAAAACAATAACTCTCTCTATTCAAGGTATGACCTGCTCAGCATGTTCAAACGGATTAGAAAAATACCTAAACAAACAAAGCGGGATCATTCAGGCGAATGTGAATCTCGTCTTGGCAACCGCAACCATTGTTTATGACGAAAACATCCTTGAAAAATCAAAACTGGAAACCTTCATCAGCAAAGCAGGTTTCAAGAGTGCAGGTGAGTTTAAACAGATAAACAACCATAAAAAAAATCTGCAAGAGAAAATACTTTTTATTACGTTCACCTATTTGTTTGTTATACTATTTTATATAACAATGGGGCATATGTTGGGTCTGACCGTTATCAGTATTATCTCCCCCGATAAAAACCCTTTAGTGTATGCCTTTGTTTTGCTGATCTTTGCAATTTTGTTTTTAATGTACGGTTTTGATATTTTTAAGAACGGATACAAAAATCTGATTCATCTGACTCCTAATATGGATACACTGGTCGGCATCGGGGTTGTGGCAAGTTTTTTGTTTAGTATATATGGCTTGGTGATGATTTCAAAAGGTAGAGTTGAATACATACATAATATGTACTTTGACTCCTGTGCCATGGTAATATATTTTATAAAACTCGGAAGATATATTGATGGCATCAGCAAGGACAAAACCAGCAGTGCTATTGAAAAATTAGTCAAAATAACACCCAACAATGCAACACTCAAGGTAGACGGTAAAGAAAAAAGTGTCACCATCGACCAAATCAAAAAGAATGACATTATAATAAGCAAACCGGGAGAAAAGGTTGCGGTAGACGGGGAAATTATTGAAGGCAAAGCGCATTTTGATGAATCATTCATAACCGGCGAAAGCAGTCCTGTGTTGAAACAAAAAGGCGATGCTGTTGTAGCAGGCAGCACAAATTTTGACGGATATGTTGAATATAAAGCAGAACGTATCGGGAAAGAATCAACAATTTCCGAAATTGTCAGGCTTGTAATTGAAGCAAGCAATACAAAAACTCATATTGCAAAGCTTGCAGACATAGTTTCCGGTTATTTTGTACCGGCAGTTATATTTGCTGCAATATTAACCCTTTTGATCCACCTTGTTCTGAATTCAGGCTTCAACACCGGACTTATAAGATTCGTTACGGTCTTGATTGTCGCATGTCCATGCAGCTTAGGGTTGGCTACTCCGCTTGCTGTTGTTATTTCACAAGGACTTTGTGCCAGCAACGGAATATTAGTTAAAAAAAGTGAAACACTCGAAAAAATTGCTAATACAGACACCATTGTGTTTGATAAAACCGGAACACTTACGCACGGAAGTTTAAGAATTTCACAAATAATAAACTATAGCACACAAAGCGACGAGGAATTAATTCGGCTTGCCGGAAGTATAGAAAGCCGATCTGCCCATCCTATATCGGAAAGTTTTAAAGATTATTTAAATAAAAATGGCATTGAAGCGTTAAGGGTTGATAATTTTGAAAATCTAACGGGATTAGGGATAACCGGTGAAATAGACGGTAAACGATATATTTTGGGTAACTCAGAAATTCTCAAAAAATTCAAAATTGAAAACAAAAATATCGCTGATGCCCAAGCCCTTGCAAAATCCGGAAGCAGCATTGTTTATGTCGCAGACACAGAACGTGTACTTGCTGTGTTCGGAATAAAGGATACCGTCAAAGAAAATTCTGCCGATATTGTGCAGCAGCTTAAAAAACGGAATATTAAAGTATTTATGTTGACCGGTGACAACCGAGAAACAGCCGAAAAAATTGCTTCTGAAATCGGAATAAACGAAGTCATCCCAGATGTGTTGCCATCTCAGAAAACACGATTTATTCAAGACCTGAAAGAGCAAAACCGCTGTGTAATTATGTGCGGTGATGGTATAAATGACAGTCCCGCCCTGGCAACTGCAGATATCGGAATAAGCTTTAACGGTGCAACAGATATAGCAATAGATTCTTCCGACGTAATCCTCACAAGAGATGATTTGTCAGGTGTTATCAACCTGATGAATATCAGCAAAAAAACTATACAAAACATAAAACAAAATCTTTTTTGGGCGTTTTTGTATAACTGTTTAATGATTCCGGTAGCCGCCGGTTTGTTTGTAAAATTAGGTATTACCATTAATCCGATGATTGCAAGTGTCGCAATGGTATTAAGCAGTACAACCGTCATATTAAATGCATTAAGACTCAAAAAAATTAGAATTATTTAACCATTTAAAAAAGTGCACCTTTGAAACTCCAAAGGTGCACTTTTTAACTATATTGATTAAAATCAGACCGCCTTTTCCAATATTGCAACCATTACTGTAATATCATCCTCATGTAAATCCTTTCTGCGACGCCTGGCTGCAACGGCAAGATGATCACACAATTGCTTTGCCGAGCCATCCTGCCACTTTTCAAGTTCGGCACAAATCCAATCGGTTCCCTCGACCGTAACGCCGTCCGACATCATAACAATAATATCACCCGGTTTCAGCAAAATTTCAGCCCTGTCAAAACCGACATCTCTCAAAATACCAATCGGAAGGGACTTGCACTGCGCCCTGCCGGTCCGCCCAGATTTTCTTACAATAGTAGGTGCGGCACCCGCCTTTAACAATTCTGCTTTACCCGTAAACAGATCCACAACCGAAATGTCAACCGTTGCCAAAGACTCATCAGACGACTTAAACTGCATCGCGGAGTTTACGATTCTGAGTGAACAGTCATAACCGAATCCCGACTTAAGAAGTTTTGACATAAGGCCTAAAGCCATTGCCGAATCAACCGCCGCGCGTCCTCCGGTTCCCATTCCATCACTCAACACCATATATAAGTGTCCTTTTGAATCAACAAAGTGTTCGGCACTGTCACCGCACATCATATTACTCTTACTGTTAATCTGTGCAAAAGCACAGTCGGCCGCTAATACCGCCTTCTCACAAATCCTGATCAGGCACTGATCTCCCACACGATTTACCGTAGGAGGCTCAAATTCACGCTCACAGATTTCCTCAACAATCGCCAGAATCCTGCTTCTGCCGATTGGCAGCTCAGACGAATGTTTTAGACGTATCTCTAAACTCATTCTCCCATATTTATCAATACAACACCCGCAATCGACCGCCCTTAAATCTAAACTTTTAAGTGCAGCAGTAACCTTTTCTGCTGTTTTTATATCGTATGTCTGTGACTGTGAAAATTCTACAGCAAGATCATATAACATATCTGAAATTCCTTCAAACTGATCCGAAACGACCTCACGCATTTCCTTTATACGCTGCTCAGCCACACGAGCCGATAAAAACTCAGAATAGTTTATATTTAAGGCGTTTTCGACCGATTCGCGCCGCAAACATCTCTCAGCAAAATTCTCAGGAACCTTAGCGAAACACATGGGTTCCCCTTTTTTAACCGTAGCCGCCATTTCCAACATTGCCTGCACTGTTTCATCGCGATTTTTCTCCCAACAGTTTACACAAAGTAAACATCCTTTACAGGCCTGCTTTTCAACTTCATTAAGTACTGTATTGAAACTTTGCTTATCATTTTTATTGAGTATCTGTGCTACCCTGTCTACCATTCCGGCTACTCCCTGCATTGCACCCGAAGCAAACTCAAGCCGCATTACAAGTGTTTGTCTTAGACCATCAAAACACTCAAGATTTGCCGGAGGAGATATAATCGCCCCCAGCCTCACGCTTAATGATTTAGGAAGTACGAGGTAAACCAATCCGCCGAGTACCGACTCGGTTATGACTGCCGCCGTCTGTGCGTTAAGCCCGACCACAAGCACCATTGTTAAAACTACAACGGTGAACATAAGAATTGAAATCGGCTTTGAAAAAGTTGAAAAGAATCCTACTATTAATCCGGCAACACAATAAATGAAGGCTATCGAAATATCAGTGCCTGAAACAAGCATTGAAGCCGCAACCGCAATTCCGCTGATTGCTCCTGCGCCGGTACCCGAATACTTGGCAGCAATATATATAAACACAACTGCCAATATGTGCCCGATTGATATCCCTGCCACCGTAAAAGAATATAACCCGAGAAACACAATGTTTACCGTGATAGTAAATGCCGCAAACTCACGATTTGTAATGCCCGAAACCTCTAAATAGTTAACACCCATTGCAACACTTACAAAGTAAGTTATTGCTGCGGATATTATACTCTCGGCAAATGTTGTTGATACGGTGTTAAACATTAACACTCCGTTTGATACAAGACCGGTTGTCAACACCGATAAGAAGGTCCACAATGCCAACCATAACGGTTTTGACTTTATACCCTTAACTTCCTTGGTTAAAAACCTTATACATGTAACGGCGAAAAGTGCCGCTATATATCTAAAGCCTGTCCCATCAACTGCCGGAAACAGATAACCTGTAAATGCCCCTAAAGCGCCCGACATCAGATACGCCGGTGAGATGCCTCCCGGTAATGCTACTCCCAGCAACAGCATGCCTTTGAACAACACGGTTCTGGCTGAAAACATTCCGCACACAAAGCATACTATATGTATTAAAATGAATATTGCGCTACCCTCTATCCCACGAATAACTTCCCCATAGTTTTTCTTTGCCGTGGTCCTCATTTTTTCACCGCCAAATTTCATTTACAACTATTTTACCTGTATCTAACAAATTTTTTTGTCACTATGGGTTGTAACTTTATATTACTATTAGACGAAAAAACAACTAATAATTTGTTTTTGGTTGTTTATGAAAATCGGCTCATATCAATATCACCTGTTGTCCGCCATATAATTACCCCGCCAATTTGTTTTTTGACGGTGTTTATATTATCAATCATACCATAATGGATATATCCCGTATTTGAGTACGTTATGCAACTTTTCTTTTGACCTTTTTAAATGTCTTGATACGGTTGATTTATTAATTCCCAGCCTGGTTGATATTTCGGTAACCGAAGAACCGTCATAGAAAAAAGCCTTTATTATCTCCTTTTGTCTGTCGGTCAGTTCAGTATCTATTGCCTTTGATAAGTATTTTTGCAGCTGATTAAGCTTCAAACGGTTATCTCCGGCAGAATTTATGTTATTACTTAATGGAAGTCGGTCCCCGAAAACCTCTAGGCTAAATGTAGTTCTATCCATATGTTTTTCTCCTTATTTATAATAATTCATTAGTTTTTCAGCTATCCTACGACAACTGAGTGCATCGGCATACAACGAATAAATTCTTCTTTTCATATATATAAGTTCATTACCTTTTAACTTTTTTGAAT
>JAUMXX010000027.1 GCA_030535285.1 bacterium | reverse complement strand
TAGAGGTTGTTTTGCCGGCCCCATTAACACCTATAACCTGAATCACAGAAGGTTTGGTTGATAAATCCAATCGGTGTTCACCCTTAAGCATATTGCTGATTATCTCTGCCATGTACTGTTTAATAACAATCGGGTCTTTAACATGTTCCTCTTTTACCCTGATTTTAAGCAAATCGCAAATTTTAGTGGCGGTCGACATACCAATATCGCACATTATAAGAACCTCTTCAAGTTCCTCAAACAGTTCATCATCAATGGATGAAAAGCCTTTCAGCAAACTGCCTACCGCATCGGTAATAGTCGATCTTGTCTTTTTTAATCCCAAACTAATTTTGGAAAATAAACCCATTATATATAGCCTCCAAAACTATTTAATGTTCATCTTTTCAATAATACTGCTGACATCAAGTTCCAATAACTTAGTTATGCCCTTTTCCTGCATGGTTACACCGTATAGCATATCGGCAGAATCCATAGTACCGCGACGGTGGGTAATACAAATAAACTGGGTATTTATATTAGTTTTATGCATATACTCTGCAAACCTTTCAACATTGATATCATCAAGTGCGGTATCAACCTCATCCAAGAAGCAGAAGGGCGGCGGATTAATACGCATGATCGCAAAGTAAATTGCAATAGCAATAAGTGCTTTTTCTCCTCCCGAAAGGCCCTCAAGCGAGGGAACTTTTTTGCCGGGTAAGTTTGCTACAATATCAATACCGCTTTGCAGAATATTTTCACTGTCAGTCAAAACAAGGCTAGCACTGCCCCCGCCAAACAAATCAGTAAATATCTTTTGAAATTCAATATTGATTTTATTAAACCCACTAACAAACTGTTCAACCATTTGAGTTGTTAAACTTTCAATTAATTTAATTAATTGTACACGGGAATCCTCTATATCGGACATTTGAGATTTCATGAATTCGTAACGTTCACTCACTTCCGCATATTCCTCAATAGCCGCCACATTAACATTACCCAAGGCTCTTATCTGATTTTTAAGACTCATCAATTCTTTTTTAGCCGCAGAAATATCTTCAATAACTATGCAATTTTCCTCTGCCTGAGTTATTGTTAATTCATATTCATCAAACAGTTTGCGTGTGATTTCATCATATTCACGCAACATAGCTTCCCGACGTTCCTCCAGCCTTGCAATTTCCGCGTTCAATTTCTCGCGAACGGTCATCTTCTCGCGTTCGGCAACACGCTGTTCCTGACTGAATTTATCGGCAGAGTTTCTTTTGTCAGACAAATCAGTAATTTCCGTGTTAATTTCCTCTATACGCCTTGTCTTATCATTTATATCATTATTGATTTCTCGAATTTTGTTATATTGGGACTCATTATCAGATTTTAATTGCTCAATTGATTTAACAAGTTCTTCCTGCTTATGTTCACGGTCGCTGATTGACGCTTCCAACATTGAAACAGACTCATTTAAAGCGTCAATATCCTTATTGATTTCCATGATTCTGATTTTTTGAGCAGTTATTTGCTCGCTCAAATCCTGTCGTTTGGCCGAAACACTATCGCGGCCTCCCGTCATTTCTTCAATCCTGGCCTCGATACCGGTTCTCTCAGCCATTATATCCTCAAGAACCTTCTGATAATGTGAGATTGTATTTTTTAGCTCGACAACGCGCTGTTGGATTGAAAGTTTCTCTGAACTTAACATACTGATTTCTGACTCAACTGTTTTGCACAGTTCATCAACCCTGCGAATTTCACCCAGAACACGAATTTTATCCTCGTTAGCAGTGTTTAATTCAGATTTAATGTTTAACAATTCAGCCTGAACCTTTGAATAATCAGCCTTTGCAGCCTCGTATTCTTGAACCAACAAAGCGGTCTTGCTTATCATGCCATCAATTTCGGTTTTTAGACGTTTAATATCACCTGCGCGGCTAAGCACACCCGCATTTTTGGAAAGTGAACCACCCGTTAGCGAGCCTCCGGCATTAACAACCTGTCCGTCAAGTGAAACAACTTTAAACCTATAACCGTATTTTTTAGCAATTGCAACAGCAGAATCAATGCTATCGGATACAACAGTTTTTCCTAAAAGATTTTCAACAATGGGAATATACTTTTTATCAGTAGTAAGCAGTTTAGAAGCAATCCCTACAAATCCAACACAATCATCAATACCTTTTTCGTCAAGCTGTCTGCTTTTTATCGACGAAATCGGAAGAAATGTTGCCCGTCCCTTATTCTCTTTTTTGAGCATACTGATTGCACTTTTCGCATCAGCATCGGTATCAACAACTATATTCTGCAATGATGCACCCAAAGCAACCTCAATCGCAACACCGCAACCGTCATTTACATTTATAAGTTTGCTCACCGGACCGTGAACACCGCGCAATATTCCGCCCTTTGCTGCATTAACTACTGATTTTACAGCAAAACTGAATCCCTCCATATTGCGCTCAAGATCTTCAAGTATTGTAACCCGGTGCTTCTTTGCCTCAATATCAAGATTACTTCGGTCAACTTTTTGCTTCAGTTCCTCAAGTTTACTGCTACGTGATTTTTCTTTTAACTCATAACCTTTTAAAGCATTGCTACATTCTGTTATTTTCTCTTCCTGAGCCTGTAAAAAGTTCTTAAGACGTGAAAGTTCTTTGCTGTTTTCCTCAAGTTGTTCAGTTTTTACAGCTACCGACTCCTCAACAATTTGCATCCTCTTTTCAATTTCAGAAACAGATGATTCAGCGGTAACAATGCCAACACGATTGTCAGAGTCCTTCTGAGAAATAGTATTTAACTGCTTAGTATATTCCTCAATACTCTTAGAAATAGACTCCGAATCGGTTATTAAATCAGCGAGATCTTTCTCTGCAGCCAATACAAGTTCATTAATCTTTTCAATCTCAGCCTTCTTTTCAGAAATACTTATGCAACGAGCCTCAATCTCTTTGCCCGCAGTACTCTCGGTTGCAGTCAATTCATTAATGTCGTTATTTACAATATTAATTAATTCATTATTGTGCAAAACGGTATTTTCGCACAGCGCAATATTACCCTTTAATTCTGCAATCTCCTCAGAAATCATTGCGATCTCACGGCGATTCTCGTCAATCTTAACGGTAATTGTGGAAAAATCATCCGAACTTTTTTCTATGCTTGAAGCAATTTCAAACAACTCGCTCTCAGTATCTTTGTATTGCAGATTTACAAGCGAAATCTTTTTGTCCTGCTCGGTTAATTTTTCATTCGATTCACGCAGACTGTTAACCCAAAGACCAATTTCCAGATCCTTCTTTGAACCCGATAATTCCAAAAACTGCTTGGCTTTTTCACTCTGTTTTGCAAGAGGACCAACCCTATCCTCCAGTTCAATCATTATATCCTTAAGCCTAACTAAGTTTTCATCAGCCAAAGCAAGTTTCCGCTCAGCCTCGGTCTTTCTGTAGCGAAATCTTGATATGCCGGATGCCTCTTCAAAAATATCACGTCGCTCATCTGACCTCGACCTAACTATCGAGTCAATTTTGCCTTGTCCTATCATTGAATATCCATCACGGCCCAAACCGGTATCCATAAAAAGTTCATGGATATCCTTAAGTCTGACCACGGCATTGTTAATTAAATATTCACTCTCATGGGAACGGTAGTATCGTCTTGTAACCGAAACAGAATCATTGTCAAAATTGAGTGTTCTGTCGCTATTGTCGATAGAAATAGTAACCTCAGCAAAGCCTCCGGCTCTTCGGCTGGAAGTGCCGCTGAAAATCACATCCTCCATAGCCTGTCCGCGCAGACTCTTAGTCGATTGCTCACCTAAAACCCAACGCACAGCATCAGAAATATTACTCTTACCGGAACCGTTGGGTCCGACAACAGCGGTAATTCCCTTGCCAAACTTCAATACCGTCTTGTCGGCAAAGGACTTAAATCCCTGAATCTCAATGCTCTTTAAAATCACTTTACTGCTCACACCCTTTGAGGAACAACCTCGAATTCATTTAAACTGCCGTCTTCGCAAACGCGGCAATTATACCCCAATACTTTTAATTTATCTATATTTTTACCCGACTGTCCAACCATTTTTGAAACCGATTTCGGATTAACAAGAATCCGATAATCTCCCTTTTCATTCAATAAAGAACATGCAATTTTAAAATAGATTTGTGACTCACAAAGTTCCCTGAATGCAGGATGCCACGGCCCCGCAATATAATCGGGCATTTCAACAGCATGAAGTCCCATTCTTATAATACTGATATTATTAGAATGAAAATTCTGCAAAATCTCAGAACATAACTCAACCGACTCATCGAGGCTCGGCGGAGAATATTCACCGCAGGAAAAAAGTCTTTCAAGCAGTGTATTTTTCAAAACAACCGTAGGATAAACCCGAACCGTAGACGGACTTAACCTAATAATATCGTCGGCAGTTTTTAAGTCCTTATCTCTGTCACTCTTGTAAAGACCGGTCATCATTTGCAAACCTAACTCAAAACCTGAGCAACGGATCAGGTCACAAGCATTAATTATATCGGCAAAAGTATGTCCACGCTTGTTTGCAGATAAAACCTCATCATCGGTGCTTTGTGCCCCCAACTCAATTGACCCTACACCATAATCACGCAGCAATTTTAAAATATCAAAATCAATTGCATCGGGCCTTGTTGAAATTCTGATACCCTTGACCGTCTTGTTCTCAACATATGTATAGGCGGCTGAAAGCAGTTTTATCATGTAGTCTTTTTCTATTGCAGTAAAACTGCCGCCGAAAAAAGCAATTTCGGTATTATTTGGGTCAAAATTTTTTGATGACACTGCCACCGAAACAGTTTTATGTACATAATCAGCATCAGGAGCAACATTTTTACCGGTTATAATGTTTTGATTACAAAAACTACACCTGTTTTTACAACCGATATGCGGAACAAATATTGAAATATTTGCATGCTTTTTCATAAAGTTTGTCCCATTAATTCAAGCGCCTGCCTCGCCGCTTGCTGTTCCGCCTGCTTCTTAGAATGTCCCGAGCCTCTGCCTATTACGTTAGAATTTATCTTTACCTCAACTACAAAAGTTTTATCGTGTTCCGGTCCGCTTTCACCAACCAATGTATAGAACAATTGCTCTTCAGGATTTCGCTGAACTATCTCCTGGAGCATTGTTTTATAATCATTAAACAATTCCTCATTATGTGACTTGTCAAGTTCCGGCACAATAAACCTTAACACATGTCGGCGTGCAACCTCCATGCCACTGTCAAGATAGATAGCGGCGAGCACAGCCTCAAAGGCATCAGCCAGAATTGAGGGCCGCTCGTTTCCGCCATTTTGCAATTCTCCCCTGCCCAGCAACAAAAATTTTCCTAATTCCAATTCACGCGAAAAATTACAAAGTGACTTTTCACATACCAAAAAAGCACGGATCTTGGTCAATTCACCCTCAGGCAAATCAGAATAGCGCTTGAATATATACTCTGATACAATAATTGACAAAACCGAATCACCCAAAAACTCAAGCCGTTCGTTTGAGTTTTTTTTGCTCTTTGATTCATTAACAAAAGACGAATGTGAAAGTGCCTCAATAAGATAAGCCTTATTTTTAAACGAATAGTTTAAATTCTGCTCAAGAAGTTCAATTGTATACTCAGATTTCATTTTGTTCAACCTTCTCAAATTCTGCCAAGCCATTAATTATAGCAGCAGTAACATCATTTTCAACAAAGAGTTTAGCCTGCCTGATAGCATTTTTAATAGCAACTGCATTTGAACTGCCGTGTGCTTTGATAACCGGCTTCCTCAAACCTAATAAAGGGGCTCCTCCAACTTCACTGTAATCAAACTTAGCCTTAAGTTTCATTAGACCGGGCATTAAAACACTTGCCGCAATCTTAGTCTTCAGATTCTGTTTAAAAACATTCCTGAACATTGACATAATGCTCAAAGAAACGCCCTCATAAAGTTTAAGAGCAATATTACCGTTAAATCCGTCGGTAATACAAGCATCACAAACATCTTCGGTCAACTCACGGGCCTCAACATTTCCAATAAAGTTTATGGGACTGCTTTTTAAAAGTTTAAAACTCTTAAGCCTAAGTTCATCACCTTTTGTTTCCTCAGTACCTATATTTAACAAACCTATACCTGGATTCTCAATCCCTGCAACATGTTTTAGATAGGCTGATGCCATTATTCCGAATTGAGCAAGCATTTCCGGTCTACAGTCAGCATTTGCACCAACATCCATTAACATGAAATTTCCGTTTTTTGTGGGCAAAACAGTTCCTAAAGCGGCCCTTTTAATACCCTTTAATCTTTTAACAATTAACGAACCGCCAACCACAACTGCGCCCGTGCTGCCTGCCGAAACAAATGCATCGGCGACACCGTCTGCCACAAGTTTAAAAGCAACCGCCATAGAACTATTACTTTTCTGCTTCAAAATATCGGTCGGATCATCCTCCATGGAAATGACGTCCTGAGCATCATAAATCTCCAAATCAATTAATGATATTTTATTTTCTTCGGCGCATCTTACAATTTCCTTCTTGCTACCGGTTAAAATGATATCAATCCCGTATTCCTTCTTAGCCATAACAGCGCCTTTTATTACCTGCAGGGGTGCATTATCCCCTCCGAAAGCATCGACAACTATCTTCATTTCAACACATCCTATTTAAATAATTTATTGTTAAACCAATCAACCGACCTTTGTGATAATGCAGAATACCTTTCCTTTTTATCCTTAATTCTGACATCTAATGAAGGAACTATTCCAAAATTAGCACCCATAGGCTGAAAATTCTGTACCGAACAATCACTAATGTATCCGGTCAAAGCACCAATCATCGTATAAGGCGGGAACTTTATCGGCGTTTCACCCTTAAGTTTACGAATAACACTGTGCGCCGACACAATACCCGACATTGCCGACTCCATATACCCCTCAACACCGCTAATCTGTCCTGAAAAATAAACATTGGGACTGTTGTTTAGGGAAAAATCAGAATTTAAAAGTTTAGGTGAATTAATAAAAGAATTTCTATGCATAACACCATATCGCGCAAACTCCGCATTTTCAAGACCGGGTATCATTGAAAAAACCCTTTTTTGCTCGCCAAACTTTAAATTTGTTTGAAATCCCACAATGTTATACATTGTTGTAGGAGAGTTTTCCTTTCGCAACTGAACATTCGCCCACGGTCTGTGACCGGTTCTTGGGTCAACTAAACCAACCGGCTTCATAGGACCAAACCTAATAGAATCCTCACCGCGTTTTGCGAGTACCTCAATAGGCATACAACCCTCATATACAGTTAAATCTTTATCAAATTCATGTAAAGGTGCCACCTGTGCAGAAACAAGTGCATTGTAAAACCTTTCATATTCACTTTTATTCATTGGGCAATTAATATAGTCACCCTCGCCGTCTGAATATCTTGAAGCGGAAAAAACTTTATCATAATTAATACTGTCAGCAATAACAATCGGTGCCGCAGCATCATAAAAATTAAGATATTGACTGTTAACCAACCTGCTGATACTCTCGGCAAGTGGCCCGTCGGTTAAAGGCCCGGTTGCAATTATAACAAAATCATCATCGGGAATTTGCTCAACCCTGCTTCCGATAACCTCAATATTTGGGTTCTCTCTAATTGCCTTTGTGACACAACCCGAAAACAATTCACGATCAACAGCAAGAGCACCGCCTGCGGCTACTGCTGTTTTTTCGGCAACAGTTACACAAAGTGACCCCAGTTGTTTCATTTCCCACTTTAGTAGCCCGGCTGCAGAATTAATCCGTGCCGCCTTGAATGAATTAGAACATACAAGCTCAGCAAAATTGTCAGTTTTATGCGCTTTAGACCTATACAAAGGTTTCATCTCGTACAGTTTAACCTTAAACCCTGCATTTGCAATTAAGTTGGCAGCTTCACAACCGGCAAGTCCTGCACCAACAATAGTTATACCCATTACTACTCCTTCGGAACCTTATTTTTCTTCTTGACTTCAATTTCATAATCGCAGCCTTCACCTAAGCAATGAAGAATGCCGCCGCGTTTTTTAAATAAGGTCTTACTACACTTTGGACAGACATCCGAAACAGGTTCATCCCAGGTCATAAACTTACATTTTGGCGCATTTTCACAACCGTAATATTTATGTCCCGTCTTGGATTTTTTAAGTAGTACCTTCCCGCCGCAAACCGGACAATTACCCTTTGTTTCGGTAACAATCGGTTTTGTATTTCTACACTCGGGAAATGCAGGGCAAGCAAGAAACTTACCGAATCTTCCCGACTTTATAACCATTTTACGACCGCAGTTTTCACAAACGACATCTGTTTCAACATCCGGAACCTTAATTTTAACACCGCTTGTTGTTTCCTCAGCCTTTTTAAGAAGACTCTCAAAATCCTTGTAAAACTCACCAATCGTATTAACCCAATCAAGTTGCCCTGCCTCTATTTTGTCAAGAGAAGACTCAAGACTCGCAGTAAACTTAACATCAAAAATCTTTTTGAAATGTTCAACCATCAAATCGCAAACAGTTTCACCAAGTAAAGTCGATTTTAACTGTTTCTTTTCGCGCTCAATATATTCCCTTTGCAAAATATTCATAATTATCGGGACATAGGTAGAAGGTCTTCCTATCCCTAAATCATCCATAGCCTTAATAAGTGTCGGCTCGGTATAACGCATTGGCGGTTGGGTGAAATGCTGATTAGACTTAACCGACTTGAGATTAAGTTTATCACCCTCACTAAGTTCGGGAAGCCTTGAGGAATCCTTGTCCTCAACATCCTTCCCCTCAACATACAACACAGTAAAACCGTTAAATCGCACATTGAAACCGCTGGCTCTTAAAAGATAATCTCCACCTGTAATATCAACCGACATCGTATCCTGCACGCATGCAGCCATAAGACTGGCAATAAAACGTTCCCAAATCAACTTGTAAAGTTTAAATTGATCTGCTGTTAATGAACCTTTAATTTTTTCAGGTGTCAGTTCAATAGTAGTTGGACGGATTGCCTCGTGAGCATCCTGGATATTTTTCTTTGTCTTGAAATAACGTTGGGTCTTAGGAAGATATTTATCACCGTAAACATCTTTAATGTATTTATTCCCTGCAGCCCTGGCCTCATCTGAAATCCTCAAAGAATCAGTTCTCATATAGGTAATCAAACCTAATGTACCAATAGACTCAATTTCAACACCCTCATAAAGCTGTTGGGCTGCACGCATGGTTCTTTGACCGGTAAAGCCGAGCTTACGTGAAGCCTCCTGCTGCAAAGTTGAAGTAATAAACGGCGGAGAAGGTTGTTTGTTTCTAACTCCTTTTTTAACATTCGAAACAAAAAACTCACACTCTTTAAGCTTTTCAACAATTTCATCAGCCTGCTGCTGATTTTGAATTTCAATCTTATCACCGTTGCTTTTTCCGTAAAATGCCGCATCAAAAGTTGACCTTGATTTACAAAACTGTGCATCAACAGTCCAGTACTCCTGTTCGACAAAGGCTTTAATTTCACGTTCACGGTCAACAATAAGCCTTAGCGCAACGGTCTGCACTCGGCCGGCAGAAAGACCGCTTTTGATCTTTTTCCATAAAAATGGGCTGAGTTTATAGCCTACAAGTCTATCCAATACACGACGAGCCTGCTGAGAATCGACCAAATCCAAATTAATCTTATGAGGATTTGCCATTCCGTTTTTAACACCGGTCTTTGTTATTTCGTTAAACTCCACACGCAATGAATTACCGATGTCAAGGCCTAAAATTTGTGCTAAATGCCATGAAATTGCCTCACCTTCACGGTCCGGGTCGGTTGCAAGATAAACAGCATCACTTTTTGCTGCCTGCTTCTTAAGCTCACTCACTACCTTTTTTTTATCACTCATATCAACATATTGCGGTTTGAAATTATTATCAACATCTATACCTAACTTCGATTTGGGCAAGTCGCGAACATGTCCCATAGAAGCAACCACTTCATAATCTTTACCCAAATACTTCTTAATAGTCTTTGCTTTTGCAGGTGATTCAACAATAACTAATTTTGACATATATTTACCCCTGAGTTGTATTTTGATTATCTAAAACATATCTTCCGCCGGGGATCGCCTTAATAAGCCCCGACAGTTCAAGTTCGAATAAACTTGAAAACACATCGCCAATTTTCAAATCAGTCTTTGCGACAATATGATCAGCGTTCAACGGATCACCATTAAAACAGGCGTAAACCGTCTTCGCGTGATCTGATAACTTTTGAATAGACGCATCAACTGTCTTGTCTATTGCAGTTATACTTTCTTTGACTGTATGAGATTTTGCATTATTTTTAACACGGTCACCATCATCCAAAACGGATTTCGTTTTAACAGCTTTTTGTAGATTAATTTTGTTCGGATACAAATCAACATACTCATTAAGTACGTCAAGTGCGCTGAGCACCGGTTTAGCACCATCAAAGAGTAATCGATTAGAACCTTCATACTGAGGCAATGAAGGAGAACCGGGAACAACAAAAACATCCCTGCCCTGCTCATTCGCCAGGTTAGCAGTAATCAGTGCGCCGCTTTTTAATGACGCCTCTATAACAATTGTGCCCAAAGATAAGGCAGCAATAATACGATTTCTTATAGGAAAAAGTTCAGGTCTTGCCGGAGTCATGGGCGGAAACTCAGAAACAAGACAACCGTTTACCGCAATCTTTTCACGTAGTGCACGGTTTTGCTTTAAATAATCCGAACAAATCCCACATCCAAGTACGGCAACCGTTTTGCCGTTGCAACTGAGCGCACCGGTATGCGCACAAGTATCAACACCCAAAGCGCCGCCGCTTATAATGATACAACCGGAATCAGCAAGTCTTCTCGAGAGAGAAAACGCAGCTTTTCTACCAAATTCCGACGGTTTTCTGGGACCTACCACTGCCAAAACAACCTCATCATCAAAATCAGGAAGTTCCCCTCTACAATAAATTACCGGCGGAGGATCAAAAATATTCCTTAAACGATCAGGATATTTCGGACTGTCAAACGGGATAATCTGGATATTGTTTTGTTCACAAAGTTTAATAATTTCAAGAATTTCATCCATGCCAACAGATTTCATTCGGCGTTGTTCGGCCGGTGTGAGCCCGACAGCGTTTATTCTTACGTCAGGCGAAGCCTCAAAAAAACCTTTAGCAGAGCCAAACTCTTTTATAATGCGGAAAAATTTAGAACTGTTAGTCCCAATAACCTTCGACAACCAAATCCAATATCGAGTCATTACCCCATTCATCCTCTGTTATCTTGTCATTTCCCAAATGAAAATCGCAGCAGCAGCGGCAACATTTAAAGATTCCGCCCTGCCTGTCATAGGAAGAGTTATCTTTTGCTTTGCAATACCTCTTACAACATCACTGACACCGTTAGCCTCATTACCCATAATAACTACGGTTCCCGGACAGAAATCAACGTCGGAAACACAAGCATCAAATCCATCAACAACGGTTGCATAAATCGACATACCCTCGTCTGAAAGTTTTTGAAGACTGTCTGCAAAATCAGAAAAATTGAAAACCGGAATACGTAATAGTGCGCCCATCGAGGCACGCATAACCTTAGGTGAAAACGGATCACAGCCCGAATCGGAAATAATAATACCGCTTAATCCAAAGGCTTCGGCTGTTCGTGCAATAGCGCCCAGGTTAGAAGGGTCCTGAATATTTTCGAGCGCAATATACCTTCCTTTTAAATTAAACTGAGGCTGTTGAGTTGGGATACGGCAAACACATAATATACCCTGCGGTGATTTAGTATCACTAATTTTGTTAAAAAGGTCAGCCGAAATTTTAAAACAACTATTAACCGAGGAAGCCAACTCAATCACAAGAGGATTTTTTGACACTTCATCAGTTATGAATACCTTCTCAATTTTATAACCGTTGCGGTAGGCATCGATGCAGAGTCTGAGCCCCTCCAACACAAAAAGACCGCTTGTCTTACGGTGTTTTGGAGAAGAAGATATTCTTACAACCTCTTTGATCTTCTCGTTATCACGACTGTTAATACACACAAATTCAGGCAAACAGCGCACCTCTCAAAATACAATATTATTTAATTAATATACCACAATTTCACAATAAATTCAATAATAATATATAAAAAAACCGCCCGCGCGAACGGACGATTTTAAGTTATTTTGCAAGTGCAGCCTTTGCTTTTTCGACAAGAACAGTAAAGGATTTAGCATCGCTAACAGCAATTTCAGCCAACATCTTACGGTTCATTTGAATATTTGCTTTCTTTAAACCATTCATAAAGGTTGAATAGTTCATGCCGTTAATTTTAGCGGCAGCAGAAATTCTTGTAATCCAAAGACGACGGAAATCGCGCTTTTTAAGACGACGACCGATATATGCATAATTACCCGATTTCATAACTGCTTCTTTAGCAGTCTTAAACAATTTAGACTTAGCTCCGAAATAACCTTTCGCGAGTTTTAAAGTCTTTTTTCTTCTTTTACGTGTTGAAACAGCGCCTTTTATACGTGCCATTTATAAAACCTCCAAAAATCAAAAGTCGTCCTTACTTATAAGGAATCATTTTCTTTATTGCTACCGTATTTGTAGTATCAGCAACAACAGTCTTGCGCAAATTTCTCTTACGCTTTGTAGTCTTTTTGTTAAGAATATGCGATTTAAATGCATGTGCACGTTTTACTTTACCGCTCTTAGTAATCTTAAAACGCTTTTTAGATCCGCTATGTGTTTTAATTTTAGGCATTATATATCCTCCTTAAAATAAGCAAATTACTTTGCAGACTTAGGTGCGAGAAACATCAGCATATTTCTGCCTTCAAGCTTAGCGGGTTTTTCGATATTTGAAAACTCCGCACAATATTCGGCAAAACGAGTCATTGTATCATAACCTATCTCTGGATGTCCCATCTCACGTCCTCTGAAGCGAATAGAAACCTTAACCTTGTTACCATCCTTTAAAAATTTATTAGCATGGTTACCTTTGGTTTCAAAATCATGTTTATCAATACTTAATCCTAAACGGATTTCCTTGATTTCGATTGTTTTCTGATTCTTTTTTGCTTCCTTCTCACGTTTAGCCTGTTCAAAACGATACTTACCGTAATCCATAATTTTACAAACAGGTGGGGTTGAACTGGGGGCAACTAAGACAAGATCCAGATCCCTGCTGTAAGCTTTCTCCAAGGCATCCTTTAAAGAAATAACACCCAGCTGAGAACCGTCAGAGTCAATCACCCTCATTTCCTTTTCCTTGATTTGCTCATTAATCAACAATTCCTTACTGCTAATAGGTATGCACCTCCGCAATTTAAAATAAGATAAACAAAAAACGGACAGAATACTGTCCGTAAAATAAGCGCACGAAAAAAATCGAAAAAGCTTATAAACCTCTTGAGACGAAACCCGGAGGTGAGAACAGTAATCAAGTTCTGCTTTATTGTCCTTGGTATTATAACAAACACTATTGGCTTTGTCAACATTTTTTCGAATTATTTATTTACTTTTTTTAAGATACTCAATATACTCCTCAAGACACATATTAAGTTCATTCATTTTTTTAGCATGGTCAATTCCAACATATCTATAGTGCCATGGTTCATAAATTATGCCGGTGATGTTCTGTTTTTCTTTCGCGTAACGCATAACAAACCCATAATTTTCGGCATTTTTACGCAACCACCTAAACTGTGCCGTGTTTTCAAATGTTTCCTCAACCGAGTTAAAATCAACAGCCAACCCAAGATTATGCTCAGAAGTTCCGGGATATGCTACAATGGTCGCGGCAACCTGTCTTGCCTTCTCGTCAGAAAGTCCGTAACCTTTTTGCTTTGCGACCTCATTATTATAAAGCCGAGTCTGAGTTGCTATACTACGATAAGCCGAGATTGAATAAATATTCACGCCACTTTTTGCAGCATCCTTACACATCGCATTAAGTGCGGCAATTGCTCTTGAATCAAACTGTGCGTCATTTCTTGAAGCATATTTAAGATTTGTCAGCGGAGGAACATAACCATCACTTAACTCATTTTTAGGATTAACAAGTACTAAATTCCATTTATCAAGATCATCAGCCAGATTAGTTTTAACAGGCTCTGAATAATTAATCTCTGCAGAAACCGAGGTTGTTGAGCTTTCAACATTTGAAACATTCGAAACATCCGAAGTTGTTGAACTTTCAGACTGAATCTGCTCAGAAGATGATTGTGAACTCAAAACGGGTTTCGAACTGCTTTCAAAATTCGTTTTTTTAGGTTCCTTACCTTCACCGTCAAAAAAGGAAATAATAATAAAAATAAGTGCAACAGCCGACACAACAAAAGCAATCAGCAGCAAACACAAACCCTTGTTTATTACCATTTTTCTTTTCTTTACAACCTCTTTACGCATTCAATACCCACCTAATAATTTATATTTAATATTATAAACCACACAATCAAAAATCGCAAGAGTATTAACTAAAAAAGGAAAGATCAATAAAGATCTTTCCTTTTTAAAACAAACAACAAAGTATAAAACTCTAGATGGGTATTACATTATGAGTTACAGTCTGTAACATTATACGGATCTTTTAACGCGCTGTTGACATACTTAACTACCAGTTCACGTTCGGCAGGAGTAAGTTGTACATCATCTGCAAAGAATTCGAGTTCTGTCAAAGGTCTTCCATTTATGGCAGCAAGCCAGGTATAACCTACAAGATACGAACCCAATGAATTTAAGTGGTAGCCATCACGTGTCAGAGTATCGCCTATAACCGTTCTTGCATTTTGAATTGTTGTTCCCGCAGGAATAACAAAGTCGATATCATCATTGGTGTCGATTTGACTGTTAACGGCACCGACAATCGCGTTATACATCGTCATCTGATCTGAATCATAATTCGGGAATTCAGCATGGGTAGAGTCTGATTTATAAGCCCAAGTCATATGCCAGGCAATCTTTCCATCATTAACTGTACGATTTTGCTTAATATAATCTATCAATTCACTTAAATATGGTTGATATGTATCGCTAATACCCGAAGAACCACTCACTTGTTGCAAGGTAATAATATGCCAATCTTCATCAGCAATCATTTCACTCATGCTCGCAGACTCAGATGTGTTGACACCGTTATCATATTTATAATAAGTATAACCTTCACTATTATTTTCGAATTTTGATGCATGTGTTTTTAAGTCACATCCAGCGGCATATGCATTACCAATAACAACATCTTCATATCCATTTGCTTTTAATATATCGTATAAATATTTATACGCATCCTGTGAAAAACTATTACCTATTGCAAGAACTTTTATTGAATTGTCCAAATATCCATGAACAGCAACTTTTCTTGATTTGCCATAAACCTTTATACCATCAACTGTCCAGAAAGGTGTAACTGATATTTTCTTATCAAAAAACTCCTTAGGTACATTCTTTATCTCTAAACAGAAGATATAATTTGAAACATCCTGTACTCCAACTTGTCCTGCGGTATACAGATTCCTTTTTCCAGTACTATCAACTGCATAAACACTGCTATAAACCGTACGGGTCTGAAAACTGTATTCGTCACCATCTATAGCAATATCATAACCAACGTTATCATAATCTAAAGAGTCAACGGTAGATAACAAACGTATATTTGTGCTCTCAGAATCAACGGTAGTCTGTGAAGCCAATTGGAAATGCGGTGCCAGAACATCTTTATTAACAAAATTAGCAGTATGTTGACCTTTTGATCCAACACTCCAACCGCTAAACAGTTTGCCATCAGAAACAGGGGCAACTGCAACATCATCTGAGCCGACCGTTCTAAAATTAGTAGCCCCTGATATTGAACTTGCTTGCGCAACACGATAATAAACACTATACGGTGTGTCAGCAGTTAAATTTGAAAATGCGTTTGATGTTTGCCAATTGGTCCTATCTAAACTGTACTCAAATGAATCTCTGTATTCAATAACAGCCTTATCCTTGCCAACGAAAACCATTTCCAATCCATCAGGAGAACACGGGTCAAAGTTTACACGATTATAACGATATTGATATGCCGAAGCATTTGTATG
>JAUMXX010000026.1:9217-16223 GCA_030535285.1 bacterium | reverse complement strand
GAAGTTGGATAACAACCGGGATTTGCGATTATTCTCTTACCCTTTATTTGCTCACCAAAAAGTTCCGGCAATCCGTAAACTGCCTCATTATGAAGTTGCCTGTGGTCAAACTCAAGTCCGTACCACTCTTTATAATCCTGCTCATCATGCAAACGAAAGTCTGCCCCAATGTCAATAAAAAAAACGTTGCTATCATAACATTTCTTGGCAATATCCTGCGACAAACCGTGCGGCAGCGCAGCAAAAACAACATCACTTTTTTCTATAACATCCTCATTATCAAGCAAAATCATATCACAAATATTTTTAAAATTGGGATAAACCTCGCTCAATTTTTTCCCCTTGTAACTCCTTGAGCCAACTGCGGCAAGTTCCACATAAGGATGATTTAATAATATTCTAACTATTTCAGCACCCGCGTAACCGGTTGCCCCGATTATTCCTACTTTATACATTTGACCGTCTCCCTGATCTTTTCCACTTGTGTTTTTATACTCTGCTCAGCAGGGCCACCATAAACATTTCTTCCTGATACACATGTTTCAAGTGAAATGGCCTCGTAAACACCTTCATCAAAAACCTCGCAAACCGACCGATATTCCTCAATAGGCAATTCTTCTAAAGTCAAGTCCAGTTCTATACAACGTGCAACAATTTCACCCGTTGCCTTATACGCATCCCGAAACGGCATACCTTTTTTCACAAGGTAATCAGCACAGTCGGTCGCATTAATAAAACCACCGGCAGCCGCCTTTCGCATATTCTCGGTTTTAACCGTCATGGTCTTAATCATTGGAATAAATGCAGTCAGACACATTAAAACCGTGTCAATAGCATCAAATATTGCTTCCTTGTCTTCTTGCATATCCTTGTTATAAGCAAGGGGTATTCCCTTCATAACAGTCAAGAGTGTTATCATGTCACCGAAAACCCGTCCAGATTTCCCGCGAACCAACTCGGCAATGTCAGGATTCTTTTTCTGCGGCATTATTGAAGAACCGGTTGAAAATGCATCGTCAAGCTCAACAAATTTAAACTCGCTTGAGCACCACATTATTACTTCCTCGCAAAATCGCGATAAATGTACCATTACCAGTGACATCGCACAGGCAAGTTCTATACAAAAATCTCTGTCTGAAACACCGTCAAGACTGTTCTCTGTAACCGACTGCATACCTAAAAAATCTGCAACAAACTGACGGTCAATATTATATGTTGTGCCTGCAAGCGCCCCCGAACCCAAAGGCGAAACATCCATCCTGTTCACAGCATCATTAATTCTTGAAATATCCCTCAAAAACATCTGACAATATGCCAAAAAATGATGCCCGAATACAATCGGTTGTGCCCTTTGCAGGTGGGTGTAACCCGGCATAACCGCACAACTGTATTGCTGTGCCTTTTCGATTAAAACATCAACAAGTTCCAAAAGCATTGTCTTAACCTTTGCGCTATGTTTTTCAAGGTAAAGACGTATGTCAAGTGCAACCTGATCATTACGGCTTCTGGCAGTGTGGAGTCTCTTTCCAGTATCACCTATACGCCTTGTCAGTTCACCCTCGATAAAGGTATGGATATCCTCACATTCAGGATCAATGATACAATCACCGTTGTCAATGTCTGCTAAAATCTTATTGAGTTCCAAAACAATTTTTTCTGATTCAGACTCTGCTATAATACCCTGTTTTCCAAGCATTGTTGCATGCGCCACAGAACCTTCTATATCTTCCCTATACATGCGGCTGTCGAAAGAAATCGAACTATTGAAATCATTAGTCTTTTTGTCAATTTCCCTTTTAAATCTTCCTGTCCAAAGTTTCACTTTTTGACCATTCCTTTCTCATTCCCACACGTCTTCCTTTAAAGTGGTAAAACGGGATATTATATCTTAAAACTTCAGTCGCGGCGGTATTTAAATACCGTCGCGTCAAAAATTATTTATTGCCTAATTTTTTTGCCCTGACCTTCATAGAAAGGCCGTATAGATTTATAAAGCCGGCAGAATCCTTTTGATCGTAAACCTCGTCCTCATCAAAGGTTGCAACCTCTTCATCATATAAACTGTAAGGTGATGTGACACCTGCATTTATAATATTACCTTTATAAAGTTTCAAACGAACATCACCTGTAACGGTTTCCTGAGTCTTGTCAACAAAAGCTGCCAGTGATTCCCTTAACGGAGTAAACCATTTTCCGTTATAAACCAAATCAGCATATTCCTGCGCTATCAAATATTTATAGTGCTGGGTATCTTTGTCAAGTGTAATGGTCTCTAAAACAGAATGTGCTCTGTAAAGAATTGCCCCGCCGGGAGTTTCATACACTCCACGTGACTTCATTCCCACAAGGCGATTTTCAACCAAATCCGCAAGGCCTATACCGTTTTCTCCGCCAACCTTGTTAAGATATTTAATAAGTTCAACCGGTGCTAATTTGTTTCCGTCAACCGAAACCGGAATTCCCTTTTCAAAATGAATTGTAATATATGTAGGCTTATCAGGTGCCATTTCGGGAGAAACGCCAAGCTCCAAAAATCCCGGTTTGTTATATTGCGGCTCATTTGCAGGGTCTTCAAGATCAAGTCCTTCATGCGACAAATGCCATAAATTCTTGTCCTTTGAATAGTTTGTCTCCCTGTTTATTTTAAGCGGAATATTATGTGCCTCAGCATATTCTATCTCTTCCTCACGAGACTTAATATTCCATTCCCTCCACGGAGCAATTATTTTCATGTCGGGAGCAAACGCCTTTATTGTTAACTCAAATCTTACCTGGTCATTTCCCTTTCCGGTACAACCGTGACAAATTGCATCAGCGCCCTCAGCAAGCGCAATTTCAACTATCCTCTTTGCAATAATCGGACGAGCAAAAGATGTTCCTAAAAGATACTCCTGCTCATAAACTGCGCCCGCTTTTAAAGTCGGAAAAACATAGTCAACAACAAATTGCTCATTTAAATCCTCAATATAGAGTTTAGAAGCCCCTGTTTTAATTGCCTTTTCTTCAAGTCCGTCAAGTTCGGTACCTTGACCAACATCACCCGAAACCGCAATAACCTCACAATTGTTATAATTCTCTTTTAACCAAGGAATAATAATAGATGTATCAAGACCGCCTGAATACGCAAGAACGACTTTTTTAATTTCTGACATGTAAAATCCCCCAAATGTTTTTGATTTTTTATGATTATACATCTATATTAATATTTTTTCAAGTACAAATTGAAAAAATATTCATTTTTATATAAAAAAACAAAAAATATACATATATTTAGCCAAATTTATGTATATTTATGAATATTTGTTGTTTTTTTGATCCCATTGTTATATAATTTAGTGTAGATATAATTTATTGCGAAGGAGCGATTGAATGAGTTTTAAGGAAATTACCGCAAAGCAGATAAACAAAAACGCAATTGAATTGATTGCAGATGAGTGGGCACTTGTAGCGGCAGGTGATAAAAACGGTTCGAATATGATGACTGTCAGCTGGGGATTTTTTGGTGAAATGTGGGGTAAAGACTGCGTGATTGCTATGATACGCCCTCAACGTTATACCATCGAGTTTTTAAACAAGCACGACCATTTCGCACTTTGTTTTATGGGTGAAAACAATCCTGTTCATAAAATTTGCGGAAGCGTATCCGGACGCGATACCGACAAGCTCTCGGCGACCGGTCTTACTCCTATATACAATTTTGATACAGTTTTTTACGAACAAGCAAGGCAGGTATTAATATGTAAAAAAATATACACCGACGAGATAAAAGAATCGGGCTTTATAGATAAAGACTGCCTAAAGTGGTATAAAGATAAGGATTTCCACCGGGTATTCATCGGTCAAATTGAAAAAGTTCTGATTAAAGAAGACTGATTTTTTATAGTTTTTATTATTAATGCTTATTTGAATGATCCCATGTCAAAAGAAACATGGGATCGTTTTTTAAGTCAATAGCCCCTTGAAAAAAACAACCAATTTTATATAATATAACTGTATAATGCAATACCAAATAATCGGTAATACAAATCCCGCAAAAAACACAGCCGAAAATAAAACTGAACTAAAACGGAGGTTATGTTTTGAAGCATTATTTTTCAAAAAACCGACACATACTTTGGTTTCTGTTTTTGCCAATCTATTTTTTAGCCTTTGGACTCATTGAAAAAAACATTCAGTCTGATTACTGGGTTTCATATTGTATAATAGATGATTACATCCCTTTTGTGAAAGAGTTTGTCGTTGCATACGTTTCATGGTATCCACTGCTTCTGGGCGTAGCAGTTTGGACATTCTTAAAAGACAAGCAGGCATTCAAACGCTATGCCTGGTCAATAATTATCGGGCTGTCTTTGAGTGTTATTATTTGCATTATCCTACCAAACGGTCAAGATTTAAGACCCGAGATTATCACTACAGATATTTTCTCAAAAAGCATAAACTATTTATACTTGATTGACACAAATACAAATGTATTTCCCAGCATGCATGTTGTTGCCACAATTGCTGCACTCTTTGCTGTTTTTGATACCAAAACAATTAAAGGCGTTGTAACAAAATCGGCATTAGTAATACTTGGTATCTTAATTTGTTTATCAACAGTGTTTATTAAACAGCACTCTATTCTCGATATTTTTTCCGGACTTGTAATTGGGATAATAATATATGTTATTGTTTATGTTTTAATAAAAAGGCATATGAAAAACAATACTGTTGAAGGAGCCGACGATCAATGACCATAAACGTTCGTGATTATAATGTAATTGGTGACGGAATTAACGACGATACCGATTCATTCCAGGCGGCACTTGATGCTGCGTTTAAACTTAAAAAGACTCTTTTTGTTCCATCAGGTAAATATAGCGTAGGTGAATTATATGTTCCCGCCGGCGTTTATATTAAGGCTGATTATAAATGGGGATTCGGAAACGATATGCCGGGGGATACTATCTTGCTTCAGCGAAGCGAAAATCAACGCTGTATCCTAAACATGAAATCCTCATCCGGAGCAACAATTGATGGATTGACGCTATATGGAAACAAGCAAGGAAACTGTTGCGGAATCATAACCGATCGCACTCAATTCCCCGAGCATGAAGATTCCTTCAGAATACAAAACTGTAAAATATGTCATTTTGGCGGCAGTGCTGTTTCGCTTAATAAAATATGGTGTTTTTCTGTCCGTCACAACATGTTCTCAAGTTGCGGAAAACACGGAATTGAAATCGAAGGTTGGGACGGTTTTATACTCGATAACTGGTTCTCCTGCAACACCGGTGCCGGTATTAAAAATTCAGGTAATACTGCCTCTGTTACCATGACGGGTAATCGAATTGAATGGAACGGCTTGGGCGGTATTTGTATTGATGACGGAAATAATTTCAATATAACAGGCAATTACATCGACCGTTCGGGTCAGGCAGGTATAAATATTTCAAACTTTATCTGTGCAAGTATTACCGGTAACATAATCTACCGCAGCGGCGCAAGATGCGGGCAAAATGATATCTCGGCGCACTGTATATTGAAAGACTGTGACGGGATTAATCTTACAGGAAATTCCTTTATGTCGGGTTGCGACGACGGAAATAAGGGTAGATTTTCACCCGAAACGGTTCTTAAAATTACCCGATTGCGAAACAGTATAGTTTCAAACAACGTAATGCCAAACGGTTCGCTTTGCCGACTGATCGACGATGACGGCGGCCACGAAAACTGTATTATTAACAACAATGTTGGTTGTTTAAGAGATTTGTCAAAAATAAATAATTAAATCTAGGAAAAGGGTATATTTATGGGATTCAACTCTAACTGTGACTGCTGTGCTTACCTTACCTTTGATGAGGAAAGCGAAGAGTATTATTGCGAAGCTAATTTTGACGAGGATGATTACGCAAGATATATGCAAAACAAACCCAGCCATTGTCCTTATTTTCAACCGGACGACGAATATAAAATTGTTCGCAAACAAAACTGATATCCGACAAAACGGTCGGTGACTATTTAAATATTAAGATAAGCAAAACGTTAAGTGTTAAAAACCCAAATCGGTTATTAACACTCCCCTGTTTATACTAATTGTGTTATATTAAGGTAAATGAGGCAATTTTAATACAAATAAAGAAAATCCCCTCCATCAAAGGCGGGGATTTTAATCATTTTTACTGTAGACAACCGTAAATCAGGAGTAATTGCAAAAGAAGGTAACCTCAAAATGCTGACATCCCCTTCTCGTACCGCATATCAACTGTTTATAGGCAAATCACGGGGGATCATCGACACACAACACTGTCGGGATTCACAACCACCTATACAGCAGGAGTATTTGTATCAGAACAACCTAACTGTCCGTATATAGTATTATTTTTTTGCTTCGTAAACCGGTTTGCCCCCTACAAAAGTGCACTGTACATGAAGGTTTTTATCCAACACAGCGAGATCAGCGCGCTTGCCTGTTGCGATAACACCACGGTCACTAAGACCAATACAACGCGCCGGATTGGTAGAAGCCATACCAACGGCAACGGCTAAATCAATACCCAGCGAAACCAGATTGCGCACACCGTCCAATATAGACGAGGCGCTCCCCATAATCGTGCCATTCTCCAAACGGGCAAGACCGTCCTTCACAAAAATTTTACGCCCATCGGGCTGGGTATACTCTCCATCACTGACTCCGGCGGCCGTGCAAGAATCACTGATGAGGTTAATGCCATCTGCTCCCTTTGCCGCGCATGCCAATTTGACAACCGCACCAGCCACATGCCCTAAGTCAGCAATCAGTTCACAGGTAACACGCGGATCCATCAGCACAGCACCTGGAATACCGGGGTCTCTATGATGTAACGGAGACATCGCATTGAATAAATGGGTTGCGAGGGTCGCTCCCCACTCAATTGCTTTCATCGCTTGCTCATATGTAGCGGCGGAATGACCGATCTCTACCGCTACTCCATTTGAAGATGCCCAGCGGATAAGTTCCTCTGCTCCTTCCAGCTCGGGTGCCACA
>JAUMXX010000026.1:0-9207 GCA_030535285.1 bacterium | reverse complement strand
ACCAGATTGAGAATCTTACCGTTAGCCAGTTGATACCAGTAACGAAATTTCTCCAATGAAGGCAATTGTAGCACATTCGGGTCATGGGCTCCCTTGTATTCTTGTGACAAGAAAGGACCTTCCAGATAAAACCCCACCATCTGTGCGCCGGGATCAGGCTGTGCCATATAGGCATTGCCTGCTTTAATATATTGTTCTGTCACCTCGTCTGAGGAAGAGATCAATGCCGGTACATAGGAAGTAATGCCGCGCTCTGCCATGTACCGCGAGAACACCTTAAATGGTTCTCGGGTACCCAGACTGCAATCAAGACCCATCGCACCGTGAAAATGTGTTTCGATTAATCCGGGAATCAAATAGGCACGATTCAGTTCCCAAACCGTCTCTCCGGCCTGTCTGTCAAGCTGACCGACAGCGCTGATTTTATCCCCTTCAATACGGAGATCCCCCTGTGAAAACTCACCGTTTTCACGAAGTATTAAAGCGTTTTTCAAAAGCATAGTAATTTTTCCTTTCGCAAAAATCGCTTTGTAACAAAACAAAGATTTCCTCACAATTTAAAGTATAATATAAAGCAATTGTGATTGCAATACTTGACCAAATAATTAATCATCACTCTCTTTTAATCACAAAAGGTATATTCCGACCCTATGCAATATCCGTATATTGACAAACTCCTCAAAACCTTTAATTAACTTCATTATACGGGATTTACACAAGAAAGACTTTTTAATCTATACATAACCACTAACAAAAAAAGGAGTGTTCATAACCAACTTCAATTGAGAGGTTAAAAATTAAAAAAAGAAGAACCTCAACTACGCAAAATGCGTGTCGAGGCTCTCGACTGGTGCGAGTGTTCATAACGGACTTGTATCTAATATTATTTATTTATATTCAAATGATTTGTATAGGCTGTTTCCTGAAGCCATTTGTATATGCCTTGAATCTGATATTTTTTAGGAAATTCAAACTTCCTTGAAGAAATAGATACTCCGCCATTAGCTTTAAAATAAGGTGAGGAAATGAATTCTATATTGAGTTCGCTATCGTCTAAACCAAATCCTGCTGTTTCAGCTGATACATTTATGATAGAGTCAAGATATATGGAGCTAACGCGTGCTTTTTGACCGGTTGCACCTTGTTTATCTAAATCAATAATCCGCTTATCAGTAAATATAACAACATCTCTTACTAATACAAAACCAGTATGTATGACTTCTCCATCCATCAAGTACATGCCATAATCCTGTGTTAATTTTTCGGGTGTTACTTCGGAAAGATTACCCATCAATCCTTGCATAATGTTACCGCCGATTTTATCCATTAATCCCATTTGTGTTTCTCCTTTCAAGTATCCGTTATGAAACAAAAAAGTGCGCAGCCGAAGCTACGCACCGAAAAACACATAACTCCGATTGCTGCGACACAACTTCTGACAAACTACAAGAGAAAGCCAAAATAGAGAATGTGTTTTTACCAAAATAAAAAACACTTCTCCTATAATTTGTCCAAATATTAAGTTGTGTCGCACAACTATTTTATCACAAAACAATTAAGTTTGCAACATTAATTACATAAGTATCGTCCTTATATATCACGAGCATCGGATTTTGGCACCGAAATCCATAACCCACCGAAAAGAGCAAGGCTTTCTCAAAACAGAGAAAGCCTTGTTGTATAAAATAAAAAATCGAGTGTCCATAACTCAAATCCGTTATGAACACTCGATATGGTGCGAGTGACGGGACTTGAACCCGTACGCCATAGACACACGCCCCTCAAACGTGCCTGTCTGCCAATTCCAGCACACTCGCATATTATAATTTGCAACGCAGATTATTATATCATTAAGCATAAATTCTGTCAATAATATTTTTATGCATTTATATTTCTTTTTGAAAAAACCGAACAGATTTTAAAAAACTGTTCGGTTTCTTTTCTATTTACAATGGCGAATATACCCCAAAGCCTGCGCTGCTGCTATCGCACCATCAGACACTGCAGTTACGATTTGTCTTAATACCTTTGTTCTGGTATCACCTGCCACATAGACCCCGGGACAACTTGTTTCGCAACTTTCGTTAGCAACAATATAGCCACCCTCATTGATCTGCACAACCTCGGCAAACGCCTTATTGTCAGGCTCCATTCCGATCGCAACAAATACTGCATCGACCTTAAGAATCTCAGTCTCGGTCGAATTAACCCTCTTTAATAGGATCTCTTCAACCCGTTCGCTACCGCTGATTTTCTCAGGGACAAACCCCAACTTTAATTCAATATTTTTTCTCTGTGGAAGCGCATCAGATAGTTGCTTTTCTCCGCGAAACTCTTCCCGTCTGTGAACCAGAAACACCTTATTGCAAATATTGGAAAGATAAAGTGCATCCTCAAGTGCAGTGTTTCCACCACCCACAACAGCCACCTTTTTATCTTTAAAGAACGAGCCGTCACAAGTAGCACAATATGAAACACCCTTGCCCGAAAACTCCTCTTCGCCCTCACAACCGAGTTTCCTGCGTTTTGCACCGTTCGCAATTATAACCGATTTACATTCATAAGAGTTATCATTAGCCTCAACGGTAAAAAAATCACCGTTTTTCTTTAAAGAAATAACCTTATCGAACACTACCGAAACTCCTGCATCGGTTATCTGGTCATACATCTGTTGTGCCATTTCCCAACCCGCAATACTCTTTACGCACGGATAGTTTTCAATCTCCGCTGTATTAACAACCTGTCCGCCGTATACCTCTGATTCAAGTATAACGGTTGATAAACCTGATCTTACTGCATACAGTCCGGCGGTCATACCCGCCGGACCTGCACCGATAATTATAACATCGTACATCTTTTTGCCCCTAAAACTTTTTAGGCCTTTACCGAATCAATATATTTTATAATCTCGGAAACACCTTCGAACTTATTATATCCGTCTTTACCGAAAGTTATCAGTGTGGGAGCCTTTACGATTTGATAACGCTTAGCAGCCTCGGGATTATCATCAGCATTAATTTTTTCGTAGGCAACACCGTTTCTATCCAAATTTCCGGCTGCAATCTTACAATTAGGACAGGTAGTTGTTGTAAACAAAATAGGGTTAACAACTTCCGTCTTAGAAGTATCATCCTTTGTCTCACAGCAACCATATTCGATTTTATATGTCTTACGGTCTTTATACTCCTGAGATTTTCCGTCATTCCAATTCTTTACCGGGCGGTAATAACCGGTAATACGACTGTAAACCTCAGTCTCCTCACCGCACTTAGGACAGGTCGGCTGTTCACCTTGGAGATATCCATGATTCCTACAGATCGAATATGTCGGGGACAGTGTATAATACGGAAGCTTATATCTTTCGGCTATTGTGCGAACCAATTTTGCCGCCGCTTTCCAGTCCGGCAATTTCTCGCCCAAGAATGCGTGGAAAACAGTACCGGAAGTATACAATGTTTGGAGTTCGTCCTGAACATCAAGAGCTGTGAATATGTCCTCTGTGTATCCCACAGGAAGATGTGAACTGTTTGTATAATACGGAGTTTCGCCCTTGTCGGAAGCAGTAATAATATCCGGGAAACGTTTAACATCATGCTTAGCAAGGCGGAAGGAGGTAGACTCAGCCGGAGTCGCCTCAAGATTGTAAAGATCACCGTATTCTTCCTGATAATCAGACAAACGCTCTCTCATATGATTTAAAACATCTTTTGCAAAATCTTGTGTTTCTTTGTTGGTTAAATCCTTTCGCAACCATTTTGCATTCAACCCAACCTCGTTCATACCGACCAGCCCGATGGTCGAAAAATGATTGCCAAAAGAGCCTAAATAGTGCTTTGTATACGGATACAAGCCCTCATCCAGCAAGCGTGTAATAATTGTACGCTTAACCTTGAGTGAGCGCGCCGAAATATCCATCATTTTATCAAGACGGTTATAGAAATCTGCCTCATCCTCAGCCAGATATGCGATTCTGGGTAGGTTGATGGTTACAACACCGATAGAACCGGTACTCTCACCGCTTCCGAAGAAACCACCCGACTTTTTGCGAAGCTCACGAAGATCTAGACGCAATCTGCAGCACATACTGCGGACGTCGCCCGGCTCCATCTCACTATTAATATAGTTAGAAAAATACGGTGTGCCGTATTTAGAAGTCATCTCAAATAAGAGTCTGTTGTTTTCAGTCTCGGACCAATCAAAATCACTGGTAATTGAATATGTAGGAATAGGATATTGGAATCCTCTGCCGTTGGCGTCACCCTCAATCATAATTTCTATGAACGCCTTGTTTACCATATCCATTTCTTTTTTGCAGTCTTTATATTTGAAGTCCATTTCTTTGCCGCCGACAATCGCCGGTTGCTCTGCCAGATCGTTAGGTACAGTCCAGTCCAAAGTAATATTTGAAAACGGTGCCTGTGTACCCCAACGGCTCGGCGTGTTAACGCCAAAGACAAAAGACTCTATGCACTTTTTAACCTGTTCGTATGACAGATTGTCAACCTTTACAAACGGGGCTAAATATGTGTCAAATGATGAAAATGCCTGTGCTCCTGCCCACTCGTTCTGCATTATTCCGAGAAAGTTTACCATTTGGTTGCAAAGCGTAGCCAAATGGCTTGCCGGTGAAGAGGTAATTTTGCCCGGGATTCCGCCCAATCCCTCTTGAATTAACTGCCTTAACGACCAACCGGCACAATATCCTGTAAGCATTGACAAATCATGAATGTGGATGTCTGCATGGCGGTGAGCATTCGCAATCTCATCATCATAAATTTCAGACAACCAATAGTTTGCCGTAATAGCCCCCGAGTTGCTGAGAATAAGTCCACCAACCGAATATGTAACGGTTGAGTTTTCTTTTACACGCCAATCGGTAAGCCCGACATAACTGTTAACAACATCCTTATAATCAAGAATTGTAGATTTTAAATTACGGAGTTTCTCACGCTGTCTGCGGTATAGGATATATGCCTTTGCAACATCAGCATATCCTGCCTGAACCAAAACAGACTCAACACTGTCTTGAATATCCTCAACACTCACAAGATTCTCACGTATCTTCGGTTCAAATTCCGACGTAACCTTCAATGCCAGAAAATCAATTACGCCCGGATGGTATTGTTTTTCCTGCGCCTCAAAAGCACGAGTGATTGCTTCAGTAATCTTTGATAAATCAAAATCTACTATTTTCCCATCTCTTTTTAATACACTATACATAACCCTTCTCCCCCATTTTTCTATATTCCGCGCAGTTGCGCATTCGGAATGTTGCGCTTGACTGCGTCTAATAACCTTAACATTTCCTCTGCATCATAACCCGAAAGTCCTGAGCAGATTAAATCACCCGAATCTTTAAAACTCTGGAGATAATACCTCTTCGCACCAACTATCCACTCAGAAAGCGCTTCTAAAGATTCTTGCGAATGGAACTGCCTGACCACCGTGGTCCTAAATTCAAAATCAACATCGGAGTTTATCAGAAAATTCTTGCTTCGCTCTATATTTGATAAATCCAGGTCTTCGATTCCAACCGTGATGCCATAAAGTTCAGGCGAGTTTTTAATGTCCATCGCTACATAATCAACCAACTTTTCTTGGACAACATATTCAAGAATTTCCGGAACGCTTCCGTTTGTATCTAATTTTACACAAAAACCCAATTCTCTGACTTTTCGTATAAAATCAACCAATCCATCCTGAATAAGCGGTTCACCACCGGTTATACACACGCCTTCCAAAATTCCTATTCGGGTTTTTAAAAAGTCAAGTACATCCTGCTCAGACAAGGTTTCCCGGACTCTTTCAACAACCAACCCAGAGTTATGACAAAACGGACAAACAAAGTTGCACCCGTGCGTAAAAACCGTACATGCAGTCTTATTCGGAAAATCCAACAGTGTTAATTTCTGCATACCACCGAAAATCAACAATACTTTTACCTCCAAACAATCGCTAAAACAACCGATTATCCAATATATCGTCGGTGAGTAAAGATATAATACTATATATAGTGTCTTTTGTCAATATTAAATCTCTAAAAAAACCGACCTGTTTTCTGTTCATTTTTAACAAAAATCGACAAAAAAACCAACGTCGAGTCACTTCGACGTTGGTTTGATCATAAAATTATATCAACTACTCCTCAAAAGACGATCTGGGTAAAAATACCTCTCCTATTTCTTCATTATCATCTGCAACACTGTCAAAATAACTTGTTTTGCCTTCATACCTTTTAAAATACTTATATCTTGAATATCTGCTTAAATAGGAACCGTATCCATATCCCAAAAATCCTGGCAAAACATTATTTAAAACAACTCCCAAAATAGGAACGCCGGTAAAAGAAACATCATCAATACTCTTTATTATGGTATTAGCGTCAGCATAATCTTGCTTTACTGCAAATACGATACCGTCAACACATGAAGCAAGCGACAGCGCGTCGGTAATATGACTGCACGCAGGCGAATCAACAATAACATAGTCGGCAGAGTCCCGCAGTGTTTCAATTAATTGTTTGAGCCTTGCAGAACTGACAACCGAAACAGTTTCCTCTGTGAGTATCTTAGTTGTAAAAACATACATTCCGGTATCTTTAAATTTATGAAGTCTAACCTTTGTGGATGCGCCCGAGACAATCTCTGAAACATCAATAAGATCTTTATCGGGATCAAGCCCTAACTTTTTAGAAAGTGAATCCTTCTTAAAATCTCCGTCAAACAAAACAACTTTTTTCCCATGCTGTGCAAGTGACAAGGCAAGGTTGAGTGAAATCATGGTTTTTCCCTCGCCCGACATCGAACTCGTAACCATTATAACCTTCATGTTGTTTCGGGTTGCAGTTCTCAGCACCCTCATTTTAAGTGTACGAATCGCTTCTTTAAAGTTTTGTTTGACATTTTCGTCAACAAATGATACCAGTGTGTCACTGTTTCTTATGCTTAACTGAGGTATGATCGCAATACATTTCTTGTTTAGTTTAATCTTTATGTCATCAGACGTCTTAATAGTTTTGCGTACCAACGCAATAATGAAAATGATTGCAACTCCCAAAGCAAAGCCTAAGAGGGCGCCGGAAAACTTTATAATTGTATTTGTGAGTAAATTATAAGGACTCTCGGGCACCGAAGCGGGTGACAAAATATTCAAAACAGTATCGCCTATTACATATTCGGCAACAATAGGATAATTATCAACTACCGACATCAGAATATCATAAGCGTCCTGCGGGTCGTTCGAAACGACCGAAAGTGTAAACATATTTGTATTGTCAATCGGGGTAGCAGTAATCTTCCCGTTAATCTTTTTAACCTGAAGATCCCGGCAAAGCAACTCATTGGTTACAGGGTTATCTAAAATATACGGAAATGTTGTAGCCATTGTGCTTGCCGTTCGCGCCTGAAACTCATAACTGTAAACATCAGAATCGTTTTTAGTCGAAACCGTAAAGGATAATTCCGACTTATACATTGGAGTTAGAAACACACTGCCCAGAACCCAACCGATTATGCCAAAAACAACGGTTGCAGACGCCACTATCCACCAATATTTCAGAAATGATTTAAAAAAATCAACAATAAGGGTGGTCATATTCTTTTTGTTATTTGTATTGGTTTGTGTATTCTTTTTATGATTCTCCATTTAAGCTCCTTTATCTTAATGAAAAGCTTCAAAACATATAATGATTATTTAATACAATATCCTAAATCTCGGTCCACGGTACTTGGTCCGAATTAGATATAATCGGTCAAAATACCGCCGAGAACCTGTGTTCCGCCGTTTGAAAGATTGCTAACCATTTCATTGATTTCCTGTGCAGAAACAGTATCTTGTTTGACAACCAACAGCGTTGCATCAACCTTCTCAGCCAATGTTTCAGAGTCAACCAGCAAGGCAATCGGCGCAGAGTCGATAATTACATAATCATAATGCTGCTTGCAAAAATCCATAAAATCATCCATTGCGGCGCTCGATATTAACCCAAGGGAATTGTTATAACTCCTGTCCTCAAGCATAATATCCAATCCGGACTTATGCTTATAAATTGCATCCTCAACACTAACTCCCCCATAGATAACCTTGTCAAGTGATTGTTGAGGAGTAGCGTCATTGATGTTGAATATTTTTTTGATTGAAGGTTTCCTTAAATCGCAGTCAACCAGCAAAACCTTGTGAGATCTCCTTACTAGAGCCAACGCTATATTTGAAGCTGTTGTTGTCTTACCGGCATTTTCGGTAATACCCGATATCATCAAAGTTTTGAAAGGTTTATTTCTCTTTGTGAATTCTAACTTTGTAGCAATGCTGTTAAGAGTTTCTGTGAACTTGAAACTTGTATAAGAACTAGTCATTAAAACCGCAGGGCTTTTATTTTTGCTTGCCTTCTTTTCATGGCAAACGGTAGCAAACAGTTCTAGTTCAACATCATTTTCAAAGGCGAACTTAGTTTTTACAGTTTTTCTAAACACAGTGATAACTACCAACACGGCAACCGCAGCCAATCCACAACCAACTGCAGCCAAAAACGAAAGCACACCGATGTCTTTATAGTTTGACGGATCACCGGAAACATACGGTTTGGAAATCACCTCTAAAACAGCATTTGAGAAAACATAATCCGAAACGCTTGAATAGTTTTCCATGACTGCACAAATTGTAAAATAGGCCTGCTGAGGAGATTCAGACGTTACCGAAACATTTATCATATTAGTAGAGGTTATAACACTCGAATCAATTTCACCCGGAAAAGAAGGCAAATTCATTTTTTCGGCAACAATCTTTTTTAAAACATCACTCGACAAAACGTCGGTAAATATATCGGCCATCCTTTCTGTATATTCTAAGGTGTAAACCGATGAATCGTGTTCTTTATAACAAATAACGAAGGTGACACTGCTTGTATACTTAGGAACAAAAACACTTATCATAACCGAAGCCGTGAACATCAAACCGGTCAGAATCGCCATAATGACTACCCATAGATTTTTCCTTAAATCCTTAAAAACACAAGCAAGGCTTATATCCTCAAATCTTAACACCCGCATGTCATTCCTCCACAACTACAGTCAAAATTGCTGTTGAATTTAAATCACCGTCGCTCACTGCAAAAACGGCCTCATATGTTCCCACAGTTTCAGTATCAACCTTTGCGTTAACCTTAACATGCCTTGATAAATCCATTCCGTCCCAAGAAGATGCAGAAGC
>JAUMXX010000025.1 GCA_030535285.1 bacterium | reverse complement strand
ACGGATTTTGAACTGTTTGACCACGAAGTTAATATGCTTGACAGAGTGACCGACGCATTTGACAAGGTTGTAGTCCTTTTAAATGTCGGTGGTACAATTAATTTGCAATATTTCCAACAGGATAAAATTCAGGGACTCGTTTATTCCCTGCAGGCAGGTATGGAAGGCGGTCTGGCAACTGCTGATCTTTTGTGCGGCGATGTTAACTTTTCAGGTAAATTGGTTGATACTCTTGCAAAGAATCTTTGTGACTATCCCTCAACCGAAACCTTTTCCGAATCAAAAGATTATGTCCGCTATATAGATGATGTTTATGTGGGATACCGTTATTTTGAAACCATACCGGGTGCGGATGAAAAGGTTTTGTATCCCTTTGGATTCGGGCTTTCATATACAACCTTCGACATTTCAAACATAAGCGCTGAACAAAACGGCGATGAAATCAAGATTTGCGCAGAGGTTACCAATACCGGAAATGTTGCCGGTAAGGAGGTTGTGCAGGTCTACTTCTCAACCCCGTCTGAAAAGATTTTAACCCCCCGTCTTCAATTATCGGCTTTTAAAAAGACAAACCTTTTAAATCCTCAAGAATCGGAAGTTGTATGCGTATCGTTTAAGATTAATGATATGGCAAGTTATGATGATCTCGGTTATCTTTGCAAATCAGCGTATGTTTTACAGCAGGGAGACTATAACTTTTTTGTGGGAAATTCGATCAGACAACTCGACAAGGTTGATTTTACATATACCGTCAAGGAAGAATTCAGAGTGGTTCAACAACTATCACAGAGGTGTGTCCCCTACGGTCTTGACAAACGCCTGCTGGCAGACGGCACCTATGAGCAACTTCCTACCGGTGATGTTAAACCACAATCATATCCTGAAATCGAAGGTATACACGCCGATGCGCCCAAAGATCCGCGTCACCTCTGCGACGTTGCAAACAACAAAATAACTCTTGATGAGTTTATTGCCCAACTAAGTACCGACGACCTGATTTCTCTTGTCGGCGGACAACATAATACCGGTGTAGCTGATACTGGCGGCATGGGAAATCTTGAAACCTTTGGAATTCCCAACGTCATGACGGCAGACGGTCCTGCCGGTCTGAGAATTGAGCCCAATCGCGGAAATATTAATACTACCGCGTGGCCGATCGCGACCCTGTTGGCATCGACCTGGAACACTCAGCTTGTTTTTGAAATCGGTGAGGCAACAGCCAAAGAGGTTAAAGAAAATAATATCGGTATTTGGTTGTCTCCTGCCATCAATATCCACCGAACACCGTTGTGTGGAAGAAACTTTGAATATTTTTCGGAAGATCCTCTTGTTTCGGGAAAAATGGCAGCGGCACAGATTAATGGTATACAATCACAAAACATTGCCTGCTCTATTAAGCATTTTGCCTGCAACAACAAGGAAGTAAACCGTAAAAATTCCGATTCAAGAGTTTCTGAAAGGGCACTGCGTGAAATCTATCTTAAGGGCTTTGAAATTGCGATAAAGGAATCAGATCCGTGGACACTTATGTCAGCTTACAATTTGATAAACGGTATCCGTGCATCTGAAAATCACGATCTTTTAACAAAAATCCTCCGAGATGAATGGGGATACAAGGGCATGGTTACTTCCGACTGGACTAACGATGCAAAACACGTTAAAGAGGTAAAGGCAGGAAACGACATTAAAATGCCTATCGGGGCCCCCGATGAACTCAAAAGCGCAATTGAAGACAATACACTCAGCCGTGCCGAACTTGAGGTTTGCGTTAAAAGAATTCTTAATATGATTTTAAAACTAGATTAAAATAAAGCGGTTGCAGCTTATCTGCAACCGCTTAACTTTTTAACCTTTAGCCTCATAATAGATTTTTGAATATTTGCATCCACAATAGTTTTGTCGATAAAGCCCATACTCCCGTGATAATTCACATGAGCGTTTATAACCGTTTTTCTTTTTAAAATCGGAAAACAAATATTCAACTTTGTATTGCTCGGCAATTTCTTTTCCGATTTGATTTAACTTTTGGGCGTTTTTATAAGGACTCACCGACAAGGTTGTTGTGAAATAATCAAATTTCTCTGCTTTTGCTAACTGTGCGGTTTTTTCTATGCGCAAGCGATAACACCTTTCGCAACGATCCCCGCCTTCAGCCTCATTTTCGAGACCTTCAGCAAGTTGCTCAAACAACCCCGTTTCGTAGCAACCCCTAATTAACTTTATTTTGTCACGGTACCCCGCAGTCACACAAAATCTTTCTAACTCGGCAAAACGCTTTTCAAATTCTGATTCGGGAGTGATATTAGGATTATAATAATATAACGTGATTTCAAAATATTGATTTAAATATTCCAAAACCGACGACGAACACGGCGCACAACAACTGTGAAGTAACAAACGGGGACGCTTTCCAAGTTTGGAAATTGCTTCGATTTTCTTATCCAGCATAATTTGATAATTAACCTTTTCCAACCTATTTCCTCCTCACAGTATTCCGAAATCGACCAAAAGTGTTTACACTGTTATCCCTGCTTTGCCTTTAAATCCTTAACAAACTGTTCAGCAATGCGGCCCGAAAACCCACCGTGCAAAACGGCCCAACTTTTTGCCCTTTTGATTGCCTCCTGCTCATCAATATTTACGCCTTCCTTAACCATTAGATGTTTTACAATTTCAATATACTCGTGCTGGTACGGATTTGAATAATTTATTGAAAGCCCAAACCGTTCTGACAGTGAAACCTTTTCCTGAATAGACTCATTGCGATGCACATCATTCCCGTCTCGTTCATCCCAGTTTTCCTTTATTAAATGTCTGCGGTTCGAGGTCGCATATACTAACATATTCTCAGGTTTTTCTTCAAATCCACCCTCAATTGCAGCCTTAAGATATTTATATTCGGTTTCGTTTTCATCAAAAGATAAATCATCAAGATAAACTATGAATCTGTATCTTCTGTTTCTTATAATACTCATCAGCCAATTAAGATCAGCAAACTGATGCTTTTGAATTTGTATCATACGAAGCCCGTCTTTGCAATACTCGTTCAAAACTGCCTTAACAGATGTTGATTTTCCGGTTCCGCTGTCACCGTAAAGCAAAACATTGTTCGCCTGCCGACAGGAAACAAACGCCTTTGTGTTTTCTGTTAAGAGATTTTTCTGATAATCATAGCCATAAAGGTCGTCGAGTAAAACCGCTTTAAAGTTTGAGACTGCACATATCTCACGATTATCGGTCAAATAAAAAGCCTTGTTTAATCCGAAAATGCCAACACCGTTATCCCTATAAAAATCAACCACGCTGTCAAAAAAATCCTTATATTTTTCAGCACGCGCCAGTGAATTTGCAAACTCTGATACCGTTTTTCCTAAATCGGTCAAGACCTTATTTTCCGGAACATAGTCTTGCAAAACAACGAGTTGCTCGTTTAACTGGACTTCTGAAGAATCAAACATCTGACGCAGTTTTACGATATCGGCTTCCGCACATCTTACAAGACTCGATTCACTGCAACCTCTGCGTTCACATGAAATGCTGAAAATGTTTTCATCACTTGCAATCATATATGCAATATACTTTTGCAAAATATTCCCGCCCAGTCCGTTTGTTTCTGCAAAGCGTATAATCTCACAAATATGAGAATTGTCCCCCTCAAGCGCTGATTTTATTACCTTATATTCATTTCCGGTACCAAAAAAAATCATCTTTGTCATCCCACTTTTAGAATTTTATTACAGCCGCCCAAATAAATTCGGACGGCTGTATTTAATCTTTAAAGATTATTAATATCCTGCTGTGTAACAAGATCTATACCGTTTTTACACAACAGTTCTTCTGCACGCTCATTATCTGTAACCCGCATTACCACATATGCATGCTGTCCGGACGTAGTAATAAAAGCATACATATATTCAATATTAATCTCATTATCCGAAAGAACACTTACAGCCTTCATAAGTGCACCCGGTTTGTCCGAAATTGCTACTGCAACAACGCTGTTAACAGAAACAACACAACTGTTGGAACTCAGCGCCGCCTTGGCACCCTCAATATCACTGACAATAAGCCTTAAAATACCAAAGTCCTGTGTGTCTGCTACTGACATGGCACGGATGTCTATTTTGTTTTGTGCAAGCACCGAAGTGATTTCCGCCAACTGACCCGGTTTGTTTTCAACAAAGATTGATAACTGCTTAACTGACATATTACTAACCCCTTTCTTATACCATTTAAGACACAAACTATGAAATTAAAATGCAATCACAAATGCTTTCTTATTTGAATTTTCAAAACAGAAAAACAGTTCGGTATACCGTAATTAATCTAATTTTTTGAAAACCTTTTTTATATTTTTCTCTTATCTATTATTCTGACCGCCTTGCCAATAGAACGTTCAATCGACTTAGGCGAAACAAGTTTCACCTTTGCGGCAACACCGAGAAGAGACTTTATTGCCTCTTGCAAAGCATTTTCCATCTTTGATATTCCGGTAACAGTATCAGAAAAATTATTTTCATCCATCTCAACCTGAACCTCAAGGGTATCAAGATTGTTGACTCGGTCAACTATTATTTGATAATTAGGTGAATACCCTTTTTGCAAAAGTACCGTTTCGATCTGCGAAGGGAAAACGTTCACACCGCGAATAATCAACATATCATCGGTCCTGCCCATCGGTTTTGACATTCGTACAAAGGTTCTTCCGCAAGCGCACTTTTGATGTGTAATAACTCCGATATCCCTGGTTCTGTAACGAAGCAGAGGGAACGCTTCCTTTGAAATACAGGAAAATACGATTTCACCCTTTTCGCCGTCGGGCACGGGCTCCCCTGTCTCAGGATTAATTATCTCAATTATAAAGTGGTCCTCATTAACATGCATTCCGCTTTGTTCCTGACACTCATACGCAACACCCGGACCCATTATTTCGGTCAGTCCGTATATATCAAACGCCTTTATACCCAACTTCTTCTCGATGTGAGCACGCATCTCCTCAGTCCAGGGTTCTGCGCCGAAAATTCCATACTTAAGACTGATATCATCAGCGGTGAGTCCCTGTTGCTCCAACGATTCACCGAGATACATCGCATATGACGGTGTACAACATAAAACAGTGGACCCGAAATCCTTCATAATTGTAATCTGACGTGCAGTATTTCCCGATGAAACCGGAATGGTGACCGCACCCAAACGTTGTGAGCCGCCGTGAAGACCCAATCCTCCGGTAAACAACCCGTAACCATACGACACATGAATCTTATCTGCCTTTGTTGCACCTATTGCAACCAGCTGTCTGGCACAGATGTCATCCCATATATCCAAATCATTTTGAGTATAACCCACAACAATCTGTTTTCCGGTTGTCCCGCTGGATGCATGAAGCCTCACAACATCCTTCAAATCAACCGCAAACAGTCCATAAGGATATGTGTCCCTTAAATCCTGTTTGCACGTAAAGGGAAGTTTGACTATATCATCAACCGACCTGATATCTTCAACCTTAACCCCTGCTTCATCCATACGCCTGCGGTACAAATCAACATTTTCATAGACACGTTTGACAGTATTGACAAGCCGTTCGTTCTGCCACTTTGTAATCTGTTCTCTAGAAGCAGTTTCAATTTCCTGCTGCCAATAATTACCCACCTTAGCTACCCCTTTCTTATCCTTCATAGCCTAATTTAAATGCTTTGACGTTAACATCAATAAACTTAGGTTTTACGGTGCTCTTTATTGCATCAAACCACTTCTTTTCAGGTATATCAAAATATTTTGCCAACTTTCCCATGAGCACAATATTAACCGATTTAACAGATCCTGCCTCTTGCGCAAGAGCAAGAGCATCTACCTCATCAACCTTTACGCCCTTACCTGAAAGTTCATCAAGCACGGTTTCGGGATACTGCGCGGCGCCCGTGATTACCGGCATGGGATCTATTCGTTGGGTATTTACAATGATTCTTCCGTCATCAGCTAAAAATTTACTGTATCTTGCCGCTTCAATTTTCTCAAACGAGACAATAAAATCTGCCTCGCCCTCACAAATTATAGGCGAATATACCTTTTCACCGAATCTTACATATGTAACAACCGAGCCGCCCCGTTGGCTCATTCCGTGTACCTCTGATACCTTAACATCGTACCCCTCACAAACCAAAAGTTTCCCGAGAAGTTTACTTGCAAGCAGGCTTCCCTGTCCGCCTACACCGACAATCATAACATTAGTAGTTTTCATTAGTTTTCAACCCCTCTTTCAATAGCATCAAACGGACAAAGTTGTTGGCAAACTTCACAGCCGACACACAAAGTTACGTCTATGTGCGCTTTTTTATCCTTCATACTGATTGCGGGGCAACCAATGCCCATGCAACGCTTGCACGATTTACACTTGTCACGATTAACCGCCAGTGCAGGTTTGGGTTTAACATGCCTTAAAAGCACACACGGACGACGTGAAATGATTACCGACGGTTCTTTTGTCGCCAATTCCTCTTTTATAACCTTTTCACACTCTTGCAGATTGTAAGGATCAACCACCGTAACCCTCTTAATACCGATTGCGCGGCAGAGTGTCTCAAGATCAATTTTAGAGGCGGGGTCACCCTTCAGATTATACCCCGTAGTAGGATTTTGCTGATGTCCGGTCATACCGGTAATTGAATTGTCAAGAATAATAACTGTAGAGTTCGAAGCGTTGTATGCTATATTAACGAGTCCGGTTATTCCCGAATGAATAAAGGTTGAATCGCCTATAACGCAAACGGTATTTTCCTCGCACTCTTGACCGCCTGCCTTGTTAAATCCATGAATTCCCGAAACCGATGCGCCCATACAAAGAGTAGAATCCAAAGCGTTAAGCGGCATTTGAGATCCAAGTGTATAGCATCCTATATCACCTAAAACCGTAATTTTATTTTTTGAAAGCACGTAAAACATTCCCCTGTGCGGACAACCGGCGCACATTACCGGCGGGCGCATGGGAATTGCTTCATCGCATCCAATTGCACAATTACGTGTAATACCAAAAGCCTCAGCAATAATGTGCTGCGAAAATTCACCGATTTTAGAAAAGAGCGATTTTCCCTCAACCTGCAGACCTATTTTTTTGCAATGTGTCTCAATAACATCATCAAGTTCTTCTATGACTACCAAACGGTCAACCTTTTGGGCAAAATCTTCAATAAGTTTGACCGGAAGCGGATTTATCAAGCCTAACTTCAAAACACTTACGCTGTCACCGAAAACCTCTTTAACATATTGATAGCAGGTGCCGGAAGTAATTATTCCGAGTTTCGTATCTCCCATTTCAACACGGTTGAACCCACAACTCTCAGCAAACCGGGTGAGTTCCTCCATTCTCTTTTCGACAACGGGATGCTTCTGTTTGGCAAATGCCGGAACCATAATATATTTCTGAGAATTCTTCACATAATCTTTAACCTCAACCTGCTTTCTCTCGCCGGTTTCAACAAGACTTTGTGAGTGTGCAATTCGCGTACACATACGAAGTAAAACAGGGGTGTCAAACTTTTCCGAAAGTTCAAAAGCCTGCTTCGAAAATTCAAGACACTCAGCCGAATCAGCCGGCTCAAGCATCGGTACTTTTGCGGCAATCGCATAATGCCTTGAATCCTGCTCGTTCTGAGAGGAATGCATTGAAGGATCGTCTGCAACACAGACAACCATACCCCCCGTAACGCCGGTATATGAAAGTGTGAAAAGCGGATCGGCTGCCACATTAAGTCCTACATGTTTCATTGCACAGGCAGATCTCTTGCCACGCAATGATGCACCGAAGGCAACCTCAGCAGCCACCTTTTCGTTGGGCGCCCATTCGCAGTACATATCTTCATAACCTGCTGCATACTCGGTTATTTCGGTTGACGGTGTTCCCGGATAACTTGAAACTATTTCACAACCGGCCTCATATAATCCTCTGGCAACCGCTTCGTTACCAATCATAAGTTTCTTCATGGTTTACAACCAATCCTTTCTTAAACTCAAGACATAAGGTTGACCGAATAAAAACAGGTCACAAAACACCTTGTCTTTTACTTTTGTTTCTAAATACGAAAATATAACTATTACCGTTATGGGTTTGCGCAGTAAATTGAACCTGCACTTAATTTCTTAAATCCACTATTCTCTTTGCCTTACCCTCATATCTTTTCAAAATACTCGGAGCAACCAAAGAAACCTTTGCCTTTATACCTAAAACCGTATGTAATTTTGCTACAACAAATTCGCGCAAAGCGTTAAGCCGGCTATAATCTTCAAGCAATTCGGCATTAACAAGTTCAACCTTAACCTCAAGATAATCCGTATAATTCTTACGTGTCAATATTAATTCATAATGAGGTGAAATTCCATCTATTCCGGCAATAACACTTTCAATCTGGGAGGGAAAAACATTAACGCCCCTTATCTTAAGCATGTCGTCACTTCGTCCTTGTACCTTGCCCATTCTTACATGTGTCCTTCCGCATTTGCAGGGTTGGTAATTAAGGGTCGTAATATCCTTAGTACGATAACGCAGCAGCGGTATTCCCTGTTTGGTTATTGTGGTCATTACCAGCTCGCCCTTTTCTCCCCTGTCTAACACCTCTCCGGTTTGAGAGTTAATAATTTCAGGGATAAAATGGTCCTCTGCAATATGCAGACCCTCGCGATACTCACACTCTCCCGATACACCGGGACCCATTAACTCACTCATTCCGTAATTATCGGTTGAGAAAAGACCAAAGCCTTTTTCAATTTTATTGCGCAACTCATCGGTACAACCCTCAGAACCGAAAAGTCCTACACGAAGTTTTATTTCATCAGAAGCTATTCCCTGTTGTTTTGCAACCTCGCTCATATACATAGCATAAGAAGGTGTACTGACCAAAACTGTAGGTTGAAAATCTTTTAAAAGCATAACCTGTTTTTCGGTGTTTCCCGATGAAACCGGAATAACCGAACAACCGATTTTTTCTAACCCGTAGTGCAATCCCAATGCGCCTGTGAACAATCCGTAACCGAATGATATTTGTGCTATATCGTTTTCACAAACACCCACAGCAGTACAAAAGCGCGCGACGCAATCACTCCAATTTGCTATGTCGTCACGGGTATACCCCACAACCGTCGGTTTCCCTGTCGTTCCGCTGGATGCATGAATTCTCACAATCTTTTTAAGCGGTACCGCAAATAAACCATAGGGGTAGTTATCCCTTATATCCGCCTTGGTAGTAAAAGGAATGTATTGGATATCCGACAAACTTTTTATTTTGTCAGGAGTAACCTTCGCTTGTTCAAGACGCTTAGCATAAAAAGGAACATTGTTTATACAATAATTAACTGTATGCTTAAGACGTTGAAGCTGCAGACTCTCAATTTCGTTTCTTGACATGGTTTCAATATCTTTTTGAAAAAACATTTTGTTATCTCACCTTTTATTTTTCTACCGACGCAGTGGTCTTATAACACTCAAACATCTGCTCGACTGCCTGTTTATCGGGCCTTTTTGTAACCAGACTCACAACCGGAACTAATATCAAATTAATTATCATAACTGCTACACCCGCATTAATCGGAGAGCTTAAGAAATTATTTATAAACACCACACCGACAAAATTGCAGATCATATTTGCCAGCATTATGGTTACACCCAGAATGAAACTTACCCAAACCGCACATTTGGTTGTCTTTTTGTAGTAAAGCCCGTATAAAAACGGCGCTAAAAACGCTCCCGAAAGGGTTCCCCATGAAATACCCATAAGCTGTGCTATAAACGTAACCGACGATTTTGCCTGAACAATTGCAATCACCGAAGAACAAACAACAAAAAATGCCACAAATGTTTTAATGCTTAAAAGTTTTGTCTTTTCACAACTGAACTTTTTGGAAACCACCGCCAAAAAATCCAGTGTTATGCTTGATGATGATGTCAATACCAAAGAGGATAGCGTCGACATAGAAGCCGAAAGTACTAAAACAATTACCGTGCCGATTAAAACGTCGGGCAACCCCTCAAGCATTTTTGGAATAATACTGTCAAATCCGCCGACAGCAACATCATCTGATGTTGCGAACAGCCTGCCGAAACCGCCAAGGAAATAACACCCTCCGGCAACAATAATTGCGAAGATCGTTGAAATTATCGTGCCCTTCTTTATCTGCGACTGACTTTTAATGGCATAAAACTTCTGTACCATCTGCGGAAGCCCCCAAGTTCCGAGCGAGGTCAAAAGAACAACACCCAACAAGGCAAGCGGCTGAGGTCCAAACAAGGTGGCAAATCCACCTTCACCGGTTTGCTCATCAACAATTACCGACAAATCTGAAATTGCACTCATAAGTCCGCCCCTAGAATCTAAAACCGCAACGACAACAGCAATTATTCCAAAAATCATTATTATACCTTGGATGAAATCATTAATAGCTGTAGCCATATATCCGCCTAAAATAACATACGCCGAAGTCAACAATGCCATTGCGATAACACAGTATGTATAATCAATACCGAATGCCATCGTAAAAAGCCTTGAGAGTCCGTTATACAGCGAAGCAGTATAGGGTATTAAAAACACGAAAATGATTACTGCAGACGCAACCTTAATTGCTTTGCTGTTAAATCTGATTCCAAAAAAATCAGACATGGTGGAACTTTTTAAGTGCTGAGTCATAACCCTTGTACGCCTTCCGAGAACACACCAGGCAAGTAATGAACCTAAGACGGCATTTCCTATTCCGATCCAGGTTGACGCCATTCCGAACTTCCAACCAAACTGTCCTGCATATCCGACAAAAATAACTGCCGAGAAATATGATGTTCCATAAGCAAAAGCAGTAAGCCATGCCCCGACGTTACGTCCTCCCAAAACAAACCCGTTAATGTCGGTTGAATGTTTTCTGCAATAAATTCCCACACCGATCATAACAAGGAAAAATAGGCAAAGAAACAACACTTTTATAAACATATTTACACTCCTTTATAATATACCTTTTTCTGATTTTTTGCAATATTTACAGGTGTATTGATTTTGGTAATTATTGTTGATATAATAACCAAAACACTGTTGCTGTCTGTATTTAAACGTATTCTATTTTGAATTATTATAATTAATGATAACCTGAATTTAAAAATCGAATTTTTGATTTGTTTTTGTGTTTTAGGACTTTAAACCAGTAAAGTAAAATTTACAGAAAAGGAAGAAAACATATGCCTATTGATTTTCATACGCACATATTTCCCGAAAAAATTGCCGAAAAGACTATATCATTTTTAGAAAAACAGGGTAACACAACAGCCTTTCACCACGGATGTCTTTCAGATTTAAAACAATCAATGTGCCAAAGCGGAATTGATTACTCGGTGGTACTCCCCGTGGTCACAAAGCCATCACAGTTTGAAACTATTAATAGTTTTGCACAATCAATAAACCTGCATGACGGTATTTTTTCTTTTGGGGGGATACATCCGAAAAACGACAACCTTGAACAGAAACTCGATTATATAAAATCGCTCGGACTTAAGGGAATCAAACTCCATCCCGATTATCAGGGTTGCTATATCGACGACCCCGACTATCTTAAAACACTCCGCCACTGTGCAAAAATAGGACTGCTTGTTACAATCCACGCCGGGATAGATATTGGATTTCGAACTGACGTTCACTGCCCTGTGCATAAAACCGCTAAGGTTCTGGACATACTTGAATCCGAGGGATTGATGCAAAATCCCTTTATCATTTTAGCACATCTCGGCGGAAGCGAACAATGGGATGCCGTCGAAGAACAAATTGTCGGACACAACGTTTTTCTGGATCTTGCCTTTGTATTAGGTCTGGTTCCTTCAGACCAACTTATAAGAATAATAAATAATCACTCGGCTGAAAGAATACTCTTTGCAACCGACAGCCCATGGAAAAGCCAAAAAGAAGATTTGAACAACTTCCTGTCTTTGCCCCTAACCCAAGAGCAAAAGGAATTAATACTCGACAAAAACGCGAAGCGACTTTTAAATATTAAATAACAAATCTTATACTAGTATATTGTATGCGGTTCAAAAAATCAAGAAAAACCGCATTTGAAGACGAAATAACGGTTTTTAATTGCTGACAACTTATTTTTTAAGACTGTAACCGCATAATACAAATAAAATTTTGATCTTAACAATTTCCGTTTTTTGTCTGCTCAAAATCAACAAAACACAAAAGAGAAGTTTCAACAACTTCTCTTTTTTGATTTTATAAACTTACTGCATCTGACCCGATTTTCTGAATAATTCATCTATGGCTGTCAATTTTCTGCTTTTTGAAAAACATAATACAACTCAACATTACTGCAAGGGTCATTTCATAGGCAACAGCTATTGCAATTAATACACTGTAGTTCGCGATACCACCCAGCGGTGCAAAAATAATAAAACTTATGAGCATACAAATTTGACCCAAAAGTCCCCCGTTTCCGAATATGAACACCATTAATATTGAAAAAACACCCACGGTCATAATTATCCCTATTATCAGATTGATTATCATCATAGGCCGCTGGTTCTTTTTCCAACCGAAAACTAACATAAGTATTAAAAAAATGATGCTCACAAAACTTCCTATAAGCAACTGTGTTCCGCCCGAAGCCGACAACGCTTCTTGCGAAAATCTGCCCGAAGCATTGAAAATTGCGTCAAAAAAACTCAAAAAACTCAAAACATATGTTGAGACCGAGCCTAAAAGTAAAGACACATAACCATAAAAAATAATATTACTTTCTCTCTTCCATGATGCCATGCCTGTCTCTGACCCCCTGCCGACCTTTATTTACTACATCTAAAATAAGCCCTCCTCTTGCAAGAGAGCTTATTAATAAAACCGTATACCGAATTTACGCCCATCTGCCAAAACAACCCCGGTGTTTTTTATAAAACTGCGCCCGATGGATCTTAATCCCCATCGCCGCTGCAATCACATTCAATATATTGACATCCATCCTTATAATCAAGGTAGCGACTGATTATAACGGCTATCGCGGTAGCTATAGAAACAACTGCAACAATTGCGGTTATAGCCCACAAAATATTTTTTGCTTTCATACCTGTGACCAATCCTTTCTATATACTGTATGGCATAAAATAACCAAACAGTCGAAGAGATCTTTATACCTTCATTTTCGTCTTTTCCTACTATAAACAAGAGAAAAATCCTTTGTTATTAATTATACCCTTTTTTAGTTAAAAGTCAACATTCCTCCCGACTAATTATTTTTTATATAAACACGATCTCGGCTTTATTCTCACAGATATTTTCAGATTGTTTTTTATAAAATTAAAAATTGCAATCGAGCAAAACACAATCTACATAAGCAGACTTAAAACCATCATTTCTTTTATTTGTCTGTAAATCCCGCCAAGGCAACCCATATCTAAAGGATTTTCACCCTTCCCCACCTCAATTGTAAATCCCGGGCGTCTGTATCTTTCAATGAACCAATCTTTAAATCCCCCACCGAGCGCCAGACCAATCGGCACATCCAGAGCATATCCGCTTGAAGTCGCCATTATCTCAGCCATCCTTTTTGCATGTGGAATTTCATACTGGTTCCAATTCCAATAAATCACTTCGCCCTGAGAGTGAAATGCAAGCACATATCTAAATTTAACGTCTTGACAGAGTTTTACCATGGCTGCGGTCTCGGGCTCGCTTTCAGGCCTTGTTCCCCCATACTGTCGAGGTGCCGGTCCGAAAATGCCCATTTCTAACTCCCGTCGGTGTAACTCTTGCCATCCTGCAGAAAAGTTATGATTTATGTCCACACCCCGTAAGTTTGCATTCCAATGCCCGTAATCGCCACCCGACAGTTTTTTAACCATCGGTCCGTAATTTCCGCAACACGACTCACCCTTTAATGTTATCTCGCACCCGTCCGGATTGACACATGGCACAACGATTAATCCCCTGCCGAACATTCCGCGGTTTGCATTTATCCCCGAGATTGAAATGTTGTTTTTTATGCAAAAGCACAACTCCTCTAAAAATTTAAGCAACAAAACCCGAGTGATTCTTTCACTCCCGTGGAATGCTCCGGCATACAGAACATACTCGGTTGACTCTCCCAACTTTAATGCCGTAATATCCCTTCCCCCAATACTGCGCCCGATAACCTTTGACTTTAAAAACGGATACTTCTCAACTAAACGGTTTATTATTTTTCGGCAACTATTGTAATCGTGTTCAATAGGACTTATAATACTTTCCATAGACAATCTCCTTACAAGCAGGCGGATTTTTCATTTGTCAAGCACAAAACGTTTGTGTTTTTCACTGAGTCCTGCATAAATTAAGTGGTTTCTATGTGTAATTTTTATGCCGAAAGGTGCCAAATCATGAATTTAGAAGAAAAAACACTTTCAAAGAAATATTTGTATAACGGTAGGATTATCAATCTTAGGACCGATACAGCACTGCTTCCCAACGGCAACCATGCTCTCAGAGAGGTGGTTGAACATCCCGGAGGTGTAGGCGTCGCCGCACTGACTGAAAATGAGGAATTGCTCTTAGTGAAACAGTTTAGATATCCCTACCAACAGATCTTGCTTGAAATTCCTGCCGGAAAACGTGATCCCGGGGAATCACCTTTAGAATGTGGCAGACGCGAATTGAAGGAAGAAACAGGTGTCTCGGCTGAAAACTTTTTCTATCTTGGAGAGTTGTATCCTACTCCCGGATACTGTGATGAGGTTATACACATTTTTGCGGCACGAGATCTCAGTTTCGGACAAAGCACCCCCGATGCAGACGAATTTGTTGAGTATGAAAAAGTTCCGTTCAAAACTGCAGTGGATTTGGTAATGTCGGGTGAGATTAAAGATGCAAAAACCCAACTTGCGATTTTAAAAATACAACTTTTAAAACAACAAGGCATCTTATAGCATACATGCCTTGACTTGACACCCATACATTAATGTAATTATAATTACAATGCTGTCTATTTAATTAAGGTGGTAATTTCATGATTTACAGATTTATGTTCTGCGCTTACAATAAAACCGGAAATTTAAAGGTCCTACCCAACGAATCAATTTCTCACCTGTCGGTCTGCCGGTTCAGAGATATGGTATTTATTTATTTTGAATCACGCAATCACTCGGTAAATCCCGACGAGGTTGTATCGGGAGATTTCATTCCGTTTCCCGACGGGCAGTTGTTTTTCAGAATGTCTGAAGTTTTTCATTATTCAAAACCCCTAAGCGATCAACATTGGGCGCGTAAAATTAAAAACAAACAAGGCAGAATGGACGTTATTTTTCTCGACCCGGAAAAAATCCAGAGTTATTTTTTCTATCATTATCAATACCAGGAAGAAAAACCGGGTGACGGTGACAAATACGGTATTATTTTCATTTATAAGAATCTGCTTGTGTTTTATCTCGAGGACCCGTGTGAACCCGAAACCGAAGATTATTGCGGTGCCCTAAAAACCAACAATTCTCCCAACGGGCACGAATGGAGTAAACTTATGTCGCAACACTTCCTTAAATGGCAGGATTATAACGGTGAGTGGCGTACAATTGAAAAAATTTTATAAATAACAGTAGATTTTTTATTAATCATCTATTATAATAATTTTCGGCGGTTGAAAAATACGAGTGTTTGTTTGTTGAAATTGGTGCACGCAGGCTATACCTCGGTAGCAAAATCAGTTAAGCATTTCCTATACTGATACATACTTATATGATAAATTGGCAGTTTGCGACCATGCACATCCTGAAAGGATAAACCGACGGTTCAAAAGGCACTGTGGTCAACAATACCCGAGAATGTGTCAAACACTGCAAAGGTCCCACTCGTCGCAGCTGCAAACAGCAAATATTTTTAATATATAAATATGCGGATATGGCGGAATTGGCAGACGCGCTAGATTCAGGTTCTAGTCGGGGCAACTCGGTGCAGGTTCAAGTCCTGTTATCCGCACCAACATTAAAAAAGCGCATAAACTATAATGTTTATGTGCTTTTTGTGATTCTGCGATCATATAAAATAATTATACGTATTCTTAATTTTAAATTTATACAATATACAGCAATAAGTCCTTTGCCCTCTTGATTTTTAACAAAAGTATGATATTATTTTTTTAAATGAAGGAAAGGATGATTGCAGTGCACGAGGTGTTTGAATTTTTGCGTCAATTTAACTATGTAACCATTTTGATAAGGCTCACCTTGGCCTTGATTGCAGGTGGCATTATAGGAACCGAACGTGGCAAACACGGAAGTGCCGCTGGTTTAAGAACTCACATATTAGTCTGCATAGGCTCCGCAATGACAGCACTTACAGGCTATTATGTGTATGATATTTTAAATATCGAAGGGGATGTTTTGCGTCTTGCAGCACAGGTAATCTCCGGTATCGGTTTCTTGGGTGCAGGAATGATATTTGTTCAGAAATACACAATCAAAGGTCTT
>JAUMXX010000091.1 GCA_030535285.1 bacterium | reverse complement strand
TAACAAAGAAGCTAATAAAAATTAATCTTATTGTTAATATTTTAACAAATATTCAATATTTTGTCTATACTTTTTAATAAAAAACTTAAATTTCATAACAAATAGATATATTCAACTAAATTTTTTGATAGATTTTTGAGGTTTTTATATAAAGAAAATATTAAATTAAACAGTTATGCCGATATGGTTATTATATGGTGTATATATTTTCGTATTAGTAATTATTTTATTATCAAATATTTTATATGATGCTATTGTGCTAAAAAGTCTGTTACAGCGGTTGAAATGCAAAATGCAATCTTTGATTGATATTCTTCTGAACTTAAATTTTTCAGATCAATATCATTACTTAAAAAACCACATTCAACAATTACTGCAGGTATTGGTGCATTATAGAGCAAGAATGTATCCTTATTTCCGGGTGCTACTACCCTTTTATTGTTTTTTTGGAGATTTGTTACGATATTATCTTGAATTTTTTCTGCCAAAAGCTTTGATGAATCGGCAGTTCTTGGTGAGTATATAACCTGTGCGCCGTGACAATCCTCCTGACTGAATTTGTTTAGATGGATGCTTACGAATACAGCATTTTCGTATTGTTTCATTGTATTTAATCTGTTATGCATATCGTTTTTCTTTCGGATACGTATTTTATCGCCTTCATTTGAATCGGTCGAAGCATCATCATTACGAGTCATAACGGTTGCAAATCCGAAGGCTTTAATAAATTTTTCGACTTTTTTTGCAATCTGCAGATTTAAATCCTTCTCAACAGTACCGTCATCTGCAACTGCTCCACCATCAAACCCGCCGTGGCCGGCATCTAATATAACAACCGGATTGTTTTTATAGATTAGTGATGTTGGCTTAGCCATTTGATATAATTCTGTAGTCGTGCCGGTTATAGATAAAATTAAACAAATTACAACTATAGTTATCAGGAAAAATTTTAATTTCATAATATTAACTCCATCCCCCAAAAACACAAATTTACAATTAATATATGCAGTCGGTTGTAATTATAAAACGCTGAGAATCTTATATTTTGCATTGAGAATCATATGAGGGAAACATCAGTAAAAACGTAAAGACTACCTAATGCGTGTAGGGCCACAGTTGTATGGTGCATACCAATATTTTGAATGAAATAATAAATACAGAAAATACTAACAACAGAAAGGAGTTATAGTTATGAGTGACGACAAGAAAATTGAACAAAAGCCCGAACCGGAGATTAATGTAAATAAAGAGCCGATTAAACCGGGCGATATAATAGGTAAAATAGATATTCATGATACCCGTGAACGCAGAGACGGTCCCGGCGGTAATTAAACAAAAATCACCCTTGCAAACTGTTTAAAGTTGCGAGGGTGATTATTCTTTTATTAAGTTTTTACGACAGAGTTTGGACCATTAGTTGTCGTTTTTTATATTTTCCTAATTTTATTTTACAAGAAATAATTAAAATTCAGCGTTGTTAACGGTTCGAGGATACGGAATCACGTCACGTATATTTTGGATGCCGGTCAGATACATCAAAATACGCTCAAAACCCAAGCCGAAACCGGCATGCTTTGTGCTGCCATATTTTCTAAGATTTAAATACCACCAATAATCATCCTGCTTCAATCCACATTCATTCATGCGCTTTAATAAATAGTCGTAGCGTTCCTCACGTTGACTGCCGCCGATTATTTCACCGACACCCGGTACTAATAAATCCATAGCGGCAACCGTCTTGTTATCGGGATTTAAACGCATATAGAATGATTTGATTTCTTTCGGATAATCGACAACAAAAATTGGTTTTTTGAAGATTTCTTCGGTGAGAAAACGCTCGTGTTCGGTTTGAAGGTCACTCCCCCATTCAACCGGATAATTAAACTTTTTACCGCTCTTTTTCAAAAGTTCAATTGCCTGTGTATAGGTTACCTTAGCATATGCACTCTCTAAAAGTGTGTGCAATCGTTTTGAAAGCTGATTATCAATAAATTTATCAAAAAATTCGATTTCACTTGAGCACTTTCTTAAAATATGGTCTACGATGTGCTTTATCATATCCCACGCCAATTCAATAATATCATCAATATCCGCAAAGGCAATCTCCGGCTCAATCATCCAGAATTCCGCGGCGTGACGTGAAGTGTTGGAGTTTTCTGCACGAAATGTGGGACCAAAAGTGTAAATCTTGCCAAACGCCATCGCAAATGTCTCGCCTTCTAACTGGCCGGAAACCGTCAGATTTGCACTTTTTGAGAAAAAATCTTTTGAAAAATCAACATTGCCGTCATCATTAATCGGTATGCTTGTTAAATCAAGCGTAGTAACCTTAAACATTTCACCTGCCCCTTCACAATCAGAACAGGTAATAAGCGGTGTATGAACATACACAAAATTTCTTGAATTAAAAAAATTATGAATCGCAAATGCTGTTTCACTACGCACACGGAAAGCTGCCGAAAAAAGTCTGGTTCTTGCGCGCAAATAGGCATTTTCACGAAGAAATTCAACTGAATGTCGCTTGTTTTGTAATGGATAATCCGGTGTTGACGATCCTTCAACGGTAATGGTTGAAGCCTGGATTTCAAATGGTTGTTTAGCTTGAGGTGTCAACACAACGATTCCTCTGACCACAATGGCTGAACCAATGTTAAGTTTTATAATTTTATCAAAATTTTCAAGTCTTTCTTGCTCAAAGACAATTTGAACGTCCTCAAAACAACTTCCGTCATTAAGGTCAATAAAACCGAATGATTTACTGTTTCGAATATTTCTTAACCAACCGGCAACGGTGAATTCGGCATCGCAGTACTTTTGCGGATTGTTATATATGTCATTGATATATTCACGCTTCATAGAAATCACCAATATTAATTATAAATTTTATAATAACGATAGTATGCCGTTATTCTTCACTTGTGCTGCCAAGAATCGCCTTTATGCCGATAGCGCACTCAAGTCTTTTCCTTTGGAATTCGCAAGAAATTTTATGCGGATTGTAGAGACCACCCGAATACTGATAATTGTTAGCGGTGCAACCGCCGCTGCAATAAAATTTTGCAAAACAATCTCGGCAATCTTCTTTTTTATAAATATTTATCTTTGAAAAATCGCATTTCAAATCGTTATTAAATGTTCCTTCTAATAGGTTGCCCATTTTAAACTCATCAAGGCCGATAAACTGATGGCAGGGATAGATATCCCCCTCAGGAGTTACAGCAACATATTCGTTACCGCAACTACAGCCGCGTAATCTCTTAATTGCGCACGGACTTGAATCAAGATCAATCATAAAGTGGAAGAAATTAATATGTTTTCCGCTTTTCTTAATATTAATGATTTCATTAGCCAGTTTTTCATATTCCTTCAAAATTGTAGGAACCTCTCTCTCGGTTAGAGAATATGGCAGACTGCTGTCACAAACGACAGGTTCAATCGACAACTGGTCAAACCCTAACTCATAGAGGTGGAGCACATCACGTGAAAAATCAAGATTATCAGCAGTGAATGTTCCCCTTGCGTAATAATTCTTATCACCGCGCTTTGAAACGAGTTTTTGGAATTTTGGAACGATTATATCGTAACTTCCCGACCCGTTAGGCGAGAAACGCATCTTATCATTAACTTCTTTTCTTCCGTCAATTGATAAAACAACATTAAACATTTCTTTATTGATGTAATCAATTTTATCATCATCAAGCAATAGCCCGTTTGTAGTAATTGTAAACCTGAAATTCTTACCAGATTCTTTCTCACGGCTTCTTGCATACTCAACGACCGACTTTACAACATCAAAATTCATAAGCGGTTCACCGCCGAAAAAGTCGAGTTCGAGATTCTTTCGGCTTCCGGAATTGCAAATTAAGAAATCAATTGCCTTTTTTCCCACCTCTAAAGGCATTAATTTTCTACCCTTACCGAAATCTCCTTTTGCCGCAAAACAATAATCACACCGCAAATTGCAGTCATGCGCGACGTTTAAGCACATTGATTTAATTGGTGCGGGGCCAAGCTTGTCCGCGATATC
>JAUMXX010000090.1:236-4058 GCA_030535285.1 bacterium | reverse complement strand
AAAGAACAGCCAACCCAAATACAGAGTGTATTGCCCTATAAACCCCTGAAACAGCAAACTCTAAAATTGACCCAAACGATCCTCTCCAACAAAGCAGTAGAATAAGCAAAAAGAAAAACCGTTCGTACTGCATAATACGATAGTAAATTCTGTCGGGCAGGAAGGTTGCAAGTAATCTTGACCCATCAAGCGGCGGTATTGGAATTAAATTAAAAAAGGCAAGATACAGATTTATCCAAATTAAATACTCGAAGAAAAGATAGGTATAAATAAAAAAACTGTTTTGCATCGGAATGAGTGTTAAAAGAAACATTAAAAAACCGGCAAAGAATGAAACCAAAATGTTTGAAGCGGGCCCGGCCAACGCAGTAATCGCCATATCACGCTTGGGATTTTTAAAATAGTTCACGTTAACCTGAACAGGCTTAGCCCACCCAAACCCAAACAAAACAATCATAGCCGCGCCAAGATAGTCAATGTGCCTTAACGGATTCAATGATAATCGATTTTGATATCGCGGTGTAGGATCACCTAATTTTGTCGCAACAAACCCATGAGAAAACTCATGGATAGGAAGAGTAATAAAAACAACTGCACAAGCTGAAAGCAAGAATATAAAAATGCTTGTTAAATTAAAATTACCACCTAACAATTGATTTATCATTCACAGTCCCCCAGTTACAAATATTATAATTCAAAACAACAAAAACCGCAACATTATTTATCGCTGACAAAAACAGTTTTCAGTTAATCGGTTAATGCGATTGTGAAAACTGTGTGTCAAAACTAAATCATTGCCAAAAATTCTTCCTCATCGATTATCTTAATGCCCATTGACTGAGCCTTAACAAGTTTGCTTCCGGCATCATCACCTGCTACTACATAGGTGGTCTTGCTTGAAACGCCGGAAGATACTTTGCCACCGTTTTTTTCGATAATCTCGGTTGCCTTATCGCGTGTTAGCGTAGGAAGTTTTCCGGTCAAAACAAAAGTCATACCGGAAAATAAATCACCAACAGGCTTCGCATGTGATTCCATATTTACACCGTAATTTCTTAGCCTGTTAATCAATTCAGCAGTTTGTTCAAGTCTAAAAAATGAAACTACACTTCGTGCCATTGTCTCACCAAAACCGTCAATTTCATTGACCGAATCAAAATCTGCCGCCAGAATATTATCAATAGTCAGAAACTTCTCACTCAGAAGTTTAGATGCTTTTTGACCAATGTGGCGAATACCAAACGCAAATATTAAACGACCCAAATCATTGCCTTTAGATTTCTCGATTGCAGCAAGCAGATTATTTGCAGTCTTATCACCAGAACGTTCAAGTTCAGAAATATCATTGCTTTCAAGCAAATAAAGGTCAGCCGGCGTTTTAATTTTGTTTGTTTTGATAAGATTTTCCAAAACAACCGGGCCCAACCCTTCAATATCCATAGCATCTCGTGAAACAAAATGAATCAAGTGGCGTAAAAGTTGCGCAGGACAGTTTGTATTAGTGCAGCGAACAACCGCCTCCCCTGCTTCTCTAACTACATTAGCCGAGCAGGACGGGCATTTTTCCGGCATTACAAACTCAACACGATTTTCACCTTTTTTACTTAATTGAACAACCTCAGGTATTATTTCACCCGCCTTGCGCACGATGATGCTGTCACCAATTGCTATACCCTTTTTATTGATAAAATCCTCATTGTGCAAAACTGCGCGACTCACGGTAGTACCGGCAAGTTGAATCGGTTTGAAAACCGCAGTGGGCGTCAAAGCACCTGTTCTGCCAACATTAATTTCAATATCCTGCAAAACCGTTTCTTTTTCCTCAGGTGGATATTTATAGGCAATCGCCCATTTCGGAAATTTTGAAGTGCTGCCGACCTCTTCACGTTGAGAAAAATCATTTAACTTTACTACCGCACCGTCAATGTCAAACTCAAGCGACCAACGCAGTTCACCGACACGCTTAATTTCATCCATAACCGACTCAATATCTCTGCACTCTTTATAAAACGGCAAAATATTAAAACCGACCTCTTTTAGAAATTTGAGTGAATCGGTATGAGTATCAAAAACATCATCACTTATTCTTTGAACATTAAATACAAAGATATCAAGATTACGATGTGCAGTAATCTGTGCATTTTTTTGCCTCAATGAACCTGCTGCTGCGTTTCTGGGATTTTTAAATACCTTTTCGTTATTATTTTCCTGTTCTACAACAAGTTTTTCAAAACTGTCATGAGGCATATACACCTCGCCTCTGACCTCAATATCACCGCTAAATCCGTTAAGTTTCCTAGGTATAGACGCAATGGTCAAAAGATTCTCTGTGATATCCTCTCCAACCTCGCCATCACCACGGGTAGAACCACGCACAAATACACCGTTTTCATATTCAAGCGAAACCGAAAGTCCGTCAATTTTCGGTTCAACCGAATACTGTGGTGTTGCGCCGAAAACCGCACTTACTCTATCATTAAATTCAATAACCCCGTCTAAATCAAAAACATCCTGTAAACTTTCCATTTTAACCGCATGAACAACCGGAGAGAACTTGCTTCCTCTTTTTCCACCAACCTTTTGTGTTGGAGATTCGTCGATTATCAACTCCGGAAACTGTGATTCCAACTGCTTTAATTCAGCCATCATCATATCATATTCATAATCTCATCATGATTGTAATATCTGTCACTATGATATTCAATTTCTTTTCTTAAATCGTAGATTCTGCTTTGCGCATCATTAATGTTCATATTTTCCTCCAAATCACTCGACTAAAGCAGCATAATCCATTATGTCACCTTCAATATCACCGACGCTTAGATCACGCTCAACATTTGTATAGGCTTCAGGAACAATACCGACTATTACCGTCTCGGCAATAATAAAACTGTTTGAGAGCGCGGTTGATGTATTAAACCATGGCAGTTGCATATGCACGCATGTATCTACCTGCAGCATTATTTGATGAAGTGTCTGATTTATTCCGGCAGCAGAAAAACTGCTTTTAATATTTGATTTGACAGTGTTTGCTATTGTTAACTTAATTGATATTTTAGGACCGAAGCCAATTAAATATTCATTTCCACTCAATGTACCCATTGGAACCTTAATAGTGTACTCACCAAAATCTGCCGCCGCAGACTGAATATCAGAAATTATTTTTGATTTTAAGGAATTAACGGCGACGGTATCAATTTGTATTGTGCTGACAATATTTTCACTTCTATATGTAACCGTAACGATATTATTATACAAATCATCATTATGCTGTAAATTTTTATAAACAATTTCATTGACAATTTGATTAACAATAACATTTGCCCTTGCATTGCCGTAATTTGTTATGATGGGACGAAGTCGTACCCCTGTAAAACAAATAGTAAAAACAAGCAACAAACATACAAAAATAATGAGTAATTTAAGCCTTAGAAAGCGTTTTCTTTTATACCCGGACCTCAATCCGCACCACCCCCGTATACACATATTACGCAAAAAATTGTAACAGTGTTAACGGTTTTGTTTGACGGGTACAACAAATAATAAAAGGTGAGTAAATGCCGGCACAATCATTCAGTGTCGACAAACACTCACCATTAAACTATTTTACTTCAACAGTCCAACCGAATCTATCGGGCTTCCTTCCCCATTGAATACCCGTTAATTCGTCATAAAGCATTTGTGAAACCTCACCGATTTCGCCGATGTTTACAGGCATTACCAAAACGCCGTACTTCAACTCACCGATTGGTGAAATAACAGCCGCAGTACCTGTTCCCCATGCTTCTTCAAGCTTACCTGCCTTAAATGCTTCAACAAGCT
>JAUMXX010000090.1:0-226 GCA_030535285.1 bacterium | reverse complement strand
AAGCATTTGTGAAACCTCACCGATTTGACCGTTATTAATAATGATCTCTGAATTGTTGCTGTGTAACAAACCTATTGGAGAAATTACCGCAGCGGTACCGGTACCAAAAGCTTCCTCAAGTTTTCCGTTTTTAGCCGCTTGTTCAACCTCACCGATAGAAAGTTTTCTCTCACTCACCTTATAGCCCAAATCGGTCAACAGTTCAACAACCGACATTCTGGTAATG
>JAUMXX010000089.1 GCA_030535285.1 bacterium | reverse complement strand
ATATCGGACTGATTCTGTTGGGATTTGCAACCTTAATGTTTGGAATGGAAACGATGTCTGATGCTGTGTCGGGACTTAGGAATGTTCCGGAGTTTACTAATATTTTGATATACTTTAAAAACCCTGTTTTAGGGGTTGTTGCAGGGGCTGTTCTTACTGCAATTATTCAATCAAGTTCTGCTTCAGTTGGTGTCTTACAGGCACTTGGTTCAACCGGTGCAGTTTCATATGGGGCGGCAATTCCCATTATAATGGGGCAGAATATCGGAACCTGTGTAACGGCACTTTTATCTTCGGTCGGTGCTAACAAGGTTGCAAAACGTGCGGCCATGGTTCATTTGTGTTTTAATATTATGGGCACTGTTGTCTGTCTTTCAATTTACTGTGTGGTTAAGGCTTTGATAACTTTGCCGATTCTTCCGCTTCTTTTTTAGGTATTGCAGTTATTCATTCGGGATTTAATGTTTTTTGTACAATTTTAATGTTGCCTTTGACCACTGTGCTCGAAAAAGTGGTAAATATTTTAGTGCCGGATGCAAAAGAACCGGAAAGAGCTTCTCTTTTAGACGAGCGTCTTTTAAATACACCTTCCATTGCGTTGGAGCGTTGTCACATAATAACATCTGAGATGGCTAAAGATTCAATAAGTTGTTTTAAAGAGGCGATGTTAAGTATAGGTGATTATAATCCTCAATATGCTGAGTCTGTTAGGAAAAAAGAGGATCAAACCGATAGATTGGAAGATGTTTTAGGTACATATTTAGTCAACCTAAGCAGTCGTCAGATAAGTGAGAGAGACAGTATGGAAGCTGCAAAACTTTTGAAAATCATTGGAGATTTTGAGCGAATTGCAGACCATGCAGTTAATATCATTCGGTCGGTTGAGGAACTGCGGCAGAAAAATTTGAATTTTACAGCAGATGCAAGGAAGGAACTCTCGGTCTTATCGAGGGCAGTCAATGAAACGGTTGATATTACATTAAAGGCATATTTAGATAATGATTTAGATATTGCATTAAAGGTTGAACCTTTGGAACATGTTGTTGATTTGCTTAAGGAACAACTACGTACTAATCATATAGTCAGACTTCAAAAAGGAAGTTGTTCAATAGATGTTGGTTTTGTATGGTCTGATTTGCTGACAAATATTGAAAGGGTTTCGGATCATTGTTCAAATATAGCAGGTTGTATCATTGATATTGCCGGCAGTAATATGAATTTACATGAATCATTACGCCGCTATAGGCATGATAGTGACGGATACCGAAAAATGCTTACTCAGTACATAAGTGAGTATTCATTGGATACGCTAAAAGGTTAATATGCTTAATGTAAAAGCAGCCGCAAAAGTTGTAAAACTTTTACGGCTGATTTTCTTTTTAGTGTAGTTTACCTTAACCCCAGAGATTTATATAAGAAGACTTTCTCCGTCCATTTCGTCGGGTTTTTCAATATTTAAAATATCAAGTATTGTGGGAGAAATATCACATAGTTTACCGTTGGATCGCAGTTCGCAGTCATATCCAACAACACAAAACGGAACAGGAAAGGTAGTGTGTGCAGTGAATGGAGAACCGTCGGCATCAATCAATTTATCGGCGTTACCGTGGTCTGCTGTTATCAAAACTATGCCGCCGACCGAACGTGTTGCATCAACAACCTTTCCGACGCAGGTGTCAACAGTCTCTACTGCTTTTACTGCGGCATCAAATATTCCGGTATGTCCAACCATGTCACAGTTTGCAAAGTTAAGGATAATAACGTCGTATGTATTACTTATAATTGCCTGTGAAACCTTGTCGCAGACCTCAAACGCACTCATTTGAGGTTGCATATCATAGGTTGCGACGTGCGGTGAATTAATCAGTATACGATCCTCACCGTCAAATAACACTTCACGGCCGCCATTAAAGAAAAAGGTCACATGGGCATATTTTTCGGTTTCTGCAATCCTAAGTTGTTTTAGTCCTTTCTTAGAAAGGTATTCACCCAATGTGTTAGTCAGGCTCTGAGGTTTAAAAGCAACCTCGACATTTGGCATCTGGGCGTCATACTGTGTCATACATACATAAAAAACATTTTTCTTGCCGCCCTTGCGTTCAAAACCTTGAAAATCAGAATCTACGAAGGTTCGGGTTATTTCACGCGCACGGTCGGGGCGGAAATTAAAGAAGATAACGCTATCATTTTCTGATATGCTTTTGCTACCCGTAATTACTGTTGGAACAACAAATTCGTCGGTAAGCTGTTGGCCGTCTTGATTAACGGTATTGTAAGACTCTTTTACTGCAGTTTTTGCATCTGTGTAGATTTGCCCTTCACCGTTTACCATCGCGTTATAAGCCTTTTCTACGCGGTCCCAGCGGTTGTCCCTGTCCATAGCATAAAATCTACCCATAACAGTAGCAATTCGGCCGACACCGATACTCTTCATTTCGTCCTCAAGTTGTGATATATAATCTATTCCCGAGGCGGGTGGAACATCACGTCCGTCTAAGAGACAGTGTACAAAAACATTTGTAAGTCCTGCCTTTTTTGCAAGTCGAAGCAGCGCAAAGAGATGTTCGATATGGCTGTGAACACCGCCGTCGGACAAAAGACCGAGCAGATGAAGTGATGAATTATTCTTTAAACAGTTATCAATAGCCGAACAAAAGGCGGAGTTTTCAAAAAAGTCTCCGTCCTTGATTGATTTAGTAATGCGAGTAAGTTCTTGATACACAACCCTACCGGCACCGATATTAGTATGTCCTACCTCACTGTTTCCCATTTGTCCGTCGGGGAGACCGACATCAAGTCCGGATGCGCCTATCTGGGTTGTGGGATATTGACTAAATATTCTGTCTAAATTCGGGGTTTTTGCTGTGTATATAGCGTTGCCATTAGTATCCGGGTTGTTGCCAAACCCGTCCATAATCGTTAAAACAATAGGTTTTTTCACTTTTTTCACCTGGTATAAATTTATTTTGAAGCAGCGTTAATAATTGTCGCAAAGTCGTCTGCTATCAATGATGCACCGCCTATAAGTCCACCGTCAACGTTTTCTTTGCCCAGAAGTTCATCTGCGTTTTTAGCATTCATTGAACCACCGTACTGGATTGTAATTGAATCGGCGGCAGCTTTGTCGTAAAGTTTCTCAATGGTATCACGGATTATCTTGCAGACCTCTTCTGCCTGATCGGCGGTTGCAGTTTTGCCGGTACCGATTGCCCATACCGGTTCGTAGGCAATTATAACATTTTCAAGTTGTGCTTTGGTTACATTTAAAAGTGCGATTTTTGTCTGCATAGCAACAAGCTCAGAGGTTATGCCTTGTTCACGTTGTTCTAAATATTCACCAACGCAAAGTATAACCTTTAATCCGTTTTCAAGGGCAGCGAGGGTGCGCTTGTTAACAGTCACATCGGTTTCACCAAAATATGTTCTGCGTTCAGAGTGACCGATGATAACATATTCAACGCCCATTTCTTTTAACATGGGTGCCGAGATTTCACCCGTGAAAGCGCCCTTAGCTTCGAAATGGCAATTCTGGGCACCGATTGAAAGTTTGCTTCCCTTTGCGGCTTCTAACGCTACTGCAAGATCAACATAAGGTACACAGGCAACTACCGTGCAGTCTGCCTTGTCGGCGTAAGGTTTGATTTGTTCAACAAGGCTTTTTGCCTCGTCAGGTGTTTTATTCATTTTCCAGTTACCTGCGATAACAGCATGGCGTAATGATTTATTCATTTATTATTCCTCCAGCATTTCAAAATGTACGGCACAGCCGTCAGCCGTGCCGTGTAAAAAATTATTTTTATTTATCGTTCAAAGCGGCAATTCCGGGAAGAACCTTACCCTCTAAGAATTCGAGAGAAGCACCGCCGCCGGTAGAAATGTGTGACATCTTGTCTGCAAATCCCAGTTTCTCAACTGCTGCAGCCGAGTCACCCCCGCCGATGATAGAAACGGCATTTGAATCAGCAATTGCAGCGGCAACTGTTTTTGTTCCGTTAGCAAAGTTTTCCCATTCCGAAACACCCATAGGTCCGTTCCAGATAACAGTGCCTGCATCACAGATTGATTTTGAGAA
>JAUMXX010000088.1 GCA_030535285.1 bacterium | reverse complement strand
CTCTCAACAATTATTCTATCTGTGAGATCTCCATCCTTTTCATCGAAAGCCGTAACACCCTTTAAAAACTCTTTTTCGCCTTTGGTGACATTAACTTTAACTAACCCACTGTCACATACAATCTCAGGGTAGGTGGTATCCTTTTTTAAATTTACAAATATCTCAGAATACAAAAAGACAAGTAAAGATAATGAAAATAATACAATTACTGTGTTTCTGTATACCTTCATAATAACCCCTATATCCTTTCACGAATACAAAACGCAGTAACTAACATCAACACGTTTTCTAAACACACGCTGTTAACGATAAAGTTATCTGCCTTTTAATGTCATACCTACGTTATCAACCAAATTAAAAATTCATATCGACCAATATGTTTTGATTGTTCAACACTTTATGTGCGTTTTTTATAAAAAGTAAATCTGTATATTCCCGACCGTATCTGGTGTCTAAAAACGTTTTATCTTCAAAAACGTGCCCGTTTCTATGAGTGTCACCGTGGGCATCGGTTGCGATAAAATGCGCAAGTCTTCTATCCAACAATGAAAGTGCAACATCCCTCTCTTTGCCGATATAACCAGGCAAAACGCTCTCTTTGTTTATTTGAAGAAGGCAACCCATTTCAACCCACTTGCCTGCCTGCGAAATTGAATCTTGCAATACATAATACCTTTCAGGATGTGCGATTATGGGGATGTATCCTGAACTTATCAAATATTGAAGCACCTGTTTTATCCAACCCGACTTATCATCGGGCAAAAATTCAATCAAAACATATTTGGAATGATTAAGACCTATAATTTGACCTTTGTCGATAAGACTCGGCAAATTCTCGTCCGACATTACCTCCATTCCCGGATAGATATTAATATTCAACTGTCTGAGTTTTAACTCAAACCTCAAAGCATCAATGTTATCTTCAAATTTATCGTCGTAATAGTTTCTTCTGTTATGAAACCGATTGGCGTGCGGAGTAACAATAATATCTGTAAATCCGTTATCCAGGGCAATCTCCGCCATATTACAAGACTCATCAAATGACGCAGCCCCGTCATCAACAAACGGAAGCAGATGACAGTGTATATCAACCATCACAAAACCCTCTTGTAAAACAACAAATTATATCATTATAAGTATAACTTATACAAAAACAACTGTCAAGAAATGTGTATGGTGATGATTACTGTAAAAAAGCCTCCAACCTATATATGTTTTTGCCTAATCCGGCGAATTTTTCCTCGTATTCAGTGATAGTGTTGTTCTCAAATCCGCTATTGTGTAAATCAAGTGAAATATTTTTAAGTTTAAAACCGCAACAAGTCAAATTTTCGATGGAATACTCAAAAAGTCCCTGATTGTCAGTTTTCTGATGTATCTCGCCGTCGCTCTTAAGAATTTGCTTGTAGATTTCCAAAAACTTAGGGTTTGTTAACCTATGATTTGCATACCCTTTTTTAGGATAGGGACAAGAAAAATTCAGATATATCCGACCCACAGAATGTCTTGGAAAATACCTTAGCAGGTATTCCGCTCCTATGTTTAAGAACCTAACATTTCTGATGCCGGCATTAATCGCCTTTTCACAAGCCTCAACAATAACATTATCGCTCTTTTCAATTGCAAAAAAGTTTATTTGAGGATTCTTTTTTGCGATTCCGGTTATGAATCTGCCTTTTCCGCAACCAATCTCGATTTGTATTTCGTTATTATTATCGAATATCTTATGACAATCAAGCAAATCCACAGCCTCGTCACAGCGACTGTCTAAATTTCGGCGCGGTAAAGTTATCAGATACTCACCGCAGCCCTCCAGTCTTTGCCCTAAATTCTTTTTTCTTCTCATTCTCATATAAAAACCCCGAATCTGTATAAACTTTATAACCCGACTGAGATTTCAATCGGGTTATAAAACTATCTTTCACTTACTGATTTGTATTCTAAACGCGGTTGAACCGCCATGTATGCCGGGCGGATTATCTTTCCGCCGTTAATAAGTTCTTCTACCCTATGCGCACTCCAACCGGAGATCCTGGCAACAGCAAATATGGGTGTGTATAATTCCATCGGCAATCCCAAAATTTCATAAACAAGTCCACTATAAAAATCAACGTTTGCGCAAACGCCCTTATACATCTTTCGTTGACTTGATATCAGTTGAGGTGCCAACTCTTCAACCGTCCTATATAAATTAAATTCCTCTAATTTACCCTTTTCCTCACAAAGCCGCTTTGCATATCCGCGTAAAATCTCGGCCCTTGGATCAGAAATGGAATAAATCGCATGGCCCACTCCGTAAATTAAACCTGAATTATCAAACGCCTGCTTATTAAGAATTCTCTTCAGATACGCGGAAATCTCATCCTTATCATCCCAATCCTTAACATTGTGCTTGATATCGTTAAACATCTGGCAAACCTTGACATTTGCTCCGCCGTGCTTTGGTCCTTTCAAAGAACCGAGTGCTGCAGAAATTGCCGAATAGGTATCGGTTCCCGAAGAAGAGACAACATGGGTTGTAAAGGTTGAATTGTTTCCTCCGCCATGCTCTGCATGAAGTACCAATGCCAGATCTAAAATTCTGGCCTCAAGTTCGGTATACTTGCTGTCGATACGAAGCATGTGCAAAATATTTTCTGAGGTCGAAAGTTTCGGATCGGGTTCGTGAATAAAGAAACTATTGTTATCCTTTATATAGTAGTTATAAGCCTGATATCCGTAAACTGTAAGCAACGGGAACATCGAAATCAGTTGTATGCACTGCCTTAAAACATTGGGGATACTTGTATCATTAGGTTTTTGATCATAAGAATAAAGTGTTAAGACACTTCTTGCCAGTGAGTTCATCATATCCTCACTAGGCGCCTTCATTATAATATCGCGCACAAAAGAATTAGGCAAACTACGGTAACTGGAAATAATATTTTTGAAATCATCTAACTGCGCTTGATTCGGCAAATGCCCGAACAAAAGCAAATATGTAATCTCCTCAAACCCAAATCTGTTGTCTGAAACAAAGCCGTTTACAAGATCATTTATATTATATCCCCTATAAAAAAGCTTGCCTTCATAACGGTCCTCGGTCCCGTCGACACGGTCTTTTGACAAAACCTCAGATATCTCGGTGAGTCCGGTCAGAACACCTTTTCCGTCAATATCACGCAAACCGCGGTTAACCTTATATTCTGAGTATAATTTGGGGTCAATAACATGATCGGTAAAATTATCCATTATTCTACCAACACTGCACATGGCCTCTTCATAAACTTTTCTATACATACTTTTCTCCTAACCTAAGTTTTTTGTTGGGAACAATAACTCTGATTGCACCGCACAGATTCTTAATTTTATTGTCCTCAGCGCCCTCGGCAAACTCACCATCAACCGTCCAGCTGACATCGGGATCGCAATAAACTGAAATTTCTTTTGCACAGCAAAACTCTATCAACTCATTATCAAAATTTTTACTGTTTATACATTGAATAAGGGTGCCCAACTCAACTAAGTTCTGCGGCATTTTGAATAGCAGAATTTCCAACATTCCATCACTTAAATCAACAATGTTAGGCGGATATTTAAGCAATCCGCCGATAGAAGTCGAGTTGCTTATAGCACCGAAAACATATTCGCCCTCAAAACATTTATCATCAGCTTTTACAACTATATGCTGTGCACGAAGCGAAGGCAATTCTTTGATTCCCTCAAGCACATATGCAAAATGTCCCAACAGATTTTTGCTGTTTTGGGGCACAGAATAAGATGTTTCGGTAAAAGCACCAAACGAGGTTACATAGGTAAATATTCTGTCATTAAAACTTCCCACATCAATACGGCAAGGGGTCCCGTTTATTATATCCGAGACCGCCGTTTTTATATTCTTTGATATCCCCAGAATGCTGGCGAAATCATTTGTACTTCCGGTAGGAATATATCCAATAGCAACACCCTTTTGTGAAGTGACTACCCCACTGACAACTTCATTAAGGGTCCCGTCACCTCCGACACAAACAATAATATCATAGTCCGGTTCCAGGCTGTGAATAAATTCTTTTGCTTCGCCCGGGGATTTTGTAATATACACAGTACACAGATAGCCCGCGTTGCAAAACTCAGTAATAATAACGGGCAGTTGTTTTACACCCTGCTTGAGCCCTGATATAGGATTTACAACGAG
>JAUMXX010000024.1:5911-17107 GCA_030535285.1 bacterium | reverse complement strand
TATCGGCTAAATATCCACCGTTACAACCGTAAAGTGTCACTTCCCTTGTCGTATGACGACCCCTGCCCAGTTTTTCACTGACATCAAACGTTTTTAAGGCGAGTTCGGGTAAAATACAGTTTATAATACTCGACTTTCCTACACCCGAATTTCCCGTAAAGGCAGAAATACAACCTGTTAATGAACCTCTTAACCCATCAATTCCCTCACGTGTCTTACAAGACACTATGTGTGTTTCAAACCCGGCTTGAGAATATATTTCGGGAAGCCGACCAAACGAACCGAGATCACTTTTATTGAAAACAATTATCGGCTCAACCCCCTTACTCTCCGCAACCGAAATAATGCGATCTATCATCAAAGGGTTGGGCGCAGGGGTATGGCAACTTGATACAATAAACAGTTTATCCAGATTTGCAATTGCGGGTCTGACAAAATTATTTTTTCGTTCAACAACCCTGTCGATAATGCAACTTTTCGAATCTATAACAGAACATTCTACCGTGTCTCCTGCAACCGGTACAACCTCTCTGTTTCGCAACGCACCTCTTGCCTTACATTCATAAACTACGTCACCTGATTTAACATAAAAGAAACCCGCTATTGCTTTAATCACTAAACCTGTCATATTTTACTCCGAGTCAATTGGAAATTGATTGCTGGAAACGATTTTGCTGTCTTTAAAATTAATAACATATTTGCTTATGTCTTTCAAATCCATACTTGTAGACTCACGAACCTTAACAGTAACAGAACCGGTTTCTTTAGTAGTGTTGATATTAAACGCGTACTTTCTTCCCGACAGATCGTCAACCGACAACTGCTTTGATTCATGAATAGAGACACCGTCAATATATGCCACAACATTAATAACCTTGCCTGACAATGCTGCAGGAATGTCAACCGTTAATTTGTAGGAGTACTCCTGAACCGGAGCAACACCGGTACTAACCGAAATGTTTATAGCCGAACCTCTTGCAACCTGAGATGATTTTGAAGAAGGATCCTGACTGACAACACAACCTTTCGGTGTTGAAGAATCAACATTCTTCACCGTTCCAAGTGTTAATCCTTCAGCCTCAATTTCCTTCTTTGCTTCAGATTCAGACAAACCGATAACATCCGGAACATTTACATATATAACCATCTTTCCGGTGCTGACAAAAACCTCTATCTCAGATTTTTCATATACACTATCATTACGCGGCGGATTTGTTGCAATTACCAATCCGGATGCAACTTCGTCATCATGCTTATAGGTTATTTTAACCTTAAATCCATCAGTTTTCAGGGTAGAAACCGCAGTAGATTCAGTAAGTGTGTAAACATCGGGAACTGTCAACATCTTTCCACCCTGGCTAACGGTCAACTTGATGGTTTGTGTGGTTTTTATTGATCTGCCTTCGGCCGGGCTTTGCTCAATTACAACACCGACCTCTTTATCAGAGCTATATTCATAGGTGACATCAAATTTGAGATCACTATACTCATCTGATTTTGTGATATCAGAATACTTCATTCCCACAAAATTCGGACAATTAATACTCGTTCCCTTTGACTCAAACAACGACGGTAGAAAAATCCAAGCGATAACACCCAGTGCCACAACAAATGCAGCGGCAATGCCTGCCAAAACAGGAATAATAGGTGTCTTTGAATTTTCCTCTTCAGAGACATCCGTTTGCTCACCGGTCTTTATATCAATAAATTTTGTAGGTGAATCATCAACAAAATAATCATATTCAAACAAAACGCTCGGATCCCTGCGTAATTCCTCAAGATCGCACAGCATTTCAGCCGCGGATTTATATCTCCTGTTAGGATCCTTCTTCATTGCATGCATAGTAATCTGCTCAAGACCCTCAGGGATTGACGGATTAATATCACGTGGAGATTTTGGATCATTCTGAAGCTGCATAATTGCAACCGAAACGGCACTGTCAGCCTCAAATGGCAAACAACCGGTTAAAATCTCGTATAAAATAACTCCAACCGAATAGACGTCGGACTTCTCATCTGTAACCTCTCCGCGAGCCTGTTCAGGACTTATATAATGTACCGAACCTATCGCCTTGTCGGTTATTGTCTGCTGTTCACTCTTAGCAAAACGTGCAATTCCGAAATCGGTGACCTTTATTGTACCATCAGGCAAAAGCATAATATTCTGAGGTTTAACGTCACGGTGAACAATTCCTCTGTCATGTGCGTGCTGTAATGCTCTCAGAATCAAAACAGTATAATTAACGGCATCACGCCACAAAAGGCTACCGTTATCCTCGATGTGTTGTTTTAATGTTATACCCTCAATATACTCCATTACAATATACTGAATTACATTTCCTAAACTAACATCAAAGACCTTTACTATATTAGGATGGGATAAAACAGCAATTGCCTTAGACTCATTAGCAAATCTCTGTCTGAAATTTTCATTAAACAGAAATTCATCCTTTAATATTTTTATGGCCACAATGCGATCTTCAATGTTATCGTAGGCTTTATAAACAACTGCCATTCCACCGACACCGAGTATTTCCTTTATCACATACCTGCCGTCAAGTCTTTTTCCTATGTACTTATCCATATTTTTCACCCTGTCTTCTGCCAATAGGCAAAGATTTTATGCTATTACAACTACCGTTATATTATCTTTCCCGCCATTTTTATTAGCGGTATCAATCAACCTTTCGGGTATCTGCTCATTATCGGTCGAATTGACAATCTGTAAAATAGTTTCATTATCAACACAATTTGTTAATCCATCGGTGCAAATAATCAACTTTGCAGACTCCATAGAATCAACAACATTATATTCAGGTGCAACATTACTTCCCACACCTAACGCGCGTGTTATCACGTTTTTGTTGGGATGGTATTTTGCTTTTTCAGGGGTTAGTTCCCCGTTTTCTATCATACTCTGCACAACAGAATGATCCCTTGTGATCTGCTCAATTGAATCGGATGAAACGATATAAGCCCTGCTGTCACCTACGTGCATTATGAAAATACTATTGTCCTTAGCAATCAATGCCACAACGGTGGTGCCCATTCCCTGCAATTGATCGTTTGACCTTGCTTCGTCAAAAATTTTAGTGTTGGCAGTTTGCACAGCAGACTCAAGCAACAATCGCAAAGAAACTTCGCCTATTTCTTCTGTGTATGACTTTAAAATCGAATCAGAAATAGTCTTAACCGCTATTGAACTTGCAATATTGCCACCGTTTGCGCCGCCCATTCCGTCACATACAACTGCCCATGCAGTCCCGTCATCAAATTTTCCGAACGCATACGAATCCTGATTCGTAGTCCTTACCATTCCGATATCGGTTTTTCCATAGACATCCATTAAGACCATCTCCTTTCAATCAATTTTTACATTTATCTTGTTCAGTCCTGCGCAACTGACCGCAGGATGCATTTATATCCTGCCCCAATGTACGACGAACCGTTGTGTTAACACCCAACGAGTTCATTTTATCGCAAAACCGTTTAACTGCTTGGCGATCGGGAGTCTTCATGCTACCGTGCTCTTGGACAGGATTAACAGGAATCAAATTCAAATGTGCCTGCATACCATCAAGTTTTGCGGCAAGTTGCTTTGCACATTCGTCACTATCATTAATACCTTTTATTAAAGCATACTCAAAAGATATGCGTCTATGCGTTTTTGCATAATAATCACGGCATGAGTTCAACAATTGTTCTATCGACCACTTATTATTAACCGGCATAATGGCACTGCGCAATTCGTTATTTGAGGCGTGCAACGAGATTGATAAGGTTATAGGCAGATTTTCTTCAAGCAATTTATAAATACCGCTAACAAGACCAGAAGTTGAAAGTGAAATATGTCTTAGACCAATATTCATACCGTCTTGATGTGAAATCAACCTTAAGAATCGGATACTGTTATCGTAATTATCCAGCGGCTCACCCATACCCATCATAACAACATTGGAAACGCGGACATTATTATCAATCTCAGCCATTTTAACCTGTGACAGCATTTCAGATGCGGTCAGGTTACGTTTTAAACCCCACAGACCCGAAGCGCAAAATTTACATCCCATTCTGCACCCTACCTGTGTTGAAATGCATACGCTATAGCCGTGTTTATATTTCATAAGCACCGATTCAACGAATTCACCGTCATGCAATTCATACAAGTATTTTACAGTATTATCAATGCTCGATTCAAGTCTTTTTTTTATTTTAACATTATATATAACAAAGTTCTCATTTAAAAGTTGCCTTAATGACTTGGACAGATTGGTCATTTCACTGAAATCCGAAACGCCCTTATGAAGCCAGACAAATATTTGCTTTGCTCTGAATGAAGGCTCTCCTACCGATTTAAGCCATTCACTTATTTCTTCCAAAGTCATTGATTTTATATCCTGTAAAATAGAAAAATCACCTCGTTAATACGCAAATGAAAAAACCGTCGGTTCCATCTGTGAGAGGAAAATAGGTTTTCATGCTCACCACTTTAAACTGCGGATTGTTTTTGATAAACCGGGCAACCACCTCTTCATTTTCCCTTTTGGACAATGTGCAGGTTGAATAAACAAGCCTGCCTCCATCAAGTAGATACTTTGAAGCGTTACAAATAATATTATACTGTATCTGTGGCAATTGCGCAAATTCCGACTCATCTTTATACTTTATATCGGGTTTTTTTCCGATAACGCCTAGCCCTGAACACGGAACATCACACAAAACCCTATCAAACTTTCCTAACCTATCACAAAAAATTGTCGCATCCAAAACCATCGGTTTTATGATTTTAAGACCTAACCTCTCAGCACCGTTTGAAATAAGTTTAGTTCGGTGCTTGTGAATATCACAAGCGACTATCTCACCAATATCACCCATATTTTCGGCAATTGAAAACGTCTTACCGCCGGGTGCCGCACACATATCAAGCACTCTGCATCCGCTTACCGAATCAATACTTTCTGCACATATTGCCGACGCACAATCTTGAACATGGAAATATCCGTTTTTATATAATTCATTTTTTTCAATACTTCCGGGATTCTTTAATAAAATAACATTCTTAACCTGTGTCTTTACAACTTCAACGCCTAAATCTGAGAACTGATTAATTAGCCCATTAACATCTATCTTCAGCGTATTGACTTTTACTGTTATATCCTTTTTCTCAAGTGAATGTTTTAAAATTCCCACCGTATTATCATAACCATAATCGTCTATTAATCTTTGTACTATCCACTCCGGACAAGAATATATTACCGAAAGTGCATTGGCGCTACCGTCGTCTTTAGGCAAAACCGGTCCTTTCTGTCTTTGAGCATTTCTGAGTACTGCATTGACAAACCCCGACAAAAACGCCTTGTGTGACATTTTAACAAGTTTAACCGACTCATTAATAGCCGCACTCTCAGGAACTTTATCCATATACCAAAGCTGGTATAAGCCCAATCTTATGCACTGTAACGCCAGAGAATCAATTTTCTTAACCGATCTGCCGGACAGTTTCTCAACACCAAAATCCAGTGTCAATTTACGCTCAATCACACCGTAAACCAGATTACTTACAAACGCACGATCTCTTTCTGAAATATCAGAATCGTTAAGCATCTGCTTTAAAACCAAATTTGAAAATCCGCCCGAATCAATCCTTGAAATTATATTTAGTGCAGTTTTCCTTGCGCTACTCACAAATTATACTTCCCTTTTCGATTTTATATCCATTAAGCAGACTTTGTGCTGTCATTCGGTTTTTACCCTCCGGCTGAACCTCACACAATTCAATAGAAGTGTTGTCACCACATGCAACAACAAGCCTGCCATCGCTTTCAATTACTGTTGCAGCAGGTAACTCGGTATAACCCGAAACCATTGTTTTAAAAACCTTTAATCTTTTCCCGTCAGCAGTCGTAATATAAGCTGCCGGCCACGGATAGAAACCTCTGACAAGATTGTTTATCTCGGTTGCTGTTTTGGTGAAATCAATCGCACCCATTTCACGCTTTATAATCGGTGCATAGGTTGCATCACTCTCAGACTGTTTTATTGGTTTAATCCCCTCAGTTTCAAGTCTGTAAAGCGTTTCAACTATAAGTTTTGCTCCCATAATCTTTAATCTGTCATGTAATGTATCGGCAGTATCATCGGCTGAAATTTCGGTTTCAGTTTTCAAAAGCATATCACCGGTATCCATGCCAACATCCATCATCATAGTTGTAACTCCGGTTTTAGAATCACCGCACACGATACTCCACTGAATAGGTGACGCACCGCGATGTCTTGGCAGTAGTGAGGCGTGAACATTTATACACCCCCACTTTGGGTACTGTAAAATATTCGCAGGAAGCATCTTGCCATAAGCCACAACAACAATTACATCGGGATTTATCTGCTTGATTTGTTCAAACACTTCCGGATCTTTTAAGGTTGTCGGTTGATACACCGGTATACTGTTCTCAACTGCAAACAACTTAACAGGAGGTTGTGTCAGAATCATTTTTCTTCCCTGAGGCTTATCTGTTTGCGTAAATACTGCACTAACCTCATGCCCGGATTTTAAAATTGAACTCAACGATTCAACAGCAAAGTCCGGCGTTCCCATAAAAATTACCTTCAAGGCTATCCCTCCGAACCGGTATCTAAATACTCAATAACGTGTTCCTTGAACAAAACACCGTTTAAATGATCAATCTCATGACAAAAAGCTCTTGCCTTTAAACCTTCGCCACTTACAAAAAATGTATTGCCGTTTCTATCCTGTGCCCTGACGGTGACAGTCATCGGTCGCTTGGTTGTTCCGTAGATACCCGGACATGACAAACAACCCTCCGGCTCAAGCTGTTCTCCGCTTGCTTCGGTTATGACAGGGTTTACTAATTCAATAATGCCATCATCGTCACCCACATCAACAATACAAACCCTTTTTAAAATTCCTACCTGTGGAGCCGCCAGACCCACACCATTTTCAACCTTGAGAGTATCCGCCATATCGTCAAGCAACTGTGCCAACTTCTCATCAAAGTTAAGAACACTTCTGCAAACCTTATTTAAAATAGGATCTCCCTCTTTTACAACATTCCTGGTAGCCACTAAAATCATCCCTTATCTTTTAACTTAAATTATCCGGATTAATATCAACATACACCGAAACAGACTTGTTCCTTGTCTGTTTTGAGAACTCGGTTATAACCTGAGTCAACATTTTTCTAAAGTTAGCCGAATTTCTGCACTTTATAATCAAACGATATCTATATCTTCCTTTAACCTTAACAACCGAAGCCGGCGTAGGACCTAAAATTATAACCTTAACGTCTGAAAATTCGTCGGATATTTTCGCCTTTATATCACCTAACAGACTGTTTATTGCTTCTTCAGCAACATTTTGTGTTTCACAAGATGCACATAACACTGCCAAATCACAATACGGCGGATATACCATCAGTTTCCGAGTTAAAATTTCATCTTTATAAAAGTCGTCATAATTCTGAGATGCTGCCAGCTGTATTATTCTGCTTTCCGGAGAATTTGTCTGAATAATTGCAACACCCTCTTTATCACCTCTGCCTGAACGGCCCACAACCTGAGTCAATAGTGAAAAGGTGCGTTCAAAACTGCGAAAATCCTCATGATACATTGACTGATCAGCACCCAAAACACCCACCAAAGTAACATTTTTAAAATCAAGTCCCTTTGCAACCATCTGCGTGCCGAGCATTATATCATAATCACCCTGTGCGAACCTTTGCAGTCCCTCTTCATAAGATTTTCGCGTCATCATACTATCGGCATCCAGTCGGAGCACGCGAACACCGGGGAAAATACTGTTGACCTCTTGCTCAATTTTTTGGGTCCCTAACCCAGAATACCTCATATGTCCCGAGCCACATTCCGGACATTTATCGGAATATTCCTCAGATGCGCCGCAATAATGACACATAAGCCTGCTATTTGCCGAATGATAGGTCATTGAAATACTGCAATTCTTACAATTCACAACATAGCCGCAACTCGGACAACTGACATATGTATTATATCCCCTTCGATTTAAAAGTAAGATTACTTGTTGTTTCTGGTCGAGCGCCGCTTTAATTCCCTGATACAAAGTCGAACTGATTGCCGACATATTTCCCTTTGCAACCTCGTTTCGCATATCAACCGTTATAACCTTAGGGAGTATAGCATTACCATACCTTTCATCGAGTCTACAGAGTGCATATCTTCCGCTCAGAGCAGCCGAATAACTTTCAATTGAGGGGGTTGCAGAAGCAAGTACAACCAAACTGTTGTGCTTAAATGCACGAAATTTAGCCACATCTCTTGCGTGAAAACGCGGACTCTTTTCAGACTTATAAGTATACTCCTGCTCTTCATCAATTATTATCAAACCTATATCTTCAAACGGAGCAAAAACAGCCGACCGTGTACCAACCGCAATTTTAGCCTCCCCTGACTTGATTCTACGCCATTCATCCATGCGATTACCCTGTGACATGGCACTGTGAAAAACTGCAACCTTATCTCCGTAACGGGCATTAAATATCTTCAACGTCTGTGATGTTAGAGAAATCTCCGGAACCATAACAATTACGCCACGACCGCTTTTTACCGCCTCATCACATAATTTCAAAAACACCTGCGTCTTTCCGGACCCGGTAACTCCGTATAATAGTGCCACAGCAGATTGTTGACTGTTGTACTTTTCAACAAGCGTATTATAAGCAGCCTGTTGTTGATTAGTTAAGTTTATTTCCGTATTGTCGACCTTATCAATCTGATCATAAAGCTTCCTGAAATAAACCTGATCAAAGATTTCAACAATTCCTTTGTTTTTAAGTGAGTTTATGACTGATGCAGTAACGCCGGTATAATAACAAACTTCCTTTACAGAACAACTCTCAATTTCACTTAACAACTTAAAAACTTCGGTCTGACGCTGAGTCAACTTTATCATCGGTTCCCTGTCTGCAAGCCGTACCATCCGCTGACTTGCGTCACCCACTCTGCGCACCTCATTATCATCACACACCAGAATCTTCATTGAAACCAATTTATCAAGTATGTCACTATCAGCTTCTAAGCATAATGACTTTAGTATTTTCTCTCTCGACATCGGTGCAGTTGAATTAAGCATCAGCATTGCCGCCCGGCGAAGATCACCCTCAAGTTCATTAACTCTTTGTTGGTCAACCCCATCACCTATTTTATAATTGCAGACAAAACGATAATTAATACCTGGAGGTGTAATAACCTTAATTGCATCAAACCAAGTACAAAAAGTATGTTCCTTCAGCCATGCAGCAAGCGAGATCATCTCTTGAGTTAAAATCGGTGTTTCATCTTTTAAGGATATAACACTTTTGATCTTTTCAGACACCACATTATCTGAAAACCCGATGATCATGCCGACTCTCTTCTTATTCGTTCTGCCAAACGGAACGATAACCCGACAACCGACAGCTGCATTTTTGACAAACTTTTCAGGCAACAAATAGTCATATGGCTTGTCAATATAAAATACCGCTTGATCTACCACTACCTGAACCAAAACGGGATTTCTCATGACAAGCCACCTCCTAATTAATATTTTATTAGACTATTCTTGTTCTAAGTTTTGCGACATTTCATTAATTGCTATTGTTACAGGCTTTTCAACAACTATATCTTTATTCTCCTCAGCTTGTTGAGCAATCGCTCTGGCCTTTTTTGCTACCTCTAACACAAGTTTGTACCTACTCTCACTATTTCTGATTAATTTACCTATCGCAGGATTCAACATCTGAAATCACCTCATTAATTAGTTTTATATTTTTTTCTGTCTTAAGCTGATGCGATCTTATGATGGCCAAAAAATCATCAACAGCCTCCTCAAGAACATCATTGACAATAATATAATCATATTCGCTTGCACGTTGAATCTCAGACCGTGCTTGTGCAAAACGCTTATCAATCACATCAGATGATTCTCTACCACGTGAGAACAATCTGTCACGCAATACCTGAAGTGAAGGCGGCATAATAAAAACGCTAACCGCCTCGGGAATTAACCTTCGAATATTTGCAGCACCGTTTACGTCAACCTCAATCATTATATTTTTCCCGTGATCAATACATTCTTCAACGTAAGCTCTCGGAGTTCCGTAATAATTGCCGCAGTATTCGTTATACTCAAGCAACATATCATTATTTATTAACTCAATAAACTCATCTCTTGTAACAAAATTATACTTTTCTCCCTGTTTTTCGCCTTCCTGCATCGGCCTGGAAACAGTTGAAATCGAAAATTGCAGATTGTCACAAGCCTTTAAAACCTCGCTTAAAATTGTATCTTTTCCGGAGCCGGAAGGACCTGAGATAATAAAGAGTGAACCCTTATTCACCGTCAAATCCCTCCTCACTCAACGTATCAAAATTCGAAATTTTGGAAGAAACAGTTTCGGTTTGCAAATACGTCAAAATAATATGACCGCTATCGGTAAAGATTACCGCCCTTGTTTTTCTTCCATGAGTTGCGTCTATCAAAATACCCTTATCCCTTGCATCCTGAATGATTCGTTTTATCGGTGCGGATTCGGGACTGACAATAGTAACTATACGCTCAACCGAAACCATGTTGCCAAAACCAATGTTTACTAATTGCATAAACTCACCTTACTCAATATTTTGGATCTGTTCCCTGATTTTTTCGATTTCAGACTTGATGTCAACTACAATCCTATTAATCTCCAAATCCTGCGATTTAGATCCCGTTGTGTTAGCCTCTCGATTCATTTCCTGGACAATAAAATCAGACTTTCTGCCTACCGGACCATCACTACCTAAGAGTAATGCGAGTTGCTCCATATGATTATTTAAACGAACAGTTTCTTCGGCAACCGCAATTCTGTCGGCGAAAATCGCAGTTTCGGCTAACAACCTCTGTTCATCAATCTGAACATCACCAACTAATTCCTTGATTTTTTGCTCGATTCTCTCGCGGTATTCCCTAACAGTTTCGGGTGATCTCTTTTCAATCTTCTCAACGTTTGCCTTAATAGCATCAATTCTTGACATTATATCATTGACCAAATTCTTTCCTTCGCTTTCTCGCATAACGACCAACGATTCCAAAGCATTACTTGCAACCGAAGAAACCGCATCCCAAACCAACTGTTCATCAATGCTATCTTTTTTAATATTAAACACCTCGGGATTGCGTGCTACAAG
>JAUMXX010000024.1:0-5901 GCA_030535285.1 bacterium | reverse complement strand
GGAAACAGAAATATCATCCTTTAGCCCATATGTTTCAGCAAGTTGCATTAAAGCGTCAACATATCCCTTAGTAAAGGTATGATTTATACTTATTGAAGTGTCAAAAATATCACCGGTATCAATAGATACAAAAGCATCAACTTTTCCCCTCGAAATTTTCGTTTGAAGCAATGCTTTTAGTTTGTCTTCAATAAAGGCAAAAGCTCTTGGAACACGACAGGAAAACTCAAAATAACGATGATTAACCGATTTTATCTCAACAACAACACTTACTCCATTAACGACCTCTTCGCAACGGCCGTAACCTGTCATACTTTTTATCATTAACTCAACTATCCTTATTAAATATTTTAGAAATATAACTATTCAAAATATTTTACCAAAAAAACATATATCTTGTCAACCCGCATTGATAAAATTACCCAATTAAAATAGTCTTATGCAAAAATTATTTTAAATCAGTTATTGGCTTTTATAAAAAAATGCGGACAGTAAAAACTGCCCGCATTAAAACTTTAAAGCTAAAGATTATTCATTAACTTTTGTTACAACACCTGAACCAACAGTACGGCCACCCTCACGGATAGCGAAACGAAGACCTTCTTCGATAGCGATAGGTGTGATAAGTTCAACGTCCATTTCAACGTTATCACCAGGCATACACATTTCAACACCGCTCGGTAATGAAATTACACCGGTAACGTCAGTTGTTCTGAAATAGAACTGAGGACGATAGTTGTTAAAGAACGGAGTATGACGTCCGCCTTCATCTTTATTAAGAACATAAACTTGACCGTGGAACTTTGTATGAGGATTGATTGAGCCGGGTTTGCAAAGAACCTGACCACGTTCAATCTCATTACGCTGAACACCACGAAGCAAAGCACCGATATTATCACCGGCCTCAGCATAGTCGAGGATTTTACGGAACATTTCGATTCCGGTAACAACAGTTTTGTTTCTTTCTTCGGTAAGACCGATGATTTCAACTTCTTCACTGGTTCTGAGTTGTCCACGCTCTACTCTACCTGTAGCAACTGTTCCACGACCTGTGATTGTAAATACGTCTTCAACAGGCATAAGGAAAGGAAGATCAGCCTTACGCTCAGGTGTAGGAATATAAGAGTCAACAGCTGCCATCAATTCAGCAATAGGTGCATACTCAGGAGCGTTTTTATCCTGTGAGCTTGACTCTAATGCCTTCAATGCAGAACCCTTAATAATCGGAGTATCATCTCCCGGGAACTCATACTTATCAAGAGTCTCACGAACCTCCATCTCAACGAGTTCAAGAAGTTCTTCATCATCAACTTGGTCAACCTTGTTCATGAAAACAACGATATAAGGAACGCCAACCTGACGAGCAAGCAACAAGTGCTCTTTAGTCTGAGCCATAGGACCGTCTGTAGAAGCGATAACAAGGATAGCACCGTCCATCTGAGCAGCACCGGTGATCATGTTCTTAACATAGTCAGCATGTCCGGGGCAGTCAACGTGCGCATAGTGACGATTCTCGGTCTCGTACTCAACGTGTGAAGTATTAATTGTAATACCACGTTCTCTCTCTTCAGGAGCCTTATCAATATTTGCATAGTCAATGAAATCTGCGCCGCCGCCCATAGCTAAATACTTTGTGATAGCAGCAGTAAGAGTTGTCTTACCATGGTCAACGTGACCGATTGTACCAATGTTAACATGAGGTTTATTTCTTTCAAATTTTTCCTTTGCCATTGGAATATCCTCCTTTAAATTAAACAATTATTTTTTTGAACTTGGGCATATTGCCCATCTAGGAATATTTTAACAAAAAAGATTAGAAATTTCAAGAAGAATTTTTATTCATCCTTTGTCTTTGAAGTAATAATCTTTTCTGCTATAGATTTAGGAATTTCTTTGTAGCCGTCAGGCTCCATTACATACTGTCCTCTACCCTGTGTTTTAGAGCGGAGATCTGTTGCGTAACCAAACATATCAGCCAACGGTACACGTGCATTAATTTGCTTTGCACCGACTCTGTCTTCAAAGCCTTGAATCTCGCCACGGCGTGAGTTCAAATCACCGATAACGTCGCCCATGTACTCTTCAGGAACAATAACCGTTACCTTCATTATAGGCTCCATCAAAACCGGGTTTGCCTTTTTGCATGCATCCTTAAACGCCATACTACCTGCAATCTTAAATGCCATTTCAGAAGAGTCAACCTCATGATAAGATCCATCATAAAGTTCGACCTTAACATCAACAACATTATATCCTGCAAGAACACCTGCCTGCATAGCGCCCTTTATACCGGCATCAACAGCAGGAATATATTCCTTCGGAATAGCACCGCCGACGATAGAATTAATAAATTCATATCCTTTTCCGGTCTCGTTAGGCTCAACACGGATCTTAACATGACCGTACTGACCTTTACCACCCGACTGACGTGCGTATTTGCAGTCGACATCAGCATTTTTAAGGATTGTTTCTTTATAAGCAACCTGCGGTTTACCTACATTAGCCTCAACCTTAAATTCACGCAACAAACGGTCAACTATGATTTCGAGGTGGAGTTCTCCCATACCTGCAATAATAGTCTGTCCGGTTTCTTCATCTGTATAACATCTGAAGGTCGGATCCTCTTCTGCAAGTTTAGAAAGCGCTATACCCATTTTTTCCTGACTGGCCTTGGTCTTCAGCTCAATAGCGACACGAATAACCGGCTCGGGAAAATTCATTGACTCTAAAACAATAGGAGACTTTTCATCACACAGAGTGTCACCGGTAGTTGTATTCTTCAGACCAACTGCAGCAGCAATATCACCGGAATAGCAAATATCAATGTCTTCCCTGTGATTAGAATGCATTTGAAGAATTCGTCCCATTCTCTCCCTATTATCTTTAACCGAGTTGTAAACACCTGTTCCGGCAGCAACTGTACCGGAATAAACACGGAAGAAACAAATCTTTCCTACAAACGGGTCGGTTGCGATCTTGAAAGCAAGAGCAGCAAACGGCTCATCATCAGAAGAATGTCTCACCTCTTCTTCACCGGTATCAGGATTAACGCCCTTAATAGCCTCAACATCGGTAGGCGCCGGCATGAAATCAACGATAGCATCCAGCAAAAGCTGAACACCCTTATTCCTATATGAAGTACCGCAAACAACCGGAACCATCTCGCTGTTGATAGTGCACTTACGGATTATCTCCTTCATCTGTTCAACAGTAGGTTCTGTTCCGTCTTCAAGATAAGTCATCATAAGTTCGTCATCTTGTTCAACGATAAACTCAATAAGTTCCGACCTGTATTTCTCGGCCAGTTCCTTCATATCGTCAGGAATGGGTTCGTGTTTGACTTCCTTACCCAAATCATCGTAATAAACAACTGCTTCGTTGTTTATCAGATCAACAATTCCTTTGAATGTATCCTCAACTCCGATAGGAAGTTGAATCGGAAGTGCATTACATTGGAATCTTTCCTTAACCATTTTCAAAACATTATAGAAGTCAGCACCCATGATATCCATTTTATTAACATATATCATTCGGGGTACTTTGTATTCATCAGCCTGTCTCCAAACGGTTTCAGACTGCGGTTCAACACCACCTTTTGCACATAAAACAGTAACCGATCCGTCCAAAACTCTCAAAGAGCGCTGAACTTCAACAGTAAAGTCAACGTGTCCGGGGGTGTCGATAATATTGATACGATGGTCGTTCCAAAAACAAGTTGTAGCAGCAGAAGTAATGGTAATACCCCTCTCCTGCTCCTGCTCCATCCAGTCCATGGTAGCTGCACCGTCATGCGTTTCACCGAGCTTATGATTTATTCCTGTATAAAAAAGAATACGCTCGGTTGTGGTTGTTTTACCTGCATCAATGTGCGCCATAATACCAATATTTCTTGTCTTTTCAAGAGATACCTTTCTTGGCATATTTCCCTCCACATTGCCGCTAAAACTGCGACTATTTCTTTTTTACTACCATCTGTAATGAGCAAAAGCCTTGTTGGCTTCGGCCATCTTATGAGTGTCTTCGCGTTTTTTCGCTGCACCGCCAATGCCGTTAACAGCGTCTAAAATCTCATTTGCAAGACGCTCCTTCATCGTCCTTTCAGAACGATTACGGCTGTAGGTTGTCAACCAACGCAAACCTAAAGTTTGCTTTCTCTCAGGACGAACCTCAAAAGGTACCTGGTAGGTTGCACCACCCTTACGGACAGCCTTTACCTCGAGTTGAGGCATAACATTTTCCATTGCCTGCTCAAAAACTTCAATGGGATTATTCCCTGTTTTCTCCGAAATAATTTCAAATGCACCGTAAACAATTTTCTGTGCAACACCCTTCTTACCGTCAAGCATAACACTGTTAATAAGACGGGTAACAATTTTGGAATTATAAAGCGGATCAGGCAGAACATCACGTTTTGCGATAAAGCCTCTTCTTGGCACTTCATTCCCTCCTTCACATTTATGATATCATAGGTACTCGAGCGACAAATCCCGTTAGCACCAAGCAAAAGCGAAATATATAATAACGCCGCTTGATGAAAAATTGCGACATAGATTCGTCAAAAAAACTATTTTGCACCTGTCTTCGGACGCTTTGCTCCGTACTTGGAACGCGACTGCTTTCTGTCGGCCACGCCTTGAGTATCAAGTGTTCCCCTTATAATATGGTAACGAACACCGGGAAGGTCCTTAACACGTCCGCCCCTGATTAAAACAACACTGTGCTCCTGCAGGTTATGGCCTATTCCGGGAATATAAGATGAAACCTCAATTCCGTTAGAAAGACGAACCCTGGCGATTTTTCGGAGTGCAGAGTTAGGCTTTTTGGGGGTGGAAGTCTTAACAGCTGTGCAAACACCACGCTTCTGCGGAGAATTGTTGTCGGTCATCGAACGTTTGATAGAGTTAAATCCCTTCAAAAGTGCCGGTGCCTTAGCCTTCTTCTCAACAGACTCACGTCCACTTCGGACCAATTGGTTAAAGGTTGGCATCAATACACCTCCTCAAATTTAATATCATTTCATGTTATTCTCAGATAACACTCCACGCAATTATAAATAATATCACCAAAACCCAAGTTTTGTCAAGAGTTTTGGTGATATTTTTAATTAAATATAGATATTCAGCTACAACTATGCAATAATTTCAGACTCTTGTGCCTCAACAACGTCTTCAACAGTGTTTTCTGATACGTTATCACTCGTTTCATTACACAAATTGTAACACTTCGTACCTGTTCCTGCGGGAACAAGTTTGCCTATTATAACATTTTCCTTTAGACCAAACAACGGGTCTACCTTACCCTTAATCGCCGCATCGGTCAACACACGGGTTGTTTCCTGGAAGGAAGCAGCAGACAAGAAGGACTCGGTTGCCAATGAGGCTTTGGTTATACCAAGCAGAGTAGGCTCATAAGTTGCAGTCTGTAATCCGGTCTCTCCGGCGGCAATCCTATCCTCTATCTGTTTGTTAGCGATAAGCACTTCTTCCTTATCGGTTAATGCATTAGGTATCAGGTTAGTGCTTCCTGCATCGGTAACCTTAAGCTTACGCATCATCTGACGGACAATAACCTCAATGTGTTTATCGTTAATATCAACACCTTGCAGTCTATATACACTTTGAATCTCTTTAATAATATAGTTCTGAACCCCATCAGGTCCTTTTACATTCAAAATGTCGGAAGGACAAATTGCGCCTTCTGTAATCATGTCACCTGCTTTAATAACATCACCGTCGAGCACAGTAACCCTATAACCAAACGGGATATTATACTTTCTCTCATCGGCAGTTTCGTTATTAGTAACGATAATAACACGATTCTTCTTTTCTTCCGTCAGACGCACAACGCCGTCGATTTCAGAAATAATGGCATTTCTCTTCGGCCTGCGTGCTTCAAACAGTT
>JAUMXX010000087.1 GCA_030535285.1 bacterium | reverse complement strand
AATGCCCTGAGTATTTGTGAGGTTTTCGCTCCCTCTACTTTATAGAATAGGGAGATGAAGGTTAAACAGCAAGTATTACGCAACTCATTCAAAACGATTGGCGCAACTGCTCTAAATCCATTGAAAATACAGCATTTTTATGATATACTAATTAAAAAGTAACTGCGAAATATGATGTTGCAACTGAAATTTTCAAAAATTTTATTGAATTTATTTGTTTTTTGCAAAGGGACATTTATTGGACACTTGATATGTTAGAATTAAGATGGAGGGTAAGAAACTATGCGTGAAAAGGTTGAATATTTTACCGCCGACTACCGTGACGGCAGAGTGCATATCGGCGGCAAGATGTATCAGGCAGGTTATTTTGCCACCCATCTGCTGAATCAGTATTATGAAAATGACACCGCTATGCGAATTTCTGTATTTACATTAGATAATTGGATATTGGAGAGAAATCTTGAACGAGGTTATTTGTATCCGCCTATGTTTTTGAATGCGGGTAAGGATATATTGAACATTTTTACAGCACTACCTTGGCTCAATCCATTTAATCTTTTGGATGTTAATTCTGAAAGAGAACGTGTAGCACAGCTATTTACAGAAGAAAACTGTGATACAATCATTGAATATTTCCAGCGACGCTCAAAAGTGATGGCTATGGATTTGGCTCAAACAATGTATAACATTACCCCAAAGGAATTTGACGAGGATTTCTTCAAAAAGGCTTCTTTGCTCCTCAAAGAGGTAAAAAGAACTCTTAATTTTTACGATAATCTTAAAGATGGATTGCAGAAATCATTTGCGCAACTAAAGGACTTTGTAAAACGGGTAGATGAAGCCGAACGCTTTGACGAAGAACATCTGCTTCCCATAGCGTTGGAAGTGTTTGGCTCAGTTCCGTTTCCTGTAAAAACAGAATATGTAGGTATAAAGAAGTCCAGCCGCAGTAAAACCGCAACAGTAGCACGGCGCTTATATTTTGAAAATTATTATAGCTTTGTAATTACAGATTTCTTTGAAGGTCTGCATCATGGGCATTACCCAAAACAATGTGAAATCTGCAAAAAGTATTTCCTTATGACCTCTGCCCGTAAGCAAAAATACTGCAATGGCATTGCTCCCAATGAGTATAACGGTGAAAAAATGACGTGTAGGCAGTATGCCGTTATTATGGGCAAAAAAGAAAAAGTGGATGCCCACCCGATACTGAGCATCCATAAAAAGCGTTGCAACTGCATCCGAGCCGAGCTGTCAAAAGGCACCATTACAAAAGAATTTGCAACGGTGGCAAAAGAGATTGCAGACGAGCTGAAAACATTGGCGATCCACGGCGATGGGTACACTGCCGAGCAATTCAAAAGGGATATGACACGGGAAGCGTTATATGCGCTGACCGATAAGCGATTAAGGTAACGGCAGTATAACAGATTGGAGGTGAGTGCCGTGAAGGAATGGCAAAAGGAATTATATATCTACCGTCTTTCTCCGGCACCGCCGAGAAAAGCCGATCTGCAGGAATATATTGATTTATACCTTGCCGAAAAAGACGAAAAGTATCTGTCTTGGTTTCTGCATTATTACGAGCCAACGCTGAACACCACCGTTATGGGTATTGTGCAGCGGTATGCAATGTTCGGGCATTTCCTTGATATAAAGGAAGCGTGTGTACTTGGTATCCTACGGGCATTGGAGAAATACAACCCCAACAGCGGCCCACCCTTTATAACCTATAAAACCCGTATTATGTGGGAGGAAATTCATAATTATATCCGCACAATGCGCACCGGTTTTACGGTACAGAGTGATGATGAATACCAAAATCTGCGTAATATAATGCGCCTGTACGCCGTTTACAACAGCAAGGATAATCCCGAAACGTTGAAAAGAATATCTGACGAGGTTGGCTTGTCCGAAAAGACTGTAAGTGAGATCCTGCGAAGCGGCTTTCACAATATGCAGTTTATAGACTTTTACCGCAGTTATGCTGACGAGGATAGCGAGGAAAGTCGAGAGGATGTTACTTGCGATTATACCTTTGAGCCTTGCAGGGAATTTCTGCGGCAGGAACGGAGCGAAGCAGTATTCGGTGCATTAGACGAGCTTACTTACCGTGAGCGTGAGGTCATACGATCCCACATCGGTTTCTGCCCCGATTGCCACAGTATGAAAAGTTCCAAGTTCAGACCGCATACGTTCCAAGAAATTGCTTACAAGAATGAGCTATCTTCCGCAGAAGCGGCAGAGAACATCTATCACAAGGGATTGGATAAGATGCGGGACAAGCTGAAAAAGAAGGGAATATTTCACCCATAAAAACAAACATTCATCTTTTTATTGAAAGGAAAAGGGTTATGACATTATATATTATAGGAAATGGATTTGACATTGCGCATCACATCAAATGCAAATACAGTCATTTTGGAGATTTTCTTGCAGATAATTATCCCGACTATTATGAAAGTATAATGAGTGGATATTGTCGCTCAAATGCACTATGGAACGATTTTGAAAATGAATTACCGTCTTGTGCTACACATATTGAGGAGTTCGGTTCACAAATGGGCAATGAAATGCGAGAGGAACTCGATTATGATCCAATGGATGATATGGGTATAGGAAGGTGGTTAGATGATCAATACAGATTCTTGAACGAATTGCCTAAATATTTACGATTATGGGTTGAATCAATAGACACGAAAAAGGAAGCAGTTTACAAAATCGATAGGGAATCGATATTTTTGACATTCAATTATACGGATACCCTTGAAAGTGTGTATTGCATTGATCCAGATAATATTAAGCACATTCACGGTTATGTGAAAAACAGAAATGAAGAATTAGTTATAGGTCATTGTAATCAGAAAGCTATTTCCTATGCTTTAGAAAAGAAAAAGGAAGCTGAAATCAATTTTGTTGATTTTGCAGTTTCAACTTTTGATCGTGTATCAAAATATTGTAATGCCACCCTTAAAAGAACAAGTAGCATAATCGATGAAAATATAGGTTTTTTCAAGAATTTATCTAATGTGGATAAAGTGATTATAATAGGACATTCACTTAACAAGGTAGATATGCCGTATTTTGAAAAAGTATTAAATTCCGTTAGAGAGAATGCCGTTTGGAAAGCTTATTACTTTGAGGACACGGATGAAAAATCGTTTGAAAAGGTTTTGAATGATTTGGGCATAAAAAAAGAAAATAGATTCGTGCGCAAAACACAAGAGTTATACTTATAACGAAAAAAGCCCCGTTGAGAATGCAGAAAATACTGCACTCCCAACGGGGCAATTATTATGCTCAAAAATCGGTACATTCGACTTGCTATTCGTATTTACCTAAAATTATGGTGACAATTTATAATCATACTTTTCGGGTAAAATATTATTAAAACTATCCGGAGGTAAATACGATGAAAGGAAGAATTTTAACAGAAACTCATATAGCGGCGTTTGCCGTTTATCTCAAAGGCGAGGAAAAAAGCGAAAATACCGTAGAAAAATATGTCCGTGATGTAAGGGCGTTTTGGGCTTACGTTGGCGAAGCGGAGATAACAAAGGAAACGGTTATTTCCTATAAAGGCAAACTGCTCTCCGAGAACTACGCCGCACGGAGCATCAATTCAATGCTTGCTTCTATCAATAGTCTGCTTTCATTTCTTGGATGGGCGGATTTGAAGGTGAAGTCTATCAAACTTCAGCGGCAGATCTACTGTCCCGAAGAAAAGGAACTGACCAAATCGGAATATATGCGACTTGTAAACGCCGCTAAACAAAAAGGCAATGAGCGCCTGAACTTGCTGACCCAAACAATATGTGGAACGGGTATCCGTGTGAGCGAACTGCAATATATCACGGTAGAAGCGGTAAAGTGCGGCGAAGCGGTTGTATCGCTTAAAGGCAAAACACGCTCAGTATTTATTGTTCGTGAACTGCAAAAGAAATTGCTCCGCTATGCAGCAGAGCAAAAGATTACGACCGGTGCGATCTTCATAACCCGAAGCGGCAAGCCGATGAGCCGAACCAACATTTGGCGGGAAATGAAAAGCCTTTGCGAGCAGGCAGGCGTAAATCCGCAAAAGGTATTTCCCCATAATCTGCGTCACTTGTTTGCACGAACCTTCTATGGTATCGAAAAGGACATTGCCAAGCTCGCAGACATACTCGGTCATAGTAGTATCAACACTACACGAATTTATATTATCACTACCGGCAATGAACACCGTCAACGTATGGAAAATATGCGGTTGATAATATAAAAATTGCCACCGAAAACGGCGGCAATGACATAATCAGTATTATGTTATAAGCAGTTGGATTAACCTAAAACTACATAATGCA
>JAUMXX010000086.1 GCA_030535285.1 bacterium | reverse complement strand
CAGTACGGCAACGACCCGCTGGAATTTGATTTTTAAACTTTAATTTTTTAGAACAGTGGTAAAACATTTTACTACTGTTCTTTTATTTTTCAGAAAAGCCATACCAAAAACAAAATATTGACAATGATGGAGAAAATAAATATACTCAAAGTATATAAAAATGACCCCGTAGTCATTTTGCTGAAAGTATTGTATCAGAGGTGCCTTATGCCAAAAATTAACGACGAAAAGAAAAAACTTATAGAAAATTTAATTCGCAACCGTGTTTATGAGGAAGCAATTATCTTATTGAAACAAGAACGCTACGATGTATTTACCATGGCTGAACTTGCAGAAAGCGTTGGCATCGCTAAAGGAACTCTATACAACTACTTTAGCAACAAGCTGGATGTAATCTACTATGTTTACGAGCGTTTGAACAAAGAATTTATGGATAAAATAAAAAAATATTTTTCCGAGCATCCTCACGAATTTGAAAACAACCTTCGTTATTTTATTCACGCCCATATTGAACGGAGACAAGAGAATCGTTTTCTAGATATAGCTCAATTATCCTTCCATTATGAAATGATAAAAAACAATACCAACAAAAAATACTCCACCCCAATTTTTAAATCCTTTATGACTGAAAATCGTAAATTCATGACAGAGTTTTTCTCCGCAGGACAAAAGGCAGGTGTATTTAAAGATTATGATCCTAAATTTATGGCTGGTTTCGTCGATATATATCTTTTAGGCATAAACTCCTACACTTTTTTGCGTGAACCTAAACTTTTAGATTCTGAAATTGCCAAAAAAGCATTCCCTCAATCAGAAGAAATGTTAATCGAAGCTGTTTGTATAAAATAACAGCAGTTGGAGGCTACTATGAACATCGTAGGCAAATCAATCCAAAAACCTGTAACGGTAATAATCTGTGCCCTCGCCTTAATTTTGGGCGGCATTTATGTTTATACGCAAATGGCACTACAAAAACGACCTAATATGGATTTCCCCAGAGTTACCGTCATCACCACCATGGCTGGCGCTAACGCTACTATTATGGACACAGATGTTGCAGATGTTTTGGAGGACAAGCTTAACGGTATTGCAGGTGTTTTAAGTTTAACAACCTCCAGCTATCCGGGGCGTACCGTAATCGTAGTTGAATTTGACATGGACAAAAACATTAATGATGCCGCCAGTGATGTTCGCGACAAAGTTGCTGCTGCAGCTGGCGATTTACCTGACGAAGCAGATACGCCTATAGTTCAAAAGCTAGATGTTTCTTCGGACTCAATCATCCAGTTGGCAATTACCGGTACAGCTTCCGAAAAAGAAAAGTCTTTTTTCGTCGATAAAATTCTCAAAACTAGAATCCAATCCGTTAATGATGTTGGTACCATTGAAACAGCAGGTATCCGCGACAGAGAAATTCGCATCTGGGTTGACCCTGCATCCTTGCACGCCCGCAACCTTGTCATGGCAGATATTGCGCAGGCAATTAATAAACATCATGTAGAATTACCTGCTGGCAGCATCCTTGCCCATAAAACTGATACGGACATCAGAATAAATGCCGAATACGCCACTGTTGAAGAACTCAAATCCTTACCAGTTCAAGTACAAAACGGTATCGTCACTCGTTTAGGCGAAGTTGCCCGAGTTGAAGACGGATTTGCAGAAACAGAAAATCTTGCCCAATTCAATGACCAGCAAACTATTATCGTCAGTGTCAAAAAACAAAGTGGCGCTAATGAAGTTAAACTTAGTGATGAGGTACAGGCAGTTCTCGCAGATTTACAAAAGACCAAACCAAAAAATATTAATATAGATGTTCTCTACGACCAAGCAAATTATGTACGCGCTGCCATTGGTGGTGCAGCCAGGGATGTTATGTGTGCAGTTTTATTTTGCTCCATCTTAATGTTCCTGTTCCTGCAAACTTTTAGAGCAACCTTTGTAACAATCGTCACCATTCCCGTCTGTATTTTTGGCAGCTTTATTGTCATGCATAAGCTTGATATTACTTTAAATGCACTCTCCATGATGGCAATCTCTCTTTCCGTAGGCATGGTAGTTGATGCCACTACTGTTGTACTCGAGAACACTACGCGACATCTTCGCCAAGGTGTACCTCCTATGGAAGCTGCCTTTATAGGAGCAAAAGAAGTATCCTTCTCAATTATCGGCGGTGTTATGACTACTATAGCAGTTTTCTCCCCCATCGCCTTTTTAAGCGGTATTGTCGGTAAGCTGTTTAATGCTTTTGGTATCACTATTATCTTGACCATCAGCTTATCCCTGCTTCTGTCCTTAACACTGACTCCTTACTTAAATTCCCGTCTTTTGAAAATTACCAAGCTTGGTAAAATTGGTGCTTATTGCGACCAAAAATTAACTTTACTTGAAGATTACTACCGCAAATTATTAACCACTGCCGTTCACAAGCGACTTCTCACTATGACAATTGCCATATCCGTATTTTTCTTTGGCTATTTCCTGTCAGGCAAAATCGGTACAGCTTTTGTTCCCCACGAAGATGACGGCTTGTTTAAAATTGACTGCGAACTTCCTTTAGGCGCATCCCTTCAGGAAACATACCGCACCTTAGATGACATAGGTGCAGTTATCCGCGAGAACAAATATGTTAAATTTACTTATGCTACCATTGGCGCCGGTACCGGTGCCGAAAAGAATAAGGGAACCATCTATGTACAACTTATTTCAGATTCTCGCCCCTCTCTTAAAGATGTGCAAGACCAGTTACGCCCAGGGACAAGTCAGTTCAAAGATGTCATGATTAACTATTGCCCCAGCATGAGCATAGGAAAAGATTTCCGTATGACCATGGTAGGACCCACAACGGAAGCACTCTTGCCGGTAGCAGAAAACATTATGCGTGACTCCGCGGTTAACACGAAAATAACTGACATTGAAAGTGATGTACGGACAAGCAAACCGGAATATAATGTTGTACTTAACCGTGGCTTAACCGATAGTATGAATGTAGACATAAGGGCATTAAGCACGGAGCTATATGCTATCTTTGGTGGCGAAAAAGTAGGCGTATTTAAAGAGGACGGTTATCGCTATGATATGCGTATAATGGCAGACCAACCTAAACGCAACAGCTTAGATGCTTTAAATACTGTTTACACTCGCAATGCCAACGGCGAGATAGTACAAGCCAATAATCTTTTCACCATAGAAGAAAGCACTGGTCCAAATCTCATTAAGCGTTACAACAGACAACGCAGCCTAACCATTTCAGCAAATGTAACCAAGGACTATTCCTCTGGTGAAGGCATTAGATTTATGAACGGCTTAGCAAAAAAATATATACCTCCTGATAGTGGTATTAAAATTACCCCTACCGGAGCTAGTAAATATATGTTAGACGATTTTGCCCGTTTGAAAATTTCTCTAATCGTTGCCATCTGTCTGGTATATGTAATCTTGGCAATCCAATTTGAATCCTTCATCCATCCTTTAACCGTAATGATGTCCTTGCCACTGCTTACTCCCGGTGCCTTTGGATTATTATATTTTACAGGCTGTAAACTGGACATGATGAGCTATATGGCATTGATTTTCCTGGTGGGCATTGTTGTTAATAACGGTATTATTTTGGTAGACTTCATCAATCAAGAACGCTCAAAAGGCTTGGATAAAGTGCAGGCTGTCATCAAGGCTACACCTACACGCTTGCGCGCAATTTTAATCACGGCATGTTCTACCTTAATTGGTGCTATGCCAGCGGCTTTTGCCATCACTATTGGTTCGGAAATGCGTCAATCAATGAGCATCTGTATTTTTGGCGGATTGTTTACCTCCACCATCTTAACCTTGCTTGTCATCCCTGTAGTGTATCTTATCTTTGATGACGCCAAAGATAGCCTTATTGCTAAATTAAACCGTCTCAAGGATAAATATGGTAAATACTTTGGAGAGGATGTTCACAATGCTTAACAAGTTACAAGATAAAAAAATATTGCTTCCTGCAATCATCACTGTGTTGGCATTAGGCTTCTTGGGCAGAAACATGTTTAACAAACCTCAAGCTGTTAAAACAGAAAACATTGCCAGAGTGCAGGTCGCTAAAGCCACTTACAACAACTCCTTAGTTAAAGGAATAAACACAACTACTTCCCTCAAAGCAGTTGCTGATGTGAAGGTCAAAACAAAAGTAGACGGTCATCTCCACAAAATTTATTTCAAAAAGGGGCAAATGTTCAAGCAAGGCGATATGCTTTTAGAATTACAGCACGCTAACCAAAGTGCCCAAGTCGCCGCGATGGAAGCACAAATAGCCATGAACAAAGCTGCTGCCGCCGCTGCTAAATCCCAAAAAGAAAATGCTGCCATTG
>JAUMXX010000085.1 GCA_030535285.1 bacterium | reverse complement strand
TATCAAGCAGCATACGCGCCACCACTACCCGTTGTGCAATTGCCTTTATTTCTTTAACGGTACAGATATCTTCTAAAAAATCATAAACCTCATCAACATTTTTCAAGGTTAAAATCGCTTGACAAAGCAAATCAGTGCTTTCGTTTCTGATTTTTTCCATAAAGCGTTCCTCCTTATGCTTACTTTAACCGAGTAAAATTTTAACATATTAACGTGTAAAAGTCAATTACACGCCATCCTGACAAAAGGCATATAATCCGTTTTTTAAGCCAATAAATATTAAAACGCCTTAAGACCTCTGCCTAAGCAGAGCTTAAAGCGTTTTTAATTAAATTGAATTACTGTTGAGCATCCTGCCCCTGACTCATAATCTTGCGGAAGTCTTCGCCGTCAATTTTTTCGTTTTCAAACAGTTGTTGAGCAACAATATGGACCTTATCTATATTCTCTCTGAGAATATCCTTTGCCCTATCATATTGTGTCATAACAATATTCTTAACCTCATCATCAATCAAGGCGGCTAATTGCTCTGAATAATTAGGTGTAGAAGAAAAATCTCTTCCCAGGAACACCTCATTGTCTCCGGTTCCGAGCGAAACCAAACCGATTCTATCACTCATACCGAATTTTTTAACCATTTTATGTGCCAACTCGGTTGCACGTTCAATATCATTCGAAGCCCCGGAGCATATATCATCCTGTGTAATTTCCTCAGCCGCACGGCCGCCGAGAAGTGAACAGATATCCTCAAGCATTCTGTTTTTAGAAATATGTCCATGATCTTCATCGGGCAGATACATCGTATAACCTGCAGCCATTCCGCGTGGGATAATAGATATTTGATGGACCGGATCCTGAGTAGGCAGAAAATAAGAAACAACGGCATGGCCGGCCTCATGATAAGAGGTGATGCGTTTATCCTCATCCTTAACAACATGAGACTTCTTTTCGGTTCCCATTACAACTTTAATAGTAGCCTCTTCTATATTTTCCTGAGTAATAGCCTTAAGATTATTTCTGGCCGCAAGCAATGCTGCCTCATTTAAAAGATTCTCAAGATCAGCGCCCGTAAAACCGGAGGTGCTCTTTGCAATGGTCTTCAAACTGACATCGGGAGCAAGCGGCTTTCCTCTTGCGTGAACCTTTAAAATTTCTTCACGACCCTTTACATCAGGATAATTAACCGTGATTTGACGGTCAAATCTACCCGGACGCAACAGTGCCCTATCAAGAATATCAGGACGGTTGGTTGCTGCAATTATAATGACACCCTCATTTGCGCCAAAACCATCCATTTCAACAAGCAACTGATTAAGTGTTTGCTCACGCTCATCATGTCCGCCGCCCAAACCTGCGCCACGCTGACGTCCAACTGCATCTATTTCATCAATAAATATAATTGACGGTGCGCTTTTTTTTGCCTGTTCAAACAAATCTCTGACACGTGAAGCACCAACACCGACAAACATTTCAACAAAATCAGAACCCGAAATAGAGAAAAACGGGACGTTTGCCTCGCCTGCAACTGCACGGGCCAATAAAGTTTTACCCGTTCCGGGAGGTCCCACAAGAAGTACGCCTTTGGGAATTCTTGCGCCAAGTTCATTAAATCTTTTCGGATTTTTTAAGAACTCAACAATTTCCTTAAGTTCTTCCTTTTCTTCATCTGCTCCCGCAACATCCAGAAAAGTTGTCCTTCGCTTATCATCAGCAACCTTTTTAAATTTTGCCTTTCCAAAGCCCATAGCCTTGTCGTTGCCCATGGTCTGACCCATTCTTCGCATAACCAAAAACCAGATAAGAATTAAGGCACCGAACAATAAAACAGTGGGCAGAAGACTTACAATCCAGGAAACCTCATCACCGCTTTTATAATCCTGCTTGATAATCAGTTCCGGATTGCCGGCATTTTTGTTATTATTCTCAATAACAAACTCGTTTACATCGTTATAAAAAATATCGGCATTTGCAACATTATAACGTTTCTTCTCATTTGTTTTTCTTTCGACATAAATTAATTCGCCGCTGTATAGATTCAGTTGATACTCTGAAATCTCGTTGTTGTATACCTTTTGGACAATTTCATAGTATTTTGTATCGACTGTTTTGCCCATACCGATAATTGCCGCTAATATTGCAAACACCAGAACCAACGGAATCCCGATGAAAAGCAATATATTCCTTACATTTTTACTCAAAACATTACTCCTTTCGGACAATTATTGCCCGTTACTATAAATAATTAAAAATCTCTTTGTATATTCATCAACGGCAACTCGTTTATCAATTCCGAAACCGTCCACAAAAAAGACACCGTTTTCATCGGCCAAGACCACGATACTGTCTCTTTGGTTAACATCAATTTTGCTGTCAATAAACAGTTTTTTTAATGTTTTAGTACCGTTTCGCTTTAATAAATTAATTTTGTCCCCGCTTGACCTGTTCCTGATAATAACCGTCCCGATTATTTTATCATAATCAACCACATAATTAAACAACTTTTTGTTAACATTTTTAAAATTGCAAAAACTATCCTTATCAATTAATTTAAAACTTAAGAATTCGCAATCTGTATCCTCCGGATTTTCACATAAAACACGTTCATAAAAAACCCTATCCTCTTTATTATTATCCTCGCGTTCTATTATTAATCTTTTACCGTCAACAAAAGCATAAAAATCTAAAGCCAATCCGGTTTTTCCGATTTTATCAGAACAAATTTTTTCAATACTGTCAATGTGAAACCGGTCAGGTGATGTGCCGACTGTATCACGATAATACTGCATTATTACACGGTTTTTCACCGAAATGTGCAGCAAATTCAAACCTTCTAAATCCAATCCGCCGAGCACACTGATTTTTTTATACTCTTTATCTGCAACCGACTCAAGATATTCGCTGTCTTGACGCAACATGGTGCTCATTTTGACAATGCCGGTCTCAACATTCGGGTTAATTTCTTTTAAAACCGGAATCACCTTGTGTCTTATCTTATTTCGAGAATATTTTATGTCGGCATTGGTTGAATCATTACAAAATGCAATTTGATTTTCTTTGCAATAAGACTCAACCATGCTGCGCGTACAAAAGCACAACGGCCGTATAATTCTGTCACGAATGGGCGGAATGCCGCAAAGTCCCTTGATGCCCGTTCCCCGTGCTGCATTAAATAAAACTGTCTCAAGATTATCGCTTGCGGTATGGGCTGTAGCAATAATTTGCGGAGAAACCTTATCTAAGAACTCATAACGCAACCTTCTCGCAGCAGTCTCAATGCTTTCGCCCTTTTGCAAAAGTTTTTCAACCTCAATCCTCTTTACAAACAGAGTAACACCCAGACCTTCGCAAACCTGCCTGACAAACTTCTCATCTGAATCCGATTCCAAACCGCGCAAGCAATGATTAACATGAGCAGCAGCCAATTGAAATCCATATTGATTTTTTAAACCGTGCAAAGCATACAGCAATGCCATGGAATCCGCACCACCGGATAAAGCCACGGTTACGTGTTTGGCATCGGAAAACATTTTATATTTCTCGGCCGCCTGTATAATTCTATCAATCATATTGACTATCCTGAACAACACTTGTAAATCTTGTGTATTGACCATCCCAATAAAGCGGAACGTTTTCCAGACTTCCGTGACGGTTCTTAGCAACTATTATTTCGGCCTTGTTTTCATCAACAGGATTGTTCGGATCCGCTTTCTTCTGATTGGCATAATACATCTCTCTGTATATAAACAAGACTATATCGGCATCCTGCTCAATTGAACCCGACTCACGCAACTCTGACAATGCAGGCTTATGGCTGCCGCTTTTTGACTCAGGTCCACGATTAAGCTGAGCGCAGACTATTACCGGAATCTTAAGTTCTTTTGCTAAAACCTTGAGTTGTCTTGTGATTTCGGAAACTTCCTGAACACGATTCTCTTTTCTTGATGACGACTGCAAAAGTCCCAAATAGTCTATAATAACAAGATCCACCTTTTTCATACGACGAAGTTTAGCCTTTATCTCGGGCACAGTCAGGCTCGAAGTCTCGTCAAAATAGAGTTCGGTCTCTCCCAATTTTTTGCCGGCATCTGCCAAACGTGTATATTCATCTTTGGTTAAATCACCGGTACGGAACTTAGCCGATTCAATTTGCGCTTGGGTTGAAAGCATTCTTTGTGCCAACTGGTCGCGGGTCATCTCCAACGAGAAAAAGCAGACCGTTTTATCGGTGTTTAGCGCAACATTTCTGGCAACATTTAATGCAAATGCAGTCTTTCCCATACCCGGACGGGCACCAACAATTATAAGGTCCGACTTATGTAGCCCGGTAATAACCTTATCAAGTGCAAGAGAAAGCTCGTGGGATTTCATTAAAGGCATA
>JAUMXX010000084.1:3555-4382 GCA_030535285.1 bacterium | reverse complement strand
GATTATATACGCTCTTTCAACATTTGTCATTTCCTACATCTCTACGAAATCAATTTTTTTAAGGCGAATCTTTGGCGGAAGATCATTAATTATTTTTTATGACGGAAATATTTACAGGTCTAACCTTAAAAAAGCAAAATTAGATGTTGACGAATTTTTGATACAGTGCAGAGAAGCCGGATATTTTGATTTGTCAAAATTAAAGGCAGCGGTTTTCGAACCAAACGGAAGGATAAGTTTTCTTCCCAAAGGAAACGAGCAACCCTTAACCGCAACCGCAATGAACATGGTGGTTTCTGATGACGAAATCAAATTCAATTTAATAATTGACGGCACCATTTTAAATGATACATTGAGTTTGATAGGAAAAGACGAAAAATGGTTGATGAAAAAATTGAAGGAAAAGAACATCTCAAAGGTTGATGATGTTTTTCTTGCTTATAGCGATCTATACGGAAAATTTGATGCATTTCGCCGTTTCGAACCCGATTCAAAACATGATGTACTGCTTTAAGTATGGTTTAAATATTTTGTAAATTTTCAATATAGTGTTGATAATTTGGTAAAAATATGTTATTATTTGTTTAATTATTTTTGAAGGAAATTTTTATGAATTATCGTGTTTCTGCCTGTATTGTAACATACAACGAATCTGATAAGATCTACAACTGCATATCATCAATTCTTGCCAACACAAAAGACATTGACTTCAAATTGTTTGTTGTTGACAACGGTTCAACCGATAACACTGTTGACATTATAAAACAACATTTTCCGGAGGTTTCTGTCTTTTGCGGTAACCCTGGGACTCATTTTCCTCATCAGCT
>JAUMXX010000084.1:1801-3545 GCA_030535285.1 bacterium | reverse complement strand
TAACAATAACAATTTAGGCTTTGGAGCAGCGCATAATCTGGTACTTGATCTTTTAGACTCTGATTACCATTTTGTAATTAACCCTGATATAATAATTAATAACGATATAATTATGCAGCTTTGTGATTACCTGCAAAACAACACAGACACCGTTATGATTACCCCGAGAATACTTTATGAAAACGGTGACGAACAGTTCTTGCCAAAACGAAAACCCAAGTTAAAGTATTTGTTAGGCGGCAGAATCCCCTTTCTGTCAAAATTTCGAAGGGAGTACACACTGCAGGACAAGCATTTTTCGGAACCTGAGGATATTGATTTCTGTACAGGTTGTTTCTTTGCTATTCGAACAAATTGTTTTATTAATCTGAATGGTTTTGACCGTCGATTTTTTATGTATTTCGAAGATGCTGACCTCACACTGCGTGCAAAACAATTCGGTAGAGTCGTTTTTTACCCGTACTGCAACGTGACACATCTTTGGGAAAGAGCCAGTACAAAAAGTATTAAATACCTTCTCATACATATTTGGTCCATGTTTAAGTTTTTTATTAAATATCTAAATAAATAATTTTGGAGGAAAATCTATGAAAACATATCTTGTTACCGGCGGAGCAGGGTTTATTGGTTCAAACTTTATAATTTTCATGCTTAACAAATATGACGATGTGAAAATTATCAATGTTGATGCTCTTACCTATGCCGGAAATTTGGAGAATTTGAAGTCGGTTGAGAACAACCCTAACTACAGTTTCATTCAGGCTGATATCACAGATAATGAAGCTATTGCCAAAATTTTTGACGAGAACGATATTGATTATGTTGTTAACTTTGCTGCTGAAAGCCATGTTGACCGCAGTATCAGTAATCCGGATATCTTTGTTAAAACAAATGTACTTGGAACGGTTAACCTCTTAAATAACGCTAAAAAGGCATGGCAAATCGGTGATGATTGCTACAAGCCCGGTGTTAAATTTCACCATGTTTCAACCGACGAGGTATACGGTTCTTTGGGGCCTGAGGGTTATTTCACCGAAACTACTCCCCTTGATCCACACTCTCCCTATTCGTCTTCAAAAGCATCCTCTGACTTGTTAGTTAAAGCCTATCACGATACATATAAATTGCCTATGAACATCACCCGTTGTTCAAATAACTACGGACCTTTCCAATTCCCCGAAAAACTTATTCCTCTTATTATGAACAACACACTTCTTCATAAGGATTTGCCCGTCTATGGTGACGGTATGCAAATACGCGACTGGCTCTATGTTGATGACCATTGTAAAGCAATTGATATGGTAATCCGTGACGGTGTTGACGGTGAGGTTTATAACGTAGGCGGACACAATGAGCGTACAAACATCTTCATTGTTAAGACTATAATTGAATATATTAAAGAAAACGTTGACTCACAGGTCGGAGAACATATGATTAAACATGTTACCGACCGCAAAGGACATGACCGCCGTTACGGTATTGATCCTCAAAAAATCAAAGATACACTCGGTTGGTATCCTGAAACTCCGTTTGAGGTCGGTATCAAAAAGACTCTAAAATGGTACCTGGAAAACAGCGAATGGGTTAAGAATGTAACTAGTGGTAAATATCAAAAGTATTATGAAACAATGTATAAAGATAAAAAGGAAGTTTAAGATGGGTAAATTCACTTTTATTGATACAGAAATCGAAGGTGTTAAAATTATTGAACCAACTGTTTTCGGTGATAACCGCGGATATTTCA
>JAUMXX010000084.1:0-1791 GCA_030535285.1 bacterium | reverse complement strand
CATGGAAACCTATACCGAATCCGATTTTATTCAAGGCGGTATTACTGCAAAGTTTGTTCAAGATAATCAATCGAAATCCCGTAAAGGCGTTTTGCGTGGGTTGCATTTTCAGACTCAACACTCACAAGCAAAACTAGTTCGTGTTGTTTCGGGCGAGGTGTTTGATGTTGCTGTTGATTTAAGGAAAGGCAGTAAAACCTACGGCAAATGGGTTGGTGTGCGGCTTTCAGCCGAAAACAAACGTCAGTTTTTTATCCCGAAAAACTTTGCGCACGGTTTTCTGGTTTTATCCGACGAAGCAGAATTTTGCTACAAATGTGATGATTTTTATCATCCCGAATTTGATGCCGGTCTGGCATGGGACGATCCGGATGTTGCTATCGAGTGGCCAACCGAATCAATCGACCAACTTCTGCTTTCAGAAAAAGATAAAAATCATCCCACCCTTAAACAACTCAGCAAATAAAATTTTAAGCCAATCATTATTGATTGGCTTTTTTTAATTAGTAAAATTTATAACTATGCAGGCAAAAATTGCTGCCGAAATATCTGCTGCAATTGCCGGTATCACGGTATATCTAATATTCTTTATGCCACATGCTCCGTAATAAACCGCTATGGTGTAAAACGTTGTTTCAGAGGAAGCACATATAACCGATGATATCAAGCCGATTTTCGATTCGGCGCCATATCTTGAAAGGGTATCGTTTAGTAATGCAAGTGAACCGGAACCGGAAATCGGTCTCAAAACAGCCATTGGAAATATCTCTTTGGGAATACCTAATAAACTGAAAACCGGATTCAGCAAATTCGATAGTGAATCCAGTGCACCGGACACCCTGAACATCTCAACAGCAATAACAAGAGCAAAGATCGACGGTACAATTCCCAACAGGGTTTTTAATCCCTGTGCCACTCCGTCGGTAAACAGATCAAAAGGTCTTACTCCCTTTACAAAGCCTGCTCCAATGAAAAATGTTATTATTACGGGCAATATATATGCCGAAAACAATTCCACTTTATTCCCCACCCGTTTTTCTTTTGAAAAATCTATGACAAAACTCATTTAAAATAAGACCAACTGCTAATGAAAGTAAAGACGTTATTATAACTGCACTATTTATGTCTAAAGGATTTTCAGCGCCGAATTTTGCTCTGATTGCACCTATTGTGGTCGGAACAAGCTGAATTGACGCAGTGTTAATCACAACAAAGGTTATCATGTCATAACTTGCAGTAGATTTTAAAGGGTTTACTTTATTGATTTTTTTCATTGCCTCTATTCCTAAAGGAGTTGCGGCATTACCCAAACCCAACAAATTGGCTGCCATACTCATTGAAATTGCTCCGACTGCCTCATCATTTTTATTCAAATTTCGAAACAGGAGTCTTACAATCGGAGAGAGAATTTTACCAATAACATTTGTCATCCCGCCTGCTTCGGCAATTTTTATAAAACCGCCCCAGACCCCCATAACTGCGGTGAGCGAAACGCAAAGTTCCACTGCAGTTGTTCCACCCGTATATACCGCCTTTGAAACTTCGCCTATTCGACCATTAATTGCACCAAAAATTATTGAAACCAGGACTAAAAATCCCCATATATAATTTATCATCTCTTGCTCCCGAAAAAAGTATTTATCTGACATTAATTGACGCAACGATAGTTATTTTCTTGACAACTGTCGTTTTTAGTATTATAATGATTGCAAATGTTGAGGTGATTTTATGCGTGATACTGGCATTATTCGGAAAGTTGACGAATTAGGCAGAGTTGTTTTACCTAAAGAA
>JAUMXX010000083.1:3967-4382 GCA_030535285.1 bacterium | reverse complement strand
TCTTCCTGCATCTTCATCATTTGTTCCTGCATTTTTTTAGCTTGCTTGAGCATCTGGTTCATATTACCGCCGCCCATAGCTCCCATACCTCTGGGGAAACCGCCTTTTGCCATAAAATCCAATCCTTTCTGTGTTTAAATTGCTAATCTATTACCGTCATTTTTTCGCCAAGCAAATCCTTTTTTGCAGCTATATCAAGTATTGATGCAGTGCTGTCTGTTCTCTGTCTGGGACCTTCCTTGCCTGAAACCGTAACTTTGAGTGCACTTCCCTGGACTTTTGAAAAAAGTTCGGATAAATATGCTCTTCCGTCGTGGGTATTAATTTTTTCGTAAGCCAAATCACTTACAATAACCAATTCAATCTCGTCACCGTAAAAAAGTGCTTTTGCATTAAAAAGATAAGTGTAAAGGCT
>JAUMXX010000083.1:0-3957 GCA_030535285.1 bacterium | reverse complement strand
TTTACTTTCATCTTTGATAACACTTAACGCATCACGCCACTTTGTCCATATTTTTCCTTCATCAATATGAGGCTCAACGGCTTTGGGTAGTTCTTCAGGTAAATTATTGACAGCAGTACTTTTGCCGGCTGATTTTTTTACCGTAACACCGTTTGCCTTCAGTGAATTTAGTTCTTTTTCAAGATTTTCAATCCGCAAAGCAAGTTCTGCAGTATCTCAACGTCAACCTTTGGGGTTGAAAGTTTTTTTGCCTGAAGAAGATAGTCGCCCAAAATCTGTATTATATAAATAAGCCTATCAAGGTTAAATTTATCCGCCTGTGCCTTGTATTTTGAAATTACCTCGTCACTTTTTTCAAGTATCTCGGCAGGGTTTTCCATCGATTTACACAGCATCAAGGCTCTGAAATGGAAAATCATTTCTTCCAAAAAGTCTGCCGTTTCCTTGCCCTTCTTTAAAAAGCTGTCTGCAGCAAACAAAGCTGCCGATGCGTCATATTCTGCAATAGCATCAACAATCGGGAATAAGATACGCTTGTCCGCAATACCGACAATATCAACTATATCGTCATACCTAAGCTCTTCTTTAGCAAAGGCAGCACATTGATCAAGTATACTCAATCCATCACGCATCGAGCCATCCGCAAGTTCTGCCACAAGTTCAAGTGCATCAGGTGTGATGCTTATACCTTCTGCTTTAACTATCTTTGAAAGTCTTCTCTCAATATCTTCGATGCCTATTCTCCTGAAGTCAAAACGCTGACATCTTGATAAAATTGTGGCAGGAATTTTGTGTGGTTCGGTTGTTGCAAGAATAAATATAATATGCTCCGGCGGCTCTTCAAGAGTTTTAAGCAAAGCATTAAAAGCCTCCGTAGTAAGCATATGGGCCTCGTCAATTATATAAACCTTAAACCTGCTGTTTGTAGGGGTGTATATAACCTCTTCACGTATTTCGCGTATATTGTCTATGCCGCTGTTACTTGCAGCGTCCATTTCATATACATCCAGTATGCTTCCATCCATAATTCCACGGCAGGTATCACAGTTGTTGCACGGGTTTCCGTCATTGGTATGCTCACAATTTACCGCCCTTGAAAAAATCTTTGCGGTTGAGGTTTTACCCGTACCACGTGTTCCGCAAAACAGATATGCATGGGCAATTCGTCCGTTTGTAATGCTGTTGCGCAGGGTTTCTGAAACATGGTCCTGACCTGCCACATCTTCAAATACAAGCGGTCGCCATTTTCGGTAAAGAGCTTGATATTTTTCAGCCATAAACGAAAACTCCTTCCTTGTACTATGTAAAAAATAAAAGCTATGTGCTTGAGTTCGAAACAGGAAAACCTCCGCTGCTCAACCGGTAAACTCAAACCCGGCGACCCTGCGGCACATCAAAAAGAACTGCTTAGTGCTGCTGCATTCCTGCCCTGACACGGTTCACAGGTTTCAATTGCGCAGGACCGAATCGTCAACGTTCACCAAAATTGAGACCGACAAGACAACTCCTGCCCCTCAACACAAGTTTTCATCCCTACTATAGCGGATTGTAGGTTACAGAGTACCGCTAACACCCCGATTTAACATAGCTAAAATAGTATACCACATTTTTCAAAAAACTTCAAGGCTTTTTTGTAAACAAATAGAATATACAATATATTTAATTATATCTTTTTTATTTCTTTTAATTTGTTTACAATTTCCTCATCATCAACCGTTGTAATGACATCATAAAAAGTATGAACTTCCTTAGTCACTGCATTTAACGACTCAAGATCCTTAATCAAAGCAAGCAGGCTGTCATAAAACCCATTTATATTCAAAACAACAATAGGTGCTTTAAGCTGTCTTAAATACTTTAGTGTAAGAATTTGAAAAAATTCGTCCATTGTCCCGATTCCTCCGGGCGCAATGAAGAAAATGTCTGCATTTTTTTCCATCAATGTTTTTCTTTCATTCATTGTGTCAACCATAACCGTATTGTCACAGTCAAATATTTCTTCAAATTCCTTGATAAAATGTGGGGATATTCCCATAATATATCCTCCACTTTTGCGAACTCCTGTTGCAACAGCGCCCATGCAACCCGTAGCTCCCCCGCCATATACTAAAGAATAACCGTTTTCTACAATTATATTACCTAACTTCTCAATCTCTTTTTTATAAATATCATCTATCTTTTCTGATGCACCGCCATACACACATGCATAAAACTTTTTTTTCATATACACTCCTCCTTATTTTTTATTACTTGATTTCCTTGCATATTTATCGCACAAATCATTGATTTGGTCGGTAAATTTAGCAAGTTCTTTATTTGTTAATCCTCGACTAAGCTCAATTACGGTTTTTAATCTTTGACATGCTTCCATTAATCTTTCAAACGCAATGTTTGCACGACGGCGCCCCTCTGAAACCTTTGTAAGTTTTACAATCCTGCCTCTGGCGATGCACTGACCACTCACTAAATCAAATTCATCACCGCTATACGGTGCTGTTGCAGGAAACCGAAGCTTATTATATATTGTTTGCACAAAATTATCACATACAACATCTTCACCGTGATTTACAAAAATCTTTTCAGGAGACTTGCCAAGTGAACTCAGCCAATCAAGAAGCATGTCACGATCGGCATGACCGCTTATTCCAACAATGGACTCAATTTTTGCTTTAACCTGAATTTCTTCGCCAAACAAGTTTACTAATTTTGTTCCATTTACAATTTTTCGTCCAAGCGTTCCTTCAGCCTGGTATCCAACAAAAAGAATTGTATTATTTTCTCTCCACAAATTATGCTTCAAGTGATGTCTGATTCTACCGGCTTCACACATACCCGATGCTGATATGATGACTTTGGGAATAATATCAAAATTTATAGCTTTTGATTCTTCTGTTGTAATGCTAAGTCTTAATCCGGGGAATGATATCGGATTAATTCCTTGGTTGAGTAAATCCAAAGCCTCCTGGTCATAATAATCATACAAATTGCTTTGATAAATTTTTGTTGCTTCTGCTGCAAGTGGCGAATCAACATAAACAAGAAAATTTTCGTGTCCTTTTATGAGCTGTTGTTCCTTTATGATTCGGAATAAGTAAAGTAGTTCCTGTGTTCTGCCAATTGCAAAAGACGGAATAACAAGATTGCCGCCTTTATCAAAGGTTTCGCGCATTATTCTTGTGAGTTGAGCAATGTAATCCGGCCTCTCTCCGTGAACTCTGTCACCATAAGTTGCCTCTATCACTACATAATCTGCATATTTGGGTTTTTGAGGATTGCGAATCAAAGGTCTGTCAATATTTCCAAGGTCTCCCGAAAACAATAATGTTCTTACCTCTCCATTTTCGTTTATAGTGAAATGAATACTTGACGAACCAAGCAAATGACCCGCATCAGAAAATTCAACTGTTATACCTTCAAATATTTCAATTTGCTGATTGTAACCAAACGCTTCAAATTGCTTAAGTGATTCTATCGCATCTGCTACAGTATAAGCAGGTAAATACTGTTCATATCCGCCCCTCGCAGCTTTTTTGTTTTGCCACTCTGCTTCCTGCTCTTGGATATGTGCAGAATCCTGAAGCATAATATTACAAAGTCTGTGTGTGGCTTCTGTGCAATAAATCGGTCCTGTATATCCCTTTGCCGTCATAGCTGGTATCATACCGGAATGATCAACATGGGCGTGAGTTAGGCAAATCGCATCAATTTCATTGGGTAAAATTGGGATTTCACAATTTTTGTATGTATCTCCTCCTTGTTCCATGCCGCAATCAATTAAAATATGCTTACCACATGCTTCCAAAAGCGTGCACGAGCCTGTTACTTCATGTGCAGCCCCTATAAATGTTAGTTTCATAGTATTCCTCCATTCTAACATTAATAATTGTTGTTAATAAGCCTACGTTTACTTTCAATTTCATTTATATTTCATTGAAAGTACTTACATCACGCTCTTTG
>JAUMXX010000023.1 GCA_030535285.1 bacterium | reverse complement strand
GGTAGCACGACAGACTCTGACTCTGTTTGTCTGGGTTCGAATCCTAGTTCCGCAGCCACAAAAAGCCGGGTATTGAAATCAATACCCGGCTTTTTCTAACACTAAAATATCCTAACTCTAACATTTAACTTCATTCTTTACAGTACATTCTTTTACTTTTTTAAAACATAAACATAAAATCTTTTTTATTGCATCGTAAATCAAAACAAGGGCAAATGAGATAAAGAACACCAATAATATTGATAAAATCGTATAAATAAACTCCCCGATAAATCCCGAAGATATCTTATTACAATCCGCTAATAGTGTATTGAATCTGCCTGACCTGATAAATTTAGTGTTTATCAGATAATGTATAAGATATACAGCAAATGTTCTCTTGCCGATAAATGTTACGATTTTTTCCGTTTTGCCTTTTATGTCAAAACTCAATATAAACAATGAAATTCCTACGGCTGACACAATCGGAATAAAATCACCCCAACTGCCTCTGTGCGAAGATTTTGTTACAATTAAATGTTCCAAATATAAAAACAAAATCCAATGAAAAACAAAATACAAAACTATTCCCGCCACTCTTAACATCCAATTGTTTCGTATCTTTTCCCTGTGATTATAAATTTCATTTCCAATCAACAATATCAATACTGCCGGCGGCACAATGTTGTAACCAATAATTGATATAGGTAGGGTAACCACATTTTGCAACTGTGATAAAAATGCGCTTACCAAGCCCAAAGCGATAATAAAATATCGCGACTTTTTACTGTTTTTTAAATATCTAAGCAACGGGAACCATAAAATGCACTGAACATATGTAAAAATAAACCACAAGTGATCACATCCGGGAATACCGGCAGTTGTCCACCTAAATATACCGTTAAATATGTCCCGCCATTTAATTTTTGAATTTAAAATACTGTCAACGATACCGCTTGTATTTGTTGCCCAGGCAAACAGCAATTGAGTAACAATAACGCATACAAGCGCCGGAATAACCGTCTTAACTGCTGTTCTTTTAAATAACTTTTTTGTGCTTTTGTTACTGAAATAGAAAAATCCCAATATCAAAAAGAATATTCCGACACCTTCGCCTAAAAAGCTTGATAGAAACAAAACGCTTCGGTCTGCGCTTGAGTCGGGCAATGTGGTGGCGGTAAGTTTTGAGTGCGTACCAATTACTATCAGACACGCAACTATTCGCAACAATTCAACTGCGGCATCTGTTTTTCTCTTTTTTTGTATCGGATTCGACAAAAGACTTCCTGTATCCATTCAAATGTTTCCTTTTCTCATTTTTGAGTTGTAAACTGCTTGTGCATTTACAAATAATTGTGTTCAGATTTCATGTTGCAGTTTATTGTATCACACAAATATAAAAAAGTGAACAAAAAACACAACAAAAATTTCAGTCGGCATAAAAACACACGAAGTCTTTTGCTTTGCAAAATACGTCTCTCTTTAGACAAGACAGCCTAAAAATGCAGTATTTATGCGGCTTTTCGCAAAACAAAACCGCCTCTTTCGAGACGGTTTTTGGCGCGCTTGAAGGAATTCGAATCCCCGACCTTCCGCTTAGGAGATACCGAGGGAAACGATAACGGCATCCCTTATAATACCTAAAAATCCCCTATTGTCAGGGGATTTTTAAGGTTAATGTGTTATTTTGTGTTACGCCGTTATTGCTAATTTTATGTTGTTTTGTCCTGACTGATTAGCAAACAATTAGCAAGACATTCAAAATTAGGAAAATGGTTTTATTCCCATAAGATGCCTTTATTTAATCGTTTGTACCTCGGTCTGTTGCCGAGTTTGATTTACTATTACTCACTTCGCTAAATTATAGTTTATTTTTTTCAATTCAGCAATTGCCGCATAGTGCAAGACATCAAACTCGTTAGGTGCAATCTTTTCTAACAATGCCATATGTTCTCGTTCCCAATTCATAATTTCATTTTGAGTAAGAGATGCACCAACTCCTCGACACGCTTTCATTCTTCCGTTCCAGCTTTCACGCGTGAAATGTGCATTTAATGTGTATTCCTCGTGATACACAAATTCAAAATTCCCTATATAACAATCAGGAATGTGTATAGGATGTTTGGTTTCGCCGGCGCCACTCCAATTAGGACTGTACTTAAGCACCAATCCCTCACTTGCACCCGCAATTTTGTCCTCAAAAGGTAGCCATGCCATATAGAGAACAAGAATGCGACCATTTGGTTTTAACATACGGTAAAGCTTCGGCATAATTTTTTCGTGATCGAAATACCAAAAGCATTGGCAAGCTGTAATCACATCAAAGGTATCATCGGGAAAATCCAGCGTTTCCGACGGAATAGCGTAATAGTCAATATCCATACCTGCGGACAGTTTCTTTGCCTGCTCAATTTGATTTTCCGAAATATCCGTTCCTATCCATTTTGCACCGTAATGGTAAAGATTTCTTGGCAGCACACCCGTTCCCGTACCGAGATCAAGAACGGACTGTTCATCAACGCACAGTCCTCGACTTATAATCTTATCGTAAAACTCCTGTGGATAGATGTCACGGTATTTGGCGTAATCCTGCGAGGTGCGTCCCCAATCAAATGCTTTGCCGCCATCTATTTTTATATCCACTATTTTCATAATAAACCCCTACAAATTCTTATTTATTTCGATAAATTGAAATTTGCTGATTTATGTCCATAGCGATGTTATAAACATTGGCGAAGCATCTTTGCTTTTTTCAAAGCCACACGCTTCGTAAAACTGTAACTCATCATCATAAGCGACAACTACAATACGCATATAATCTTTATACTTTTCTTTTACCATACTTACAAGAGTTCTTCCGATCGTTTTGCCGTGATAATCAAGATCAACAAGAAGATAATGAACATAAGCATTCATTACTCCATCATCCATAACACATACCATTCCAACAAGTTTACTCCTATCCCAAGCAGAGTAAACCGTATTAAAATTTTTCATTGCAACCACAAGCTTATCGGGAAAATGTCCCGACGACCATTCAACAGATAAAAACAGTCTTTCTAAATCTTCTTGCTCAAAATTATGAATGTCTTTATATTCAATGTTCATATTTTACCTCGTCAAATTCAAGTTTATCGAACTGATTATACCACACAAATATGGAAAATTCTACACACTAAAGCGAAAAGAAAACGGCGAGGCTCGTTACTGACAAAACAAAAAGTCTATGGATGGACCATGCGCCTGTGCAAATTAGCAGAATTTTGCTAAGAATTCGATTAGCAAGCGATTAGCAAAACGGCGATTTTCTGCTAATTTCCAGCTAATCGGGATATGTTAAAAGTTTGAGTTTGTTCTACCTCCTCAAAACAAGAAAACGAGCGAATATTAAAAAATAAAAGTGCCGAGAAACCTTGATTTCTCGGCACTTTTTGGCGCGCTTGAAGGAATTCGAATCCCCGACCTTCCGCTTAGGAGGCGGACGCTCTATCCTGCTGAGCTACAAGCGCATATACTGTTAAATTCAAATTCGCAGACCGACCATTTTGTCGGGCTGCAGAGATAAATTTTAATATTACGGAATTTAACGATAATTATAGTACAATAATAAATACGATTTGTCAACCGAAAACACCACCAAGAGTTTGTTTTTTAAGTAACAATAACGGTCTGGTTATTTTACAATAAAATAAAATGCAAAAAATTACTTTACTTTCTTGAATTTATATGGTAAGATATTCAAGCTACCGTTTTCTATGCTTATGGAGAAAACCCTTAGGGTGATTCACCTACTGTTTGCTTGGATTACGGCGGACATTTATAAATGAGGTGAAAATAATGGTAAAAGAACAAAAGCAGCAAATCATCACTGAATATGCTACTCATGAGGGCGACACCGGTTCTCCCGAGGTTCAGATTGCTCTTCTTACTTTCCGTATTAACGAGTTAACTGAGCACCTGAAGATTCACAAGAAAGACCACCACTCACGCCGTGGACTGCTCAAAATGGTCGGTCACAGAAGAAATCTCTTGGCATATTTGATGAATAATGATATTGAAAGATACCGTTCAATTATCAAAAGACTCGGAATCCGTAAGTAAATCAAATAAGGGACGGCTAAGCTTTGTTTTAGTCCGTCCCGATTTGTATTTGGAATTTGTCTTTTTTAGGGGGGATCCCGCTTTTAGCAGTGAATCGATTGTTCAAAACCTTTGAGCACTGGATTTATTGCTAACCGCAGGCCCCCGACAGTAAATAGCAAAATCAATTGGGGGTTTTAGCGCAAGAGTCTTGCCAAAAAACCACCTCCACTTATCAAAAGTGATAGTGCACAGACGTGTAAATTAATTATTATATAATCAAACGCCTGTTACCGTCTGTGTCTTGAGAAAGGATATGGTAATTCTATGTTTGAAAACTACAAAGTATATGAAACTACATTAGCCGGAAGACCGCTTAAACTTGAAACCGGCAAAATGGCACAACTTGCAAACGCTTCTGTTTTGGCATCATATGGTGAAACGCAGGTTTTGTGTAACGTAACTGCGTCGGCAAAACCCAGAGAAGGGGTTGACTTCTTCCCTCTTTCAGTGGATTATGAAGAAAAAATGTATTCGGTCGGTCGGATTCCCGGCTCTTTCCAGCGCAGAGAAAGCAGACCGAGCGAAAAAGCAATTTTAACCTCAAGGTGCATTGACCGTCCTATTCGTCCTTTGTTCCCTAAGGATATGAGAAATGACTGCTCTGTCGTTGCTACCGTAATGTCTGTTGACCCTGACTGTAGCCCTGAAATTGCCGCTATGATAGGTGTCTCTGCCGCAATTGCAATTTCGGACATCCCGTGGGACGGTCCCATAAGCGGAGTTAAGGTCGGTCTTGTTGACGGTGAGATTGTAATCAACCCAACACTTGAGCAAAGAAAAGTCACTCAAATGGACGTTACTGTTGCTTCAACCGGCGATTTGGTTGCAATGATTGAAGCAGGTGCTAACGAAATCCCCGATGACCTGATGTTTGAAGCCATCATGAAAGCGCACGAAGTCAACAAAGAGGTTGTTGCTTTCATTAATAAAATTGTTGCTGAAATCGGTAAAGAGAAAATGTCTTTTGAATCGAGTGATCCCGATCCGGTTATCTTCGAAGAGATTGAGAATTTTTGCATTGAAGACGTTAAAAAAGCACTCGACACCGATGATAAACTTGTCAGAGATGCTGCTTTACTTCCTATCTACGCTGCAGTTCACGAAAAATATGATGAGCAGTTTGAGAACAACGAAGCAAAACTTGATGAAATTATGTATTTGATCCAGAAGCATGTTGTTCGTAACTGGCTTAAAAACGAGAAAAAACGTGTTGACGGAAGAGGAATTGACGAAATTCGTCCCCTCAACGCACAAATTGACCTTCTTGACCGTGTGCACGGTAGTGGAATGTTCACCCGCGGACAGACACAGGTTCTTTCAATTGCAACCTTAGCCCCCGTAAGTGAAGCACAGAAATTAGACGGAATCGACGAAGAGGTCGAAAAGAGATATATTCACCACTATAACTTCCCATCATATTCTGTAGGTGAAACCAAACCGTCAAGAGGTCCGGGACGCCGTGAAATAGGCCACGGTGCCTTAGCTGAGAGGTCTTTGATTCCGGTACTTCCGTCGGTTGATGAGTTCCCCTATGCTATACGCGTCGTTTCTGAAGTTCTTTCATCAAACGGATCAACCTCGCAAGGTTCTGTTTGCGGTTCTACTCTTGCCCTTATGGCAGCAGGTGTTCCCATTAAAGCCCCTGTTGCCGGTATCTCATGTGGTCTTATTACCGGTGATGACGGGGTTTACGGTGACTACATGACAATGATTGATATCCAAGGTCTCGAGGACTTCTACGGTGACATGGACTTCAAGGTTGCGGGTACTAAAAACGGTATCACCTCCATTCAGATGGATCTGAAGGTTCACGGATTAACTCCCGAAATCATCAAGGAAGCTTTTGCTAAGACTAATAAAGCAAGAAATTATATTCTTGATGAAATTATGCTTCCGGTTATTTCCGAACCGAGAGCTGAACTTTCCAAATATGCTCCTAAAATGCTTACAACCCTCATCAATCCCGAAAAGATCGGTGATGTTATCGGTAAACAAGGCAAAACCATACAAAAACTTCAAGAGATGTGCAATTGTACAATCAACATCGAAGATGATGGCCGTGTATTTGTTTCTGCACTTGATATTGACAAGGCTCAGGCAGCAATAGGCATGGTTGAAACCATTGCAAACGGACCGGAAATCGGTGCAATTTACAAAGGTGTTGTCACACGCATTATGAGTTTCGGCGCTTTTGTAGAAATCGTTCCCGGCGTTGAAGGACTTGTTCATATCAGCAAACTCGATGTAAAGCGTACTGAAAATGTCACCGACGTAGTATCGGTTGGTGATGAGATTATAGTTAAGGTTTTAGAGCTTGACGATCAAGACAGATTGAACCTTTCCCGCCGCGATGCGTTGGTTGAGATTGAAGGCGCTGTTGTTGAAGACAACGCCGAAGCACCCGACAGAAACCGCGGTGACAGAAGGAAAAGCAGAGGGAATTTTAAGAGGTAATCAAATCAATTATACGCTTCCGACAAAAACTAAATTATCCGGATATAAAAAACCTATGGTATGATAATCTACCATAGGTTTTTATTCTTTAAAGATGACAAATTTACTGAAAAAATAGTTCAATATAACTACAATAACTGCAAGTATTAGTTTCGAGATTAATTCCCCCGTAATATCGTAGCCGAGCACGGTATATGATAATCGGTCAAAACCAAACAAGTCTACAAATAACCAAAGTCCTGTTTCCTCAATAACAAAGCTAAATATACGCGCCCCAAAAAACTGTATAACTTCTTTTGTAATAACCCCTACTCTCCAGCTTCGCGAGTTGAAAACAAACAATTTGTTGGTTATATATGCAAATATGACCGATACAAACCACGCCAGAGCATTACTGTAAAGATATGAGTTATCCGCGTTAGCTAAAACAATTTCGAAAACACAGAAAAACCCAAGATTCACTGCTGTCGTCAGCACACCAAAGAATACATATAATACAAGTTCTTTGGATTTTGCAAAAAAATCACTTTTTCTCATCATTCGAACTGTCCAAATATGTTTTTTCGATATAAATAGGCCGATTTTTAAGTTGTACATACACCCTTGACAAATACTCGCCGATTATTCCCAGACAAAACAAAATCAACCCACCAAGCAGTAAAATAAGCACGATTATTGTAGCATAACCCGGAATATCAATCCCAAAGAAAAGTTTTTGAACCACAACAACAATCAAATATCCAATTGCAAACAAGGAAGAAATGAAACCGATAAAGGTAGATATCTTTAACGGCACCGTCGAAAAGGAAACTATTCCCTCAAAAGCATATTTAATAAGCCTTATTATATTCCACTTTGACTTGCCGCGCTGCCTTTTTTGTACCTCATATGCTATAAACTCGGTGTTAAAACCAACCCAGCTGAGTATACCTTTTGAAAAGCGGTGATATTCGGTCATACTCAATACAGCATTAACCATCTGCCTTCGCATCAATCTGAAATCGGATGCGCCCGAAACAAACTTTACATCAGATATTTTATTAATCACCTTATAAAAACAAGATTTTAAAAAGGAAATAAAACTACCTTCCTTGCGGTCTTTCTGATACGCTGCAACACAGTCAATATCGGGGTTAGTATTCAAAATATCCAACATTTGCAAAACCACTTTAGGATGCTGTTGCAAATCGGCATCTATAATACATACCATTTCACCCTTAGCATGTGAAAGACCTGCATAAATTGCCGACTCTTTTCCGAAGTTGCGGCTGAACGATACAACCTGTATATTCCCGCAACGTTTATTTGCCAATTGTTTAAGTTTATCAAAGGTGTTATCCAAACTACCGTCATTTACAAAAACGCACTCATATGTAAATCCGCAATTTTTAAAACAGTTGTTAACACAATCATAAAAATCATAAATGTTATCTTCCTCGTTATAACAAGGTACCACTAACGATAAATTCATAAACGATCCCCAAACCTTACTTTCGGTTATAATTTTCGTAATACTCATCAAACTCGGGCACAGACATAAGGCTGATGGTTGCATCCTCTCTGATCCCATGGAAAAGTTTATATCTTGTCTCCCATCTTCCCGGAGTAGGAGAACTCAACCAAACATAATCCGGACTCGGCAAAATGCAAACAACCACCTGTCTTTCGTTATTGTCTGACTGAAGTTTGGCAAACTCATTCCGCTTAACATCATATTTATAAACCGTCAAAAAAATATTTATATGAAAAACTGCCAATATTAACACGGCAATTGCCAAACCGGAAAAAATCAATTTGTAATTTGTGTCTTTAATTATATACCCGAACAAATCGGCAACAAAAACCATCATTAAAAAGTACGCTGTAAAAAAGCAGCGAGCGCTCACAGGGGTAACGATGAGTAGCGGCGCCACCGAAACGGGTAAACAAAGTACCGGCAAAAGCATTCTGTATTTATGGTCCCTATCCACGCATATCTGCACAACTGCAAAGACAGAAACAGCAAACAGCAAAGCCAGTACAATTATAAATAATTTTGATTTTAGAAAATCTAATGAGATTCCCAACCGGGAAACAATTGACTCAACTTTTTTTAACAGAATGAAAAACAGACAAGCAAAATTTACTGTCAATGCGCAAACCGCAAAACTGTTTTTTGTTTTATCATTAGATGATCTGATAAAACGAAGAGTCAGTATCAATAAAAGACCGGTTGCCAGCGAACATATTTTATAATTCGAAGCCACAAGAAACTCGCAGGCAAAATAACCGTTATCCAAACAGGTTGTCAACAAATCCGCAAAACTGCTCGGAACGGTTCTGTATGTATCGTTCCCTAACGCTATAATTCCGTATCCGGTGTTGGAAAACATTAACACAGCACCCGACACGGCACCGATTAAGAAACCAATGTGTGCTGCAAAAATCTTTTTAAACTTAACCCAAACATATATTACCACACCAACTGCTAAACAGACATTGAAAATCGTGACATTTTCAATAAAAAGTGCGCCGCACAAGCCAATAAAGAAGGTGGCAACCGTCAGGTGTTTGGGATACTCAGGAGCCTTGTTGCCGATTATATTTTTGATTATTAAAATATATGAAACACTCAAAAATGCAGGCGGGACATAGTTTGAATAGCCCGAAGCCCAGGAAACAGTTTGTCCGAAAAGAATTTTAGGCATTATGAAAAACAGAATAACCGAAAATAAAAACACTTCGTTTTTCCTGTATGCAGCATATTTATAACACAAATAGCATGCTGCATAGTATGATACCGCCATACAGATAATTCTTAACACATTACTTCTTGTGAGTGCTAAAATCAAAAGATTGCCTAAATATCTTCCGTTGTAATCATGGAAAAACGTTTTTAATCTGGAAATCCCGATATCACAACCCCATGCCCAATCATCAAAAGTATAGGGAAACAAACCGGCAAGCACAGCAAACAGTAAAATCGTTAATCCGCTTATTACTGCAAAGGTGACAAAACTTAAATTTGTGTTATATTTTTTAGATTTGATTTTCAAAATATAACAACCCCCGATTCAAACAGTGCTGAAATTTTACTTATCCACTTCAATTAAAGTTGTTTTGCAATCTGCTTTATATACGCTTTTAAATCCTCGCTGATTTCAGGATGTCTGAGTCCTACATCAATGTTTGCCTGCATAATTCCGAACTTATTGCCTATGTCATAACGCTTTCCGATGAAATCAACTCCGGTAATACCTTCTGTGTTGGCAATAACCTTCATGGCATCTGTAAGTTGCAATTCGTCTCCAACCCCTTTGGGTATAGTCTCTAGCACCTTAAAAATATTTGGATTAAGCACACATCGTCCCAAAATAGAATAATTTGAGAAAATCTGTTCCTTTTTGGGTTTCTCAATCATATCATCAATAAAATAGTAGTTATGCTTTATATGCGCAGTCTTCATGCTGCTATATTTCTGAACATCTTCATCCGACACCTGCTTTATCCCTACCGCAGATCTGCCGAATTCTTCGTATGCCCTGCAAAGCTGACCAATAACAGGATCATCGCCCAGTATTACATCGTCACCGTACAAAACCGCAAACGGCTCATCACCGACAAAACTCTTTGCACATAAAACTGCATGTCCGAGCCCACCGGTTTCTTTTTGTCTGACATACTGTATATTTGCAAGGCCGACAATGTCATTAAGCTGTTTTAATGTTTCGAATTTTCCTTTTTTCTCTAAATTGCTTTCAAGTTCAACACAATGATCAAAGTGATCCTCTATGGAACCTTTTCCCCGATTTGTAATTATTAAAATATCGGTAATTCCCGCAGCAACCGCCTCTTCAACGATATATTGAATTGCCGGCTTATCGACAATAGGAATCATTTCTTTGGGAATCGTCTTAGATATGGGCAAAACCCTTGTTCCAAGTCCTGCAGCCGGAATGACAGCCTTTTTAATCTTCATATTAACTACCTTTATCCTTTCCAAAACAAAAAAAACACTTTGCTGTTTTTGACGTAGATGGCGTTATCAAACTTCTCTTGTTATGAGAATAACATAATCAATATTGACGGAAGCCACGTAGTTGCAGTAATTGTAATAATCAACCAAGCAAGACTGATTCCGCCTTTCTTTACATAACCTGTTTCCTGCTCAGAATCATCCTGGTTTTGCTTTATGGTTTTAATATCTGATATGCATTTATCCATATACCAACTATCGCCATACAAACCGCAGATAACGCTCACAACAATCGCGATTGCAAAACCTACTACTGCCAACAGCAGAATAAATATATCAAAATGCTCTGAACCGTGATTAATAATATAATTGAGAACTTCTTCGCGTGTTTTATAACCATTGTCGGATAAATAATTTGCCAACCTGTTATATTGAAAATCGAAAGGTAATCTGCAAAAAAGTTGTGCCAGCATCAACATTGATACCAATATTGCCTGCTTGAACATCTTTCGGGTAAACAGCCACACCTGAGGCAATAAAAAAGCCGTCCAATTCCATGACATTTTTTTGCCGCTTCGGGCAAAGTTAAAAAATCTCGGTATGTACCTGTGGGTGTTTGCTCTGACAAACTTCGCCATCTCGGCTGCAGAAACATCCTCTACTTTTTCATCACCATCAACCCCACCAAGCAGATCAAATCCCGAAAAATCAAATCCTCTGGTTCCAAACGCAGTCGCACTGTGATTTTTAAACCGTGAATCAACCGCCATGCCGCAATATGGACAAAACGCTACACCTGAATCAATTTGCTTGCCGCATCTGCTGCATTTCTGACCCGACGTTTGAGTATCGCCGTCTACAGTTGTTTCACTTTTTGCTTTGTACTGCTTATCGGTGCCGTGAAACTCCTCAAGTGCACAATGGCCAACAATATCATAACAATCTCTGTGATGGGTAGCGCCGCAAACCGGACATACAACCAAATCGTCATCGTCAAACAGATAACTGTTACATACCGGACACTTCTTACCATCGAGTTGGTTGCTCATATTAAAATCACCATAACCTTTCTATTAGCACAAAAGCAACAAGAATCCCGCTATCTGCAATTTCTCAACCTGTTTTTTCTATGTGACAAGGCTGAAAAAAGAGAATCAAAATAGGCTTTTCCGTAGTTGTGGAACTCCCCGCTGTTCACCATTTTCTTTAACTGATTCAGATGTACCTTTTTAACCTCGGCAACCTCACTTTGTTGTAACACAAGTTTACACATCGGAACATTACAACGCACCAGGTATACATCAACCAATGAATTTCTTTTTTTTATTCTGCGGATAAGTTTAAACCTTGAGGCATCAGCCTCAACTCCGATTTCTTCAAAAAGTTCACGTTTTGCCGCTTGAACCGAAGTCTCGCCGGAGATTGCCGCACCACCGTGTGCTGCCCACTCACCCGGCATAAATTGCTTTTGATCACTTCTTCGCTGAATTATAAGTCTTCCATCGGGACCAACAACCCAAATATGCACAACAAGATGATACTCCCCTTTTAGAAGGTACACCTTTTCTCTTTTAACGGTTTTACCGATAAGGTTTCCGTCTTTATCTAAAACATCCCAGTTTTCCATTTCTATCCCTTTGCTTTTGAAGTTATTTCTTTTTTACTATTTCCCCTGCTTTTTTATAAATACTCCCTGCCGCGACATATCCTCTCACGCAGGACAGCGGATAAACGTTGGTATCCTTGCCGATGACAACGCCCGGATTAAGCACAGACCCGCAACCTATTTCGACACGATCTCCGATCATTGCACCGATTTTTCGCATCCCGGTTGCTATCTCAACATCCGAAGTCTTTATAACAATATCGGTCTTATCTGATTTTATATTAGAGGTTATACTCCCGGCTCCCATATGCGATTTGTATCCCAATACCGAATCACCGACATAGTTGTAGTGCGGCGCCTGAACACAATCAAAAATTACCGAATTTTTAACCTCGCTCGAATTTCCAACTACCGACGACTTCCCGACAATAACATTACCTCTTATAAAAGCACAATGGCGGATCTCAGCGCCTTGATCAATAATACAAGGACCGTTTATGTAGGCACTGTCAAACACCGTTGCGTCCTTTGCAATCCAAATGTTTTCGCCCTTTTTATAAAAAACCTCCGGGTCAAGAGTATTACCTAATTCTACAATAAATTTTCCTAATTTATCTAAAATATGCCAAGGATATTCGCAATCTTCAAAAAGTTGTCGGGCTATTGTTTTTGACGTATCAAATAACTGCGAAACATAAAATCTTTTCATCTTATATCACACCTTTTATTATCTTCTTACCGGAATTGATTTGCTGCTTAAACTGTCTTTCAGGGTCGAAATTTCAAGTTCCTTAAAATGAAAAAGTGATGCTGCCAATGCGGCGTCTGCCCCACCAATATTAAATACGTCTTCGAAATGAGCTATACTTCCTGCACCGCCGCTTGCAATAACCGGAATATTTACAGCATCGGACACACAACGGGTCAGTTGTAAATCATACCCCGACTTTTGCCCGTCACAATCCATACTTGTCAACAAAATTTCTCCGGCACCCAACTTGGCAGCTTTTCTTGCCCATTCTACCGCATCTATTCCCGTAGGAATTCTTCCACCGTTTATAAAAACCTCGAAACCTGATCCGTTTCGCTTGGCATCAATGGCGCAAACCACGCACTGACTTCCGAACTTGTGCGCCGCCTGAGAAATCAAGCGCGGATTTTTAACAGCAGCCGAATTTACCGATATCTTATCGGCACCTGCACGCAAAATTGCCGTAAAATCATCAACCTCATTAATGCCGCCGCCGACTGTGAAAGGTATAAATATTTCCTTTGCCACCGCCGAAACAACATCAAGCATAGTTTTGCGCGCCTCATGTGAAGCCGTAATGTCAAGTAAAACCAGCTCATCGGCATTGCTTTCATAATATGCTCTCGCACAGGAAACGGGGTCGCCTGCATCTATCAGATTAACAAAACTAACACCTTTAACAACACGCCCTCTTTTTATATCAAGACAAGGGATAATTCTTTTAGCAAGCACTAAAACACCTCCCCGCACTTGATGCAAAAGTTCAATAACATCTTAAGTCCCGGTTCACCGCTTTTTTCGGGGTGAAACTGGCAGGCACTGACGTTGCTTTTTTCAACAGCAGCAACAAATTCCTCCCCGTAATTACAAGTAGCAGCTATTATATCATTATCACATTCGCTTAAATAATACGAATGTACAAAATAACAATATTCTTCATTCTTGCAATCTTTAAATATACCGTCTTTTTTCTTTATATCCAAACTGTTCCAACCAACATGAGGAACCTTTAAAACTTTATGGTCAAAACGCTTGAAACCACCCTTGAAAACACCGATTCCGGCAACTCCCGGACTTTCCTGACTGTGTTCAAACAGAAGTTGAAGCCCCAAGCAAATACCCATCAGATTCGAAGATTTGCAATATTCCCTGATAGGTTCAACAAGGTTTTTCAATTCCAATTGCCGCATCGCCTCGCCAAACGAACCCACTCCGGGTAATATTAGCCCCGAATAATTTTTAAATTCTTTTGCGTTGCTGACAAACTCCGACTCTACTCCTATATTTTTTAAAGCGTTTCTTACACTTTGCAGATTGCCTGCACCGTAATCTATTATTCCTATCATACAATTAATTCCCGTTCAAAATATTCAAACGCTATAATAAGCCCATAATAGTATTATAATAAAATTATCATTACAACACAAGGGTTTTATTGCAAAAGTTTATACCCGAAGATGTATCAAAACAGTTTGTGTATTGCACTAATTTAAAATTGTATGTATAATAATATAAACAGTGCCCGTGTTCTTTGGGTATCACGGTCAACTTTACTGTTTAATTTTTAGTGATGAGGCAAATTTTATGGATATATATACTGAACAACTCGTAAAAACAAAAAAACGCGGAATAACAGTATTACTGCAGATTCTTATCTGGCTGGTCGGAATTGCTGTCTCTGGGGCACTTTTAATACTTTATACGATAAGCGGAGGTCTGTTGGAAAAACAGGGCGTTTTCCTGATGATATTCCTACAACCGCTGTCAATGATAGCGAGCGTAATCTGTCTTTACTTTACATGGTTTTTAAGTTCCTTATGCAATATCGAATATGAATATATCCACACAAACAAGGATTTTGACATTGATAAAATTTTTTCGAAACGCCGACGCCGCAGACTTATAACCGTCAACTGTGATAATGTTGAATCCATGGGTGTTTTTACTCCGGAAATTTTGCAAAAAACCACAGCATATGATAAAAAGCTTTTTTGCCACGGGTACAGTGACAGCAGTCCCTATTATCTTATCGCGCGCACTGTAAATCACGGTCGCGTACTTATAATCTTTTCACCCGACGAGCAAACCCTGGAGGGATTAAAAAAATCTGTTCCGAAGACGGTGTTAAAATGATAACCACTGGTATTGATCTTGTTGAAATAAAAAGAATAAAAAAGTCTTTTGAAAACCCTCTGTTTTTTCAGAGGGTTTTTGGTGATACGGAAAAGCAATTTTTAAATAGCTTAAACGGACAAAGATTTTACTGTTCAGCTGCCGCACGCTTTGCCGCCAAAGAGGCTTTCTCAAAGGCGTTACGGACCGGCGTTTCCGGTTTTTCACTCTGCGAAGTAGAGGTTGTGAATGATAAAAGCGGCGCACCCGAACTTAAGTTATCCGGTAATGCAAAAAAACTTGCAAAAGGTTTTTCTTTTTCGATAAGCCTGACACATACCGAGTCTTATGCAAGCGCAATAGTTATTGCGGTAAAGGAGAACGATTATGAAGATTCTGGAAAGTAAATATGTTAAAGCGGCTGAAGAATTTGCTGTTAAAAGCGGAATGAACTGGCTCAGATTGATGGAAAACGCCGGCTCTGCAGTAGCAAATATCATTCGAAAAAAGTTCGACTTGTCAGGCAAAAAAATCACAGTGGTCTGCGGAAAAGGCAACAACGGCGGTGACGGTTATGTTGTTGCCCGCAAACTTTTGGAAAACAATGCGAAGGTTCAAATAATTTCAGTAGGGCCCGATCCCTCTACTCCCAACGCAGCCGAAATGCGTTCTCGCTGTGAGATGATTGGCATTAAGACGTTTTGCTTTGAATCGACCCCCGAACTTGCCCAGAGTATTATTATAGAATCCGACATTATTGTAGACGCCATTTTTGGAATAGGTTTTAGCGGTCAGGTTGACCAACCGTATCTATCGGTAATAGAACAAATAAATCTCTCACCTGCTGCTGTCATCAGCATTGATATACCCAGCGGCTGTGTTTGTGACGGAACACAAATCAGCAACATATGTATTAATGCAGATATTACAGTTGCTCTGTCCTGCCTAAAAATTTGTCACTGTTTTGCCCCGCAGGATGAATTTTGCGGCGAAACAATTACCGTATCAATCGGCATGCCGGATGATGCTGTTGCTATGCAACCCTTCGTTGCACAAATAATTGATACGGATTCTTTGAAAAAGCTTTTCCCAAAGCGGCCTGAGGTTTCACATAAAGGCACTTTCGGTACCGCCGCCGTCGTTGCAGGAAGCTACTCAATGGCAGGTGCAGCTGCCTTTGCCGCCAAAGCGGCAATGCGAAGTGGGGTAGGTCTTGTAAAATCAATACTTATCAATGAAATCTATCCTATAGTAAGCACCCTTGTGCCCGACGCTGTTTTTGTTCCGATTTCAAAGACCGATAACGGAACCTTGTCATATGCAGAAATTACAAAAATCAAGTCGGCAATTTCTAATTGTTCGGCACTGCTTATCGGTTGCGGTATGGGACAGGGGCCTGATGTTTCAAAAATAACCGAAGATTTGCTGTGTTCGGCAGATGTGCCAATAGTTTTGGACGCCGACGGAATAAATTCAATTTGTGAGCGCATAGATATTATAAAACAAACAAACAGGGGTGCGGTGCTGACGCCTCACGCCGGAGAAGCGGCGAGAATCCTCGGCTGCAGTACACAGTATGTTGCAAACAATCGACTCTCCTGCGCAAAACAGATTGCGAAAATGAGCGGCGGTGTCATAGTTTTAAAGGGCGCAAATACCCTTATCGCCTTGCCCGACGGAAATGTGTTCATGTCTCTTTGCAAAAACAGTGGGCTTTCTAAAGCGGGTAGCGGTGATGTTCTGTCCGGCATTATAGTTTCTCTTCTTGCTCAGGGTATGACACCCGAATCCGCTGCCATTTATGGTGTGACTATTCACTCACTGGCAGGAGAAAAAGCAGCAAAATCAATTTCAAAGACCTATATGAATGCTACAGACATTATTAACTCTCTGTCCCCTGTTTTTTGTGATTTTGAATCACAGGAATGATTGCATTGAAAAAAATATTTATATTGTTGCTTGTCTGCCTTGCTGTTTGCATGTGCGGTTGCCAAAATCAAAAGGTTATGGTTTCACCCGTAACCTCTGATTTTTGTTGTGACTGTACTTTTGAATACCAACAGGAAAAATCTTATGCCTCGTTATCGGTAAAACAAAACGGCGATTTTTTACTTGAATTCAATGCTCCGGACTCTATCAAAGGTTTGAAATTTTGTTGGGATAACAAGGGATTCAGTTTATCCTATAATGAACTTAAAAGCAACCTTTCAGAAGCAATGTTGCCGCAAACATCATATTCAAAAGCGGTAAAGACTGTACTTGAGACGGTAAGAAAGCAATCGAAAGATATCTCAAGCGATATAAAAAATATAACTTCAACCGGTCAATGCGAATACGGTCAATACACTGTGATTTTTCGGGCAGACGGATTTATCAAAAAAATAACTATTGAGACATTGGGATTGCAGGTGTTTTTTTCAAATTGCAGGTATAATTTTTAATTAAATAAAAAAATCAAACTCTTTTTGTTGACAAATACCTTTATTATGATATAATAGTTTAGCGTCGTCATATGTATAGCGAATTTTTAAAATATTAAATATTTGCATCTGGGCCATTAGCTCAGTTGGTTAGAGCAACCGGCTCATAACCGGTTGGTCCGGGGT
>JAUMXX010000082.1 GCA_030535285.1 bacterium | reverse complement strand
TGCGAATTTGTAAAAGTTTTAAAAGTGTAATTATTTGTTGTATAGTTGTTTCTGTTTTATGTTTTTTGATTGGATTTTTCTGTGCGAGCATGTTATCTCTGCAGACCGGTCCGTGTGTTGTTTTGGTAAATTTGATTGTGTTTATTATATTCACCTTTTTAAGCAGATTCAGAAAAAAGACAGCATAAAAAACGGCTTGAGTTGTGTTGTACATCTCAAGCTGTTTTAAAATCGGTTATTATGCACCAAAAGAATTCGAGCTGTCGTTTAATTTGGGATTAATCGGCAGCTCGTGTTTTACTTATTTGGAAACGGTTTGTTTTAGGGCGGCCCTGGTCTTGCGCACTTCAGACAGGTTTGCGGTTAGACCTTCGTCGGCTCTTGCCATAAGGTCATCAACAAAGTCCTGTGCAGCTTTACGCATTTCACGGCTTTTTGATTGTGCAGAAGCAATTATTTCAGCGGCTTTCTCTTGGGCAAGTTTTGTGATTTCCTCCTGAGCAACCATTGCCTTGGCACGCTCTTCAGCAGCACGGATAATGCTGTCAGATTCGCGTTTTGCATTAGCAATAATATCTGAACGGTCAGCAACAATTCCCTTAGCTTGTTTGATTTCGGTGGGAATAGTCATACGAAGGTCATCAATAATGTTGCGAAGTTTTTCAACATCGATCACAGTACGTTTTCCGGGAATTTTCAAACCTCCGTCAAGTGTTTCGTCAATCTGATCAAGTAAATCTTCCATACTCATTTATTTATTCATCCTTTCCATATAGTCTTTTTATTATGAAATCGTGTATTACATCGGGAACAAATCCCCGAATATTACCACCCATTGAACCAATCTGTTTAACAATGCTGGAACTTAAGTACATATTTTCGGCACTTGTTGTCAAGAAAAGCGTTTCGGTATCAGGATAAAGTTTTTTGTTGGTAAGCGCCATCTGAAATTCATATTCAAAATCAGATACGGCACGAAGACCCCTTATGATAACGTCCGCTTTTGTTTTCTTTGCATAATCGGCAAGCAAACCTTCATACGAATCAATCTTAACATTGGGTATGTCGGCAACGGTTTTTTTGAGCATATCAACCCGTTCTGAAACTGTGAATGACGGTGCTTTTTTTGCGTTAGTCATAACAACAACAATGAGGTTGTCAAATAGGGAGGCGGCACGCCGTATAATATCAAGATGTCCTACAGTTACAGGGTCAAAACTTCCCGGATAAATAGCTGTAGTATTTTTCAAACAAATCACAGCCTTTTGTATAAAGAAATGAATATTTTACCGTAGCGGTATTGTTTTGCAAGATGAAAATTGTTAACTTGGTTGCAAATCTCAAACTCAGTCGGGTGTTCGCATATAATAATTCCGTAACTACTCATCACATTTGAGGTTTTTTCCAAAGCATCATTTAAGACACCGGATGCATATGGGGGATCGAGAAAAGCAATATCAAAGTTATCTTTACAGTTGAGCAAGAAGTCACTGTAGTCTGACTTAAAAACCACCGAATTAGATTGAAGCCCGGTGTTTTTAAGATTCTGCTTTATAATATTGATAGCATCCTGAGAATTATCAATAAAGACTGCAGAGTCACAGCCTCGACTGAGAGCCTCAATTCCCAGTTGACCGGAACCTGCAAACAAGTCAAGTACGCGGCGGCCCTCTATATCAAATTGAATAGCACTGAAAAGCGCCTCTTTAACCTTGTCAGAAGTTGGCCTTATAGACTTGTCCGAAAGGGTTGCAAGTTTTTTACCCCTTGCAAAGCCGGTTATAACTCTCATATAAATACCTCACAATATATAATATTATCACATTATATTATACAATTTGTCAACAATAATTTTTTTATACCTAAAAAACGGTTGGTAAATATTAAAGCCGCACAAATGCTCACTTTTAAAAGGGTGGCAAATTTGCGGCTTTAATTTTTTAATTCAATTTGTCTTTTGACCGATTATAAAACAACCGGAGGTCAACTATTTTTGGTTGTATTTTTTAAGAATATTGTTGATACGGTCAACCGGGTTGAGCAATTCACTAATAGAATTATCATGGTTGAGGGTATCAATGAGATAGGCGATATATTTTGACATATCAACCCGTTGATACCAGTCACGGCTTAAAAGTTCATCGGTTCCGTAAATAAGGTTGGTGGTGAAAATTTTATCAATAATGCCTTTTTCATAAGCATCGTCGAATGATTTCAATCCGTTTACAAACAAACCAAAGGTTGTGAAAGCAAATATTCTTTTTGCACCTTTTTCCTTTAATTTTTCAGCAATATCCAGCAGGGAATCACCTGAAGAAATCATATCGTCGACAATAATAATGTCTTTACCTTTTACATCGTTTCCGAGAAACTCATGCGCTTCAATCGGGTTTCTGCCATCAACTATAACAGAGTAGTTTCGACGCTTATAGAACATACCGAGTTCAAGACCGAGAACAGAAGAAAAATAGATACATCTTCCCATTCCGCCTTCATCGGGGGAAACGATTATTGTATTGTCACGATCGAATTTAATATCCGGGATTGTTTTAAGCATGGATTTAATCATTTGATAGGTGGGTTGAATATTATCAAAACCGTCACACGGAATTGCGTTTTGTACACGCGGATCGTGCGCATCAAAAGTAATGATATTTTTAACGCCCATAGAAACAAGTTCTTGTAAGGCCATTGCACAGTCAAGAGATTCTCTTGCAGAACGACGATGCTGTCTTCCTTCATAGAGCATAGGCATAATAACGGTTATTCTTCTTGCCTTTCCGCCCAATGAGGCAATAACCCTTTTGATATCCTGAAAATGATCGTCGGGACTCATCGGAACTTCCTTGCCATACATTTTGTATGTAACACCGTAGTTGAAGCAGTCGCTTATAATATATACGTCAAGACCGCGCGCTGTGTGCGGGAAAACCGCCTTGGCCTCGCCTGTTCCGAAACGTGGACAGATTGCAGGAATAACAAAGGTATGTTCGTCGGGCATACCGCGCCATTGCATGAGATAGTAGTCAACCTTTGAAGAAATATCCTCACAGCCTTTCATGCAGACAATGGCAAGATCACCGTAAGGAGCATGTGTTGAGTTAGTATTTTCCATTTTTTGACCTCCAGAACTATTATATTTTGTATTATAACACAGATGATTGTCGTATAAAAGACCATTTTCAAATATTTTAGAATTTTGTTTAAAAACTTTGCTTTTTATTTGCTAAATCGTATATTTTTTGTTATAATGTTAAAAGATTTGATGTTTTAAGGTTTGGCGCAGGTATTTATACTGATAAATAATGTGCGGATTTTATGAAATACACAGCGGTATATCTGATTTCAAATAATATCGTCGGTGGCTTGTTATTACATTTTCTTTACTCGAAAGGATATGGTGATCTTTATGGTTAATGTTACTTTGTTGAATTATACACCAAACCCCGAAAAAACGATTGCAGCAGCAGCAAAACTTTGTTATTCTGCAGCCTCAATTGATACAATTAACGAGGGATTAACACCTGATAAGAGCAGCGCTTTTATAAATATGCTTTCCGAGATCGGACACGAAAGCCCGATTGAGCATGCAAGTTTCACGTTTGGAATTGAGGGTGTTTCAAGGTCATTACTTGCCCAAATAACAAGGCACAGAATGGCGTCGTTTTCAGTTCAAAGTCAAAGGTATGTTGCTGAGGGTAATTTCGAATATGTTACACCGCCTGAAATTGCCGCTATTCCTCAGGCACTGAAAATCTTTCAGGATGCAATGGAACAGGATCAGCAGCAGTATGATGCACTTACTTCAATTTTGAAGGAAAAGCATTTAAAGGATTTCTTAGACAGCGGTATGGAAGTTAAGAAGGCAGAGCAGGCAGCCGAGAAGAAAGCAATAGAGGACGCCCGTTTCGTTTTGCCGAATGCCTGCGACACAAAAATGGTTTTAACTATGAATGCGAGAAGTTTACATAATTTCTTTAAACATCGCTGTTGCAACAGGGCACAGTGGGAAATTCGTGAAGTGGCAGACCGAATGTTGAAGCTTGTCTTGCAGGTTGCACCTTCGTTGTTTAAAAACGCAGGTCCGTCATGCCTGAAAGGCCCGTGTCCTGAAGGGAACAAATGCTGCGGCGAAACAAAACAAGTTCGTGAAAAATATAACAGTTTAAAAAACGAGTTAAAAGGTAAATAAAAATGGGAAAACTAATTGTTATTGAAGGACTTGACGGTAGCGGAAAGTCCACCCAACTTGATATTTTGGTTAACAGTTTAAAACAATTAAGATATAATTGCACAAGCGTGTCTTTTCCGGATTATAACAGCAATTCCAGTGCTTTGGTTAAAATGTATTTATCGGGTGAATTCGGTCAAAACCCCGGTGATGTTAATGCGTATGCTTCT
>JAUMXX010000081.1 GCA_030535285.1 bacterium | reverse complement strand
AAAGCGGTGCAACCGGAATAGTTTTCGGCAACAGCGGCGGTAAAGATTCTGCCTTGGTCGGAATCTTGTGCAAAGCGGCTTGCGACAACACCTTGGGAGTGATTCTCCCCTGCACATCGAAAAGGAACTATGAAGAGGACACAAAAGACGCAATAGAGGTGGCATTAAAATATAACATTGAAACCCGAACTGTAGATTTGACTTCGGTTAAAAATGCCGAACTGGAAATTTTGGAAAACGTCACCGCTCTTAACAGTGCTGCCATTACTAATATTGCTCCGCGACTTCGGATGATTACACTGTATGCGATAGCAGCAGCAGAAAACAGGTTGGTTGCAGGGACCGGTAACAGAAGCGAATTGTATGTCGGATACTTCACAAAATGGGGTGACGGCGCACACGACTTTAATCCCATTTCAGATCTCACCGTTACCGAAGTTTATGAATTTTTAAACTATTTGGATGCTCCGAAAAGTATTATTGAAAAAGCGCCCTCAGCTGCACTGTTCGACGGTCAAACGGATGAAAATGAGATGGGTGTAACATATAAAGAACTCGACTCTTTTATTACCGGCGGCACGATAAAAATTGAAGATCATAAAAGGGAAAAAATCGAACACCTTCACAGAATAAGCGAGCACAAACGAAGCGGTATAAAAAAATACAGCAACAAATAATTTGGTTTTTGTAAAATAAAACCACAACAAATTACAAACGGAAAAGAGCTGACTATTAGGCGTTGTACCCGTAAGGATACAACGCCAGTTTTATTCGCCTTGCGGCGAGTTATATTGCTTCGCAGTTATATTCGGCTAAAAGCCGAGTGTTATTCGCTTTGCGAGTTTAGGAGCGAATAAAATATCACTAAAACCGCAAGGTTTTAATATCACTTTGCCAATAGGCAAAATAACACTGTGAGACCTGTCTCACAATATCACTATTAAAATATTTTTTGAGATAGTAAAAGAGCAGTGTAGAAATTTTCTACACTGCTCTTAATTTTGTCTTATACCTTGGCAAGCAGGGAAAATGTACATCACATTTTCCACTTGTTAGGAGAACCTAAAACCCTTTTCTAAATAAGTATCATCTATTTGATAAATGCGAGTTTATCGATTATTTGTTTCTTCTTCAATCACTTTTAAGGCGGGTTTTACACCAACAAAGTTTGTAAAAGAATAGGTGTAACCGTTATATTCAAATTTCAATACCTGGCTGAAGATTCCTGTCCGAATCTTCAAATTTTCAATTTGCTTCAAATCCACCGCATACAACAATTCGCCAATATTGCTTCTCATATCTACATCAAACAGATTTAGATTATTTCCGTTTACGCAAAGAGCCACCATACCGTATTCACCTTTGGGCAATTTAGTGGCCGTTGCGCAGAAACCAGCACCGCGATTGTCACAATAGCCGTCAGCAATCAATTTATCTTGAAATTTTGCCATTTGTAAAACCTCCGTTATCTAACCTTATTTATCGGTTAGTTATATTATAGCACGACTTGACTAACAAAGAAAGAAAATATTAAAAACACCCGTAGTGTTCAAAAACTACGGGTGTTTTCGTATCTTGTTGTACTGTCCTTTAGGGTACAACGCCTATTAGTCAGCTCTTTTTCACACTATATTTAGATACTAATTATTACCAACCAGTTTTAAATATTCATTAAAATATCTAATGCCAAATTCCCTGAGTGATTCTGAATTAAAATGTATACCGTCAGACTTCAGACTAAGGTCCTTTGAAGATACAACCGCACAATTTCCGATTTTCTTGGCAATTTCAGGTAAACGACGGTTAAACTCGATGTGACGTCGATTCGTATTCCAACCTTCAGAAATATTATAAGAGATTTCGCCTATAATAATCGGCAGTTGCGACATTCCTAATTGTTCTCTGATGCCGCACAATACTCTGCGCACTCTTTCCTCATACATCTCTAAATTTTCATCAGAATCACAATCACTTTCGCCTTGATGCCACAAAATACCCCTTAACTCCGATGACCGCATCGCAAGTTTTGCCTGCATAACACAATGGTCAAACAGTATAGATCCGGGTTGCCACTGTTTAACGGTTGTTCCGCCATCGGCACATGGTATAAGCCCCACCTGCCTATTAAAATGCTCAGCATATTTATTAGCAAAACTGGCTGCAAGTGATATCCCGCTGTGAAACCCGCCACCGAAAATATATCTGTCCGGATTAATCGGCTCACTCATAAACTGCCACCGCCCCATACGAAGCATAAAGCACTTATCGTTTACTATTTCGGGAACCTCTCCGAAGTCCCCTCTGCCCGCCATGTTGGATTGCCCAATCATAAGAAACGAATCTGTTTTAAAATCGGTTTTACCTATTCCATCATTCACAGACACATAATCACCTCATTTACAACCATTATAACACTAAAATCGGTAAAAGCAATCCACACTATTACTTCTTACTTTCCAAAAATCCAAGTATTTAAAGAATAAGTGAAGAGTGAAGAGGTAATAGTGAAAAAGTAAAAATCCCCGTAACACACGTTACGAGGATTTTTGGCTGTTCCGAACCATTTAGATGCCACTTATATTTCGTCTTTTAAACGCTCAATTTTGTTAGAACATCTCCTATTACACTCACGAACAACCTGCATAAATTCAAGTTCGCCTGTTTCTTTTAAATGTTCTTGCAGATAGAACAGCCGTAACCACAAAACATTCATAAACATTAGTTCTTGTTCTTTGCTTTCAAAAATCATAATTGTTGCCACCTTTCTTTTTGGTAACAGCAATTATATCCAAAAAGTTTTAAAAGTCCAGAGGATGATTAGTCAAAAAGAGTACATTCATTACATACTTGCCACATATCATTTTCTTTATGACATACAACCTCAAAAGATTTAGAATTCACAATGAATCCAATTTTAACTGTTTGAGAAACAGAATTGTTATCGTTTGATGTATACGTTTGCGAAGAATATTGATTAAAACGAATTTTTGATTCATCCACATTCAATTTTTTAAAAGCCTGGCTTTCAACAAAATAACTATAAGCGACTTTATATTCTTCGGTATCCTTTTGAGCGTTCAAAACAATCTGAATCAGTCCCACAAAGATAGCCAAACAAGCAATAATTGTTGCAGTTACTAATACTACTTTTTTAACTTTTTTCTGTTTTGCAGCAGGAGCGCTATCTTGTATCGCGTTAGTGTAGGTTTCGAAGCCTTGCTTCGATGTCACCAATGTACCGGCGACACGGTCTCCTATTGTTTGACCGGTAACAAGCAGTAATATACCGTCTATAAAATATAAGAAGAAAAATACGTTTCGCAAAAAACGCTGTTTTGCACTTGCTTGCCCTAAAGAGTTTTTATCATAGATATATAATCCAAAAATTCGCTTACCTAAACTACGACCTTTAAAAATTACATCTCTTAACACAAATGCTACAAATGCAAGGATGATAGCAAAGAAACATAAAAGCAAAACTAAAGGATTTACCGCAGACTCTTTCCGCAAAAAAGTTGTTAAAAAAGAAAATATAACCACAAACGGAAACAAAGTGATGTTCCAATCTATTACAAAAGCGATCAATCGTTTAAACTTAACACTCATATTAAATGCCCCCTTTGTCTTTTGTTATAGCATAAAACAATAAATAAAACAAGCTATATCATACTTTCGGTGGTTCGAATCCATCTTGACGGAGATTTTAGTGATATTCCGCCGTTGGCGGAGTGGACTTCTTCACTATTCACTATTACTTATTACTTCCCAAAAATCCGAGTATTCAAAGAACAAGTGAAGAGTGAAGAGGTAATAGTGAAAAAGTAAAAATCCCCGTACTATCGTACGAGGATTTTTGGCTGTTCCGAACCATTTAGATGCCACTTTGTATTTAGAAAAAAAGAGTTAAAAATAGCGATTTTATATTATTTTTCAAAAAATATTTTCAGATCGATAAATTGGAATTTGGCGAATTAAAAAATACCCTTGTTATATTTAATCATGGCACGAAAACTTATAACAAGTCCAAGAATAATACCAATAATCAAAACAGCAGTTCCAACTAAAATAAAAATATCGTTTTCAGTATATATGGTTACAGATGACAGAACACTAAATACGATTATGCCAATACCGACAATAATAGTACCCAATCCTACTTGTTTTCCAAATGGTATTCTATCTTCTTCTGAAACACGATTCCTGTGATATGAATGAAGAGATGATATGTTTCCTCGCATATTTGAAATTCCAAGAACAATACATACAACACCTACAAGAAAAGTAACAATATTGCCTGCCATAGTATAGCCTCCTTCAAATTCCAGTTTATTGATCAGATTATAGCACATTCCTATGCAAATATCCACTGAAACAACAAGGCCGACAGCTTCAGATGCTCCCG
>JAUMXX010000080.1 GCA_030535285.1 bacterium | reverse complement strand
GATATATGCTGAGGGCCAACGGCGTTATGTTGAGTCGCTTTCCTCTTATGCCAGACAGTTTTTAGGTCAGATGGAAAAACCAAATGTTGACAGTATTGAAGGGCTTTCACCGGCTATATCTATTGATCAGAAAACGACTTCGAAAAACCCGCGTTCTACGGTGGGAACGGTTACAGAAATATATGACTATCTTCGTCTGCTTTTTGCCCGTGTGGGAACACCTCATTGTCCGGTATGCCACAAAGAAATCCTTAAGCAGTCGGTTGACCAAATTGCCGAAAAGGTTATGGAACTTGAACAAGGCACAAAGTTGCAGATTTTATCACCTATTGTAAGGGGCAGAAAGGGTGAACATCAAAAGGAGTTTGAGTCTGCAAGAAAGGCGGGTTATGTAAGGGTCAGGGTTGACGGTAATATTTTCGATTTATCTGAGGATATTCGTCTGGAAAAAAATCGCAAGCACAATATTGAAATTGTTATTGACAGATTGATTATTCGTGAAGATATAAAAAGCCGTCTGATTGATAGTATTGAGACAGCAACAAGACTTTCAGGCGGTGTGGTTTGTGTTGATATTATAGGAGGACACGAACTTGAATTTTCTGAAAACTATGCTTGTGTAGAACATGGGAGCAGTATGCCGGAACTTGCTCCGAGGAACTTTTCATTCAATACACCCTTCGGCGCTTGCCCTACCTGTTCTGGATTAGGTGTTTTTATGAAGGTTAATCAGGAATTATTAATACCGGATCATAGCAAATCACTTTTAGATGGATGTATCAGGGTCAGCGGTTGGGGACTGTCCGGATGGGGCGGAGGCAGTGTACAGAATACCATTTCACATATGTATTATAACGGTTTGGCGCAACATTACGGTTTTGATGCAAATACTCCTTACAAGGATTTACCGGAGCATATAAAAAGGATTGTGCTTTACGGAACAAACGGGGAAAAGATTCGATTAACAAGGAACAGTTCGTGGGGCGGAGGCACATTTTACGGTGAGTTTGAGGGTGTAATAAACAATATTGAGCGACGTTACAAAGAAACCTCAAGTGAATATTCAAGAAATGAAATTGAGGCAATAATGAGCGAATCACCCTGTCCTGACTGTAAGGGCGCAAGACTCAAACCGGAGTCGTTGGCGGTTACGGTAGGGGATATAAATATTAAGCAACTTTGCGATAAGTCGGTTAATGACGCGATTGAGTTTTTTGACAACCTTTCGCTCGATGAGAGACATACCGCGATAGCCACTCCCATTATAAAAGAGATCAAAGAACGGTTGACCTTTTTAAAGAGTGTCGGGTTAGATTACTTAACACTGTCAAGGTCATCCGGGACACTTTCGGGAGGAGAGAGTCAACGTATTCGGCTTGCTACCCAAATAGGTTCGTATTTAATGGGTGTTTTATATATTCTGGACGAGCCCAGCATAGGCTTGCATCAACGGGATAATGACAAACTGTTGGAATCGCTTAAGAAACTTCGCGACTTAGGAAATACACTTATTGTCGTTGAGCATGATGAGGAAACCATCTTAAATGCCGATTACGTTGTTGACATCGGTCCGGGTGCCGGAATTCACGGCGGTGAGGTTGTTTGCGCCGGTTGTGTTGATAAGGTTAAAAATTGCAGTGAATCAATTACCGGGGATTATCTTTCGGGCAGGCGAAGCATACCTACACCGTCACAACGCCGGTCTGGCAACGGGAAAGAGGTTATAATAAAGGGTGCAAAACAGAATAATTTAAAGAACATTGATGTTAAGATACCTCTTGGTGAACTTGTTTGTGTTACAGGTGTTTCGGGTTCGGGTAAATCGTCACTCATAAATGAAATTTTATATAAAAAATTAGCAACCGAACTTAACAACGCTAAAAAAATAGCCGGAGTGCATGATGAGATTTTGGGTCTTGAAAATTTAGATAAGGTTATAGAAATAGATCAAAATCCTATTGGTAGAACTCCGCGTTCTAATCCTGCGACATATACCGGAATGTTCAGCGATATTCGTGAACTTTTTGCACAGACCAAGGATTCTAAGATGCGTGGATATAAAGCAGGCAGGTTTTCGTTTAATGTTAAGGGCGGACGCTGTGAGGCCTGTCAAGGCGACGGTATCAAAAAGATAGAGATGCATTTTCTTTCTGATATTTATGTTCCATGTGAGGTTTGTGCAGGAAAGCGGTATAACAGTGAGACTCTTGAGGTTCACTACAAGGGCAAAAACATCTATGAGGTCTTAGAAATGACTGTTGAGGAGGGAATGCAGTTTTTTGCGAGTGTTCCTAAAATTTACAGGCGTTTAAAGACATTGTTTGATGTTGGATTGGGGTATATAAAAATCGGTCAGTCCTCCACAACCCTTTCGGGAGGAGAGGCACAACGGGTAAAATTAGCAACCGAGTTGTCGAAGCGGTCGACCGGCAAGACGATTTATATTCTTGACGAGCCCACAACCGGACTTCACACAGCCGATGTGCATCGCTTGATACAGGTAGTTAATCGCATTGTTGATACCGGAAATACAGTTGTTGTAATCGAGCATAATCTTGATATAATAAAGTCAGCTGATTATATTATTGATTTAGGTCCTGAGGGTGGAAACAAAGGCGGAGAGATAGTTTGTTGCGGCACACCGGAAGAGGTTTCACAGTGCGAACGGTCATATACGGGTCAGTATTTAGCAAAAATATTAAAATAAAATTGTTTACACTTTTTTAATCAAAAATATTTTAAAACAGTTAAAATATTTTTAGAAAGAGTATGGGAAAGACATATGCTGGGATATGTAAGGGCGTTTAAGCCCGACATGCGTTTTTATGAATATGATATTTATAAGGCTGTTTATTGTAGTCTTTGCAGAGAATTAGGTCGGCAGTACGGACCGTTTGCGCGTTTGATTCTTAACTATGATTATACGCTTTTGGCTTTGATGTATATGGGGTTGCGTGACGGTTGTGACGGATACGAAAAGAAGAGATGTGTTGCAAATCCGTTTAAAAAATGTAATTACTGCGTCAACAGTTCTAAGCATGTAGCGTATGCCGCTGCGGTGTCGGTTGCTTTGTTTGAGTATAAGGTCAGGGACAATATTATTGATAAAGGATTTTGCGGTTCTGTATTTTTCAGATTTATCCATTTGTTTGCAAAACGGTGGAGCGCGAAAGCGTACACAAGATTTGAAAATTTGAAGTCGGTTATTGAGCTTTACGAAAAAATGCAAAATATTGTTGAGCAAGAGAAGTCGCCTAGTCTTGATAAGGCTGCAGAGCCTACCGCAACAGCACTTAAAGTTATATTTGAAGGCTGCAGGGTGGCGGATGATGAAACCCAGCGACGTATTTTAGCGCAGTTTGGATATTGTCTGGGTAAATGGATCTATCTGGTTGATGTTGCTGAAGATTTTAGTGATGATATAAAAAAAGGGAACTATAATCCTTTGATTTACAGTTTGCCGGAAGGTGAGGATTTGCAGCAATATGCAGAGAAAAGAATAAAACCGTTGCTTAATGTTTGTGAGGGTGAGTGTTTAAGGGCATATGAACTGCTTGATATGAAAAAGTATAAATCAATAATTGATAATATTTTATATAAGGGTTTAAAAAATTCACGGGATAAAATTTTTAATCTGGGGGAGAAGTAATGAGAAATCCGTATGAGGTGCTTGGGGTCAGTCCCAACGCATCGGAGGAGGAAATTAAAAGAGCATATAGGGAGTTGGCAAGGAAGTACCACCCCGATAATTATGCCGATAATCCGTTAAGCGATCTTGCAAGTGAAAAAATGCAGGAAATTAATGATGCATACGATAAAATAATAAACAGTCGCAGATACAGATCTTCGGGATCAAGAAATAAACAAACGGGGTATGGCGCCGGTCAAAATTCAGAATTTCCCGATATAAGAAATCTGATAAATACAGGAAGACTTGATGATGCACAGCAATTGCTTGACGGCGTTTCGGTTGAAAAGCGTTCGGCTGAGTGGTATTTTTTAAACGGTTTGGTGTTGAACCGCAAAGGCTGGTTTGATGAAGCCTTTACAAATTTTGCCACTGCTTGCAGGATGGATCCGCAAAATCCGGAATATCGAATGGCATTTAATGAGATTCAACGTCGGAGAAACGGCGCATTCGGGGGATACAGAGGGGCAACGCATGCAGGGGGTTATAATGATTGCGGCACTTGCGATATGTGTTCCTCACTTATCTGTGCGGATTGTTGTTGTGAATGTATGGGCGGAGATTTGATTCCTTGCTGTTAGGGGTTGGAGTTGTTGAATAGATTAATAAAAATATCCTTCTGCGCAGTGATATCGGCCCTCATCATTTCAATTATGATGTTGGCATATTTGCCCAATTTGACCTACGCGGTATCGGCTTTTGCCGCACTGTTTGTTGCGGTTGTGATGATTGAATTGAGTC
>JAUMXX010000079.1 GCA_030535285.1 bacterium | reverse complement strand
TCGGGACAAGCAACAGAAACAGACATTCCGGTTTTAAGTCCCCCCACTATAAGTGAATTCATCATGTTGTTTCCATCACCTATAAAACACATTTTTAATCCGTCGAGTCTGCTTTTTCTTTCACGTATTGTCATTAAGTCAGCCAAGACCTGACACGGATGGAACAAATCGGTTAATCCGTTAATTACCGGAATCGAACCATACTTTGCCAAAGCCTCTACTTCGGCCTGTTCAAAAGTCCTGATCATAATGCCGTCAAGATATCTTGACAAAACCCTGGCGGTATCCTCAACCGGTTCTCCACGCCCGATTTGCATATCGTTTGCCGAAAGAAACAACGCATATCCACCAAGTTGATACATGCCGGTTTCAAAAGATATTCTTGTTCTTGTTGAAGCTTTTTGAAATATCATCCCCAAAGTTTTACCCTTTAGATACTCATGCTTTATCCCGTTTTTCAGTTCGAATTTTAGCTGATCGGCGAGGTTAAGAAGTTCTATTATTTCCTCTGAGGATAAATCCAGCAAGGTTAAAAGGTGTTTTGTGTTTTGTTTCATTTGTATGTCAATTCCTTTCTCTGGCATCTATTTTAAACCTGTTTAAACTTTCTTCCAAGCAAATAATTTTGTCAAAACGCTACCCAAAATATTAATGCCGCGTTCCAATTCATCCCAACTTATATTAAGAGGAGGCAATAATCTTAATGCCATCTTTGCAGTCAATACCAACAATCCGTTATTAAGACACTCTGAAACAACCGACTTTGAATCACCCGACTCCAATTCGATCCCCATCATCATGCCCAGTCCTCTGACCCGGGAAACACCCGGCATTTGCTTTATTTTTGAAAACATATACTCACTTTTTTTGCGAATATCATTTAAAAAATCACTGTCGATTTTATTAAGAACACACTCGGCGGCTGCACAGCAAACAGGATTAGCGCCAAAGGTGGTACCATGTGTGGCGCTAGTCAAAACATCGGCTGCTTTATGACCGGTTACACATGCACCTATCGGTAAACCTCCGCCCAATCCCTTTGCCAACGTAATCACATCGGGCAAAATACCGTATTGTTCAAAACAAAACAGTGTTCCGGTTCTTCCGATACCGGTTTGAACTTCATCAACCATAAAAAGTATATCATTATCACAACAATAATCATATAACTCTTTAACATAATTTTTGTCGAGCGGAACAACACCGCCCTCGCCCTGTACAAGTTCTAAGAATACTGCACATACGCTGTCGTCTAACTTTGAAACAGTATCTTGGAAATCATTAGCAATCGCATAATCAAAGCCCTCGGTAAATGGGAAAAAATAATTATGAAACACATCTTGACCGGTTGCAGAAAGTGTAGTAACCGTTCTTCCGTGAAAAGAATTTTTAAGTGTAATAATTTTATTCCGCCCGGCACCGTATTTATCAAACGCATACTTTCTTGCAACCTTAACGGCGCACTCATTTGCCTCTGCTCCGGAATTACAAAAGAAAACTTTATTTAACCCGCTTTTGCTGACTATTTTTTTTGCAACAGCCACTTGGGGTTTTGTGTAATACAAATTTGAAGTATGTTGCAAGAGTGCTGCCTGCTTTGCAACCGCCCCGGACCAATCCTTATCGCAGTATCCAAGCGAATTTACACCGATTCCCGAGCCGAAATCAATATATTCTTTACCCTCATCCGAAACCGCTACCGCGCCATTACCTTCGACAATACAAACCGGAAAGCGTGAATATGTTCCCATTATATGCAAATCAGACTCATTTTTCAGTTTTTCAAAACCCATAACATATGTTCCACCTTAGTAGATTAATTAACGAACATTGTTCCGCTTCCCTCATGGGTAAGCATCTCAATTAAAATAGAATGAGGTACTCTTCCGTCGATTATATTCGTCTGCTTAACTCCGCGACGTGATGCCTCAACACAGCACTCTACTTTAGGTATCATGCCGCCGGAAATTATGCCGCTGTTTTTCAATGCGGCGACACTGCTTAATTCAATTTCCGGAATAAGACTTGTCTGGTCATCCTTATCTCTTAAGATTCCCGGAGTATCAGTCATTAATATAAACTTCTCTGCCCCCAAATCAGCTGCTAAAGCTGCTGCTGCAGTGTCAGCATTAATATTATAAATTTCTTTTTCGTTATCCGCCGCAGCCGCAACGGTCGAAACGACGGGAATATAATCTTTTGACAAAGCGTCCTTAATAGCTGTTGAGTCAACCTTTGTAAGTTCACCAACAAAACCAATGTCAACCTTTTTATATTTTTCTGCGAACATCATATTACCGTCGATGCCCGAAAGACCGATAGCCTTTCCGCCGTTCATATTTAGGAGGTGCACAAGTTCTTTATTGACTTTACCCGATAAAACCATTTGAACAATATCAATTGTTTCCTCATCTGTATATCTCAGTCCGTTTACAAAACGGCTCTCTTTGCCGACTTTATTGAGCATGTCATTAATTTCAGGTCCGCCGCCATGCACTAAAACGACCTTAATACCTACAAGTGACAGCAAGACAACGTCGATCATAACCTGTTCTTTTAATTCTTTGTTGATCATGGAACTTCCGCCGTATTTGATAACAACAATCCGCCCGTAATACTTCTTAATATAAGGCAACGCCTGAACCAAGACATCTGCACTGTTTAATTTACCTATCTCACTCATTATAACACCCGCTTTTAAGTTCTGTAGTCTCCGTTAATTTTAACATAATCATAGGTTAAATCACAACCCCACGCAACCGCACAACAATTACCGTTATTTAGATTAACGTTAATAATAATTTCATCACACAGTAAAACCGTTTTTGCCTTTTCTTCACTGAAATCGACCCCTGATCCGCCCTTACAGACCTCGACCATTCCTGCTTCAGATTCAAAATTTACATCTATTTTATTTACATCAATATCACATTTTGAATATCCTATTGCACACAATACACGGCCCCAATTTGCATCGGCACCGAAAACAGCAGCCTTTAACAATGAAGAACATATAACACTTTTTGCAACCTTCTTTGCGGTTTCAACACAAGCTGCACCCTTCACCCTACATTCAATCAACCTCGTAGCACCTTCACCGTCGGCAGCTATAAGTTTTGATAGTTTCTCTAAAACTGCAAACAAAGCCTCTTTAAAAACTGCATAATTTTTACTTTCAACCGTTATCTCTTCATTTTGTGCCATTGAATTACAAAGCACCGCTACCATATCATTTGTAGAAGTATCTCCGTCGATGCTAACCATATTAAAAGTATCGTCAACAACCTCTTTTAGCACCTTTTTCAGCGCAGTATTTTCAATTGAAACATCACTGGTTATAAAGCACAACATTGTAGCCATATCAGGATGAATCATTCCCGATCCTTTTGCCATACCGCCGATCCTGCAAATTCTACCGTCCAGGTTAAATTCAACAGCAACCTGTTTGCTATAGGTATCGGTTGTCATTATAGCCTCAGCAGCATCATCATTTCCGGTTATACTGATTGAATCCTTTAAAATCCCGGCAGCATTCGCTATCGGTTCAATCGGCAACACCTGACCGATAACTCCGGTTGAAGCGACAATAATATCCTCATTTTTTATGCCCAGTTGTGCCGAAGCAATGTCGCACATTTGCTGTGCTTTTGCTTCACCGTCTAAATTACAGGTGTTTGCATTTCCGGAATTACAGATAACCGCCTGAGCATATCCGTCCGAAATATTTCTTTTGGTTACCGCAATAGGAGCCCCTTTTACGAGATTCTGTGTGTATACCGCAGCAGCAGTAGCACGCTGCTGAGAATATATCAATGCTAAATCCTTCTTTTCCTTATTTTTTCTGATACCGCAGTGTACACCTGAAGCCAAAAATCCAATAGGAGCACAAACACCGCCTTGTATAAACTTTAAATTCATTTTATTCTCCTTAAAAAGCAGGCGGAACCATACTTAAACCTGCTGTTTCTTCCACACCCAGAATAATGTTCATATTCTGCACCGCTTGACCCGCGGCGCCTTTTACCATATTATCAATCGCACTGACAACAATAAGCCTGCCTGTACGCGTATCGGTATGAAGGGATATATCGCACATATTCGTATACTTAACATTTTTTAAGTTCGCTACATCACCATCGGCCAAGATACGTACAAACTGCTTACCGCCATACACCTTTTGGTATACCTTTCTGACCTGCTCAGCCGTGACACCGTCACAAAGTTGGGCATACATAGTGGAGACAATCCCCCTGTTAACCGGAAGCAAATGTGGTACAAAGGTGACCTTGATTTTCTCACCTGCGGCAAGTGACAGTGTTTGCTCAATTTCAGGAGTATGTCTGTGCGCGGCAATTTTATACGGCGAAAATGCCTCGTTACAGTCGGGATAATGGGTTGTTTGTGACAACCCTCTGCCTGCACCGGTCACACCCGATTTCGAATCAATAACAATCCCCTGTTTACAA
>JAUMXX010000078.1 GCA_030535285.1 bacterium | reverse complement strand
AAAACCAGAGGAGTAAGTATAACAGTTAAAGGATAAACCCGGTGGATTGTTATGGATATAAAATTTAAAATTAATAATATTTATTATTAAAAAATCAGCAAATTAAATTGACAGTAAAATCTATGTGTGTTAAAATATTCGATATTCTTGATAATTACGGAGGTAGTGTATGAAACTAAAAAACAGCTATTTGTTGGGTGTTTATGATACTGTTGTAAAAAGGAACCCCTGTGAGCCTGAATTTTTGCAGGCAGTTGGCGAGGTTTTGGAGTCGTTGGAGCCGGTTGTCGAAAAGAATCCGCAGCTGATCAAAGCCGGAATTATTGACCGTATCGTCGAGCCGGAAAGAATGATAGTTTTCAGAGTTTCTTGGGTCGATGACGCAGGTAAGGTTAATGTTAACAGAGGGTTCAGAGTTCAGTTTAATTCTGCAATTGGACCGTATAAGGGCGGTTTGCGTTTCCATCCGTCTGTTAATGCATCAATTATTAAATTCTTAGGCTTTGAACAGATATTTAAAAACAGTCTGACCGGTCTGCCGATTGGCGGCGGTAAAGGTGGTTCTGATTTTGATCCGAAAGGGAAATCTGACAATGAGATTATGCGTTTCTGTCAGAGTTTCATGACCGAACTTTCTAAGCATATCGGTGCAGATACCGATGTTCCGGCCGGTGATATCGGCGTTGGTGCAAGGGAAATCGGATATTTATATGGACAGTACAAAAGACTTCGCAACGAGTTTACCGGTGTTTTGACCGGTAAAGGACTTACATATGGCGGTTCATTAGCAAGAACTCAAGCTACAGGTTACGGACTTTGCTATTTTACAAACGAAATGCTTTCGGTTATGAAATCTACCGATTTTAAAGGTAAGACCGTTGTTGTTTCCGGTTCGGGTAATGTTGCAATTTATGCTACCGAAAAGGCTATGCAACTTGGAGGAAAGGTTGTCGCATTATCTGACTCTTCGGGTTATGTGTATGATCCCGAAGGTATTAAACTCGATGTTGTTAAGCAAATTAAAGAGGTTGAACGTGCGAGAATCAGTGAGTATGCAAACAGGGTTGAGTCTGCTACATTTACTGAGGGTTGTTCGGGAATTTGGACTGTTCCTTGTGACATTGCTCTCCCGTGTGCTACACAAAATGAACTTAATGAGGAGTCTGCTAAGGCCCTTGTTGCAAATGGTGTTATTGCTGTTGCTGAAGGTGCAAATATGCCTTCTACACCTGAAGCCGTTGAAGTATTCCAGAAAGCCGGTATATTATTTGGACCTGCTAAGGCTGCCAATGCAGGCGGTGTTGCTACTTCTGCCTTAGAGATGAGTCAGAATTCAATGAGATACAGTTGGACATTTGATGAGGTTGACAAAAAGTTAAGTGATATTATGGTTAATATTTTCCATAACACCTATAACGCCTCTAAAAAGTACGGCTGTGACGGAAATCTCGTTGTCGGAGCTAATATCGCAGGCTTTGAAAAGGTTGCCGATGCAATGTCAGCTCAAGGTGTTGCTTATTAATTCGGTCGGCTGTATATAGTCGTTAATTATTTTACATTTTGTTAAACCTGATACGTTTTGTTGCGCATCCGCTTATGTGACATCATACTAAGTTGTGTGTCAAATAGGGGCGTTACATACGTGTCAGGTTTTATTTTTATAAATTTCATTGACATGATAATGGTTAAGTGTTAAAATTGAGAAAGTTTCTTAATTTTGTTTTAATTTGGTGGTAAGATGGAATATAATACTTCACAAAAAAGGGCAATTCTTGATTATTTCGAAGCCAATCCCAACAAACAGGTTTCAATTGAACAGATATTTGATTCTGTTAAGGCAAAAACCGGAAAAAGCACTGTATACCGTTTGGTAAACAGTTTTGTTAAGGAAGGACTTATTAGGCGACTGCGTGATGAGGTTAATATGCAGATTGTTTATCAATTATTAAAGGCTGATGATGACTGTGCAAGTCATTTTCATATGAAATGTTTGAATTGCGGAAAGATTTTTCACTTAAAATGTGATCAGTCTAACCAACTTCAAAGACATGTTCTGACCGAACACAATTTTAAAATCAGCAGCGGAAAATCAACCATTTACGGATTTTGCCGGGATTGTAATATTAATTAAATTATATTGAGGACTATGTATATGAAAAAAACAATAGGTTTGGTTGCACTTGTTTTATCTATCTTAATCATTTTTTCGGGCTGTAAGGATGGTTCTTCAAAGGGTCCGGAAGATGACGATGTTTTGAGGGTTGTGACAACAATTTTCCCGCAGTATGACTTTGTAAGGCAAATTGCAGGGGATAGATGTGAAATTGAAATGCTACTGCCAAACGGGGCAGAAAGTCATTTTTTTGAACCCACAACCTCGGATTTAGCAGTTGCCGGCAACAGTGATTTGTTTATTTATGTTGGTGGTAATTTTGATATTTGGGCAGAAAAAGTTATCAAGACCTGTAAAATTTCGAGAACAATTGCACTTTTAGATATAACCGATGTTGTTGCGGTTGAGAATGTTGAGGGAATAGAGCCGCATCAACATTCACAAGAGTCGGAAAATTATTTTAATGTTGAATATGATGAACACGTGTGGACTTCACCGCAAAACGCGATAAAGATTTCGAAAAAAATTTGTGAAACTCTTTGTGAAATTGCGCCGGAGTATTCAGGTGAGTTTACCCAAAACTGTACTAATTTTGTGGCACAGCTGCAAGAATTGGATGCTGATTTTACTGAATTGGTTCAAAATGCACCAAAGGATGTTATTGTTTGTGCCGACCGCTTTCCATTCAGGTATTTTACCGACAGATATAATTTAAAATATTACGCAGCATTTAACGGCTGTTCAACCGATAATGAGGTAAGCCTCAGTACACTCAATGCACTTGTTAATAAAGTTAATGAAAATAAAATAGACACTGTTTTTCATATCGAGTTTTCTTCGGGTACGGTTGCCGACTCTGTTTGTGAGCAAACCGGTGCCGAGAAAAAACTGTTACACTCATGCCATAATGTTACTGAGCAGGAGTTTAATTCCGGTGTGACATATATTGATTTAATGCGAAAAAACTATGATAATCTCAAGGAGGCATTATATTAATGCCGTTAATAAAATGTGATAATGTAACCATGTCTTATGAAGGCAAAAAGGTTTTAGAAAATATTAGTTTTGAAGTTAATAGTGGTGACTATCTTTGTATTGTGGGAGAAAACGGTTCCGGTAAAAGCACCTTGTTGAAGGGTATTCTGGGTATAAAGTGTCCTACATTCGGCAGTATTGTTATTTTGGATGGGTTGCAGAGAAATGAAATCGGTTATTTGCCTCAGCAAACAGTTGTGCAGAGGGATTTTCCCGCAAAGGTTTGGGAAATCGTTTTGTCGGGATGTTTAAATCGGTCTAAATTTATTCCTTTTTATTCAAAGTCTGATAAAGCGCGCGCGCTTGAAAATATCGAGAGGCTCAACATCCGTGACCTGAAAAATTGCTGTTATAGTGAACTTTCGGTCGGTCAACAGCAACGCGTACTTCTGGCGAGGGCGTTATGTGCTACCGGGAGGTTGATTTTGCTCGACGAGCCGGTTGCAGGACTTGATCCCGTTGTTACAAATGAACTATACGAACTGCTAAGCAATTTGAATACGAAGCACTCAATAACAGTTGTGATGGTTTCGCATGACATTAAACAGGCAGTTAATTATGCGACCCATATTCTGCATTTGGGTAACAATTCAACCTTTTTCGGAAAAAGGGAGGACTATTTGTTTTCGAAACAAGGAGAAAATTTTATAAAACAAATGTAGTTTTAGAATTTATGCCATATAGTAATCGGCACGTGTTATATATAAATTAAGTTGATGGTGCAAGACCCAAAATTACCGAATGGTGATTATGCTGAATTTTATACCGAGAGACAGGGAGATTCATAATAAAATGACGTTATCGGAAATGTTTTCAAATCCATTCATAGCAGGTGTAATATTTAAAGCCTTAATTGTCGGAACCTTGGTTTCGCTGTGTGCAGCGTTGTTAGGTGTAAGCCTTGTGTTGAAACGCTGTTCAATGATTGGTGACGGTTTGTCACATGTTGGTTTTGGCACAATGGCGCTCGCTACGGTGGTCGGATTAAGCAGTAATTTCTCGTTGGTTGTCTCGATTCCAATTGTCATTGTTGCCGCTTGGTTTTTGCTTAGGATCAGTGAAAACAGCAAAATAAAAGGGGATGCGGCAATAGGGCTTTTGTCGACGAGTGCGATTGCGGTTGGTGTTATTCTTTATAATTATTCGTCAGGGATGACAACCGATGTCTGTAACAGTATGTTTGGTTCTTCTTCTGTATTGATGCTTAATAACAGCGATTTAATTTTAAGTATAGTTTTATCGTGTGTTGTATTAGGATTATATGCCCTTTGCTATAATAAAATATTTGTTGTAACTTTTGATGAAAATTTTGCATCAGCCAGTGGAGTGAATTCGCAGCGATACAAAACATTAATATCAATTTTAACCGCCGTTACAGTGGTTTTGGGAATGAAAATGTTGGGCGCAATTATGATATCTGCCTTAATTATTTTCCCCGCTTTGACTGCGATGCGAAT
>JAUMXX010000022.1 GCA_030535285.1 bacterium | reverse complement strand
TGCTTTCATATATAAGAACCTCACCCATTTGCAAAATCAAAGATTTTGAATGGGTACCCGAGAACCTTGTTGCTCACCGCCTCGCATTAAAAACCTCACCCATTTGCAAAATCAAAGATTTTGAATGGGTACCCGAGAACCTTGTTGCTCACCGCCTCGCAATAAAAACTCCTTTATTGATTTGATAACATTTCTATTATCTATCAACAAAGGAGTTTTTTACTAACAATCTGGAAAACTAAAAATGCAATATTTTCTTATAAACTTACAGTGTAAGGAATTACCCAGAAAATCAATAACACCAACGTTACAATTATGCCAAGAGATATCGAAGCCAACACTGTGCGTTTGGTTTTTTTAATATCAACAATATCTTTTTCACTTTCAGGCATCACAAACAATGCTTCTCGGCGTTGTTTTTCTTCATCTGTAACCTGTGTAAACGCACTGCCTACAACAAGTCCGATTATGTTAGCAATAATTCCAACGAAAAACGGGTCAAGAAATACAGGTAATGACACGCCCGAAACCGATGCATATATCTTGGTGGCGCCACAAGCTATAAATCCGAACAGCATGCCGCAGAAAGCGCCTGTTTTTGTAACCCTTTTGCTCCAAATGCTGGCGATACAAACCGGTAGCCAAGAGCATGCCACAACAGTGGCACCCAAGAACATAATCCAGAAAACTTGCGGCGGATTGAAATAAGCAAACACCATAACTATTATAGCTGTTATAATGATAGAAATTCTACCAATTGAGAGTTTTTTTCTATCCTCTTTAATGGTAAAGAAATCATTAGCTACTGCCGAACCGATAATAGACAAGAATGTGGTTGCAGAAGAAATTCCTGCCGCCAAAATACCGGTAACCATAACCACGCCCAACACTGTCGGCACTAGTTGGGTTGATGCCCATATGATAATGTGTGATTGGTCTGCAATATCAGGAGCAAAAATGTTAAGCAACGCCGCGCCGCCCTTAACAACAAATTCCAGCACGAACACAAAAAACGCAGCCCAGATAGAAGAACGGATAACAGAATGTTCGTTTTTCGCCATAAGGTATCTACTAGCCTGCCAGGGTGCTACCATGCAAACCGACATCCATACAATACCGTATGCAAAAGCCCAAACCATATTTTGTGCACCTGTGGGATATAAATACGAAAGATCCCCCGACCATGACAAAACTTCAGGTTTACTTTGGGCAAGCGCTTCAACAATATTAAACCATCCCCCACCTTTTACAGTGGAAACAACAATGACCGCAACCGTAACTAAAGTAAACAGGCCAAACATAATTGTGTCGGTTATCAATACGCCTTTGGAACCCGATGTTGCCGTAAGTAATGCAAAAGTAATCAGTGCAAGCAATATGCAAAGATTATAATCCATACCCGTTACCAAACTCATCAACGTACCGATACCTTGCATTGTCGAAAGCAAGTATACCACAATAGTAATAACCTGTGTTACCGCGGCAAGCTTTTTCAATGCCGGTGAATTAAAGCGTTTGCCAAAAAACTCAGGAATGGTGTTGCACTCGCTTCTACGCAAATATCGGCCAAAAAATACGCCGCCCAACACATATCCTACAATCAGCATCGAACCTAATATAATAAGTGGGGAAAATATTCCGGCATAAGACTCACCAGCATCGCCAAAATAAAGACCGGTTCCACAATAGGAAGCTACCAAAGAACCAACTAAAAGAAAAGTAGGTGCCCGGCGACCCGCAACAAAAAAATCGTTGGAGTCTTTTACTTTGCGACTGATGATAAATCCTAATAATATATAAGCTAACATAGAAATTATCATTCCAATAAGAAATACATTCACGATTCATGATCCTCCTTGTTTTTAATTTCTGCTTCAACCTGTTTGAAATCTTTGTTAATACGCTTGTAGGCCAAAAAACCTGCTGCACATATCCAAATGCCCACAAATATTGTAACTGCAAATTCCATATTCTCACTCCTTTTGCATTAAACGAAATGTTTCGTCTAAGTATTTATTCATCTTGTTATACCATAAAAACTGACAGTCAGAACATTCGTTACCGGAACGGCTTTGATATACAGCCCAAACATACCAATAATAGTAATTAACTGCCGCACAGCCAACGATATGTTTTTTTTCAGAATGGGTAGGCTTTCTATTATAATAAACAGACAAACTGTCGTCTATTTTTTCTAACGGAAGATCCTCAACGGCAAACAACTTACATAAATCATAACCAATATCTGTATCGCCTGCATATTCCCAGTCGATAATATTTAATTGATCGCCGGATATAAGCAAATTCGGTTCATAAATATCGTTATGTGAAAGCTGTACCGGCCAGCAGTCAGCACTAAGATTATCATTAACTTTTTTTACGCGTTCACGAATTGCCACTATATCTTCGGATGTATTGATATCTAAGATTTTAAGGCGTTCAATCAATTTGTCTGCCTCGACAAAGTAGTCAAATTCACTATTGCACTTTATTCCGGAATTATGTAAGCTCCGCAAATGTTTGCATAGCAGGTTCATATGCCTTTGATTACCAAATTTAAAGGGCTCTGAAACTTCTATATAATGAGAAATCTTCCAACCGCTGACCTCATCCTCGTATATATAGGAATTATCCAATCCCAACTCTTTAGCAATATTTAAAGCAAATTTTTCACGTTTGCGGTCGATGTAGCCAATCGTATTGTTGCAGGGATTTCTATATACATATTTTTGACCATCTACCGTAAACGAAAAAGATTTGTTTGTCATACCTTGGGGTATGGGATTAATATCGCGAATTTTTTCAGGTGTAGTGTTTAATACATTACATATATTTTTTACAATCTTTAAATCGTTATGTACAATATAATCGGGGTCAAACTGTCTCAAATTTTCGACCGAATCAAACTCTAATATGTCATTAGCGGTGTATTTGACCATATACATCTTTAACGAATCAAGATTTTCAGCGTATATACCTTCCCAATATAAGTTATCTGTGCCCGGCTTATTATAATAATCCTCTAATATATTTTTAAACGTAATGCTGAAAGTGCGATTAAAATAAGCATGACCTTGCATGGTCCAAGCATCTCGGCAGGGCTTTTGTGTAGCAATAATCAATCCGTTTTTATCGGTTATTAAACCTCTTTCCGTTCGGCTTTCACCATCTAAAAACTGCGCACAATACATCGCATGATATTCGTGACTTCTAAAAAGGTTTTCAGGATAGTAATTATCCGAGCAACATATATATGTATTTTTGAGAAAATCCCTTGCAGCAAATATGCTGGAATGTGTGTTTTTAATCTTATAATCATTATTAACGATAAGTTTAATGTCATATTTGTCTTTTAAATAGAAAAATTTCTCAAGCATATGGCCAACTACTACAACAACCTCTTTTATGCCTGCTTCATGAAGTTGCCGAATTTGTCTTTCAATTAGCACTTCACCTTTAACCACCGTCAAGCCCTTCGGGAACTCGTATGAAAGCGGTACAAATCTGGTGCTCATTCCTGCCGCAAGTATAATAGCATTGTCAACCTTGTACTCACTCAATTTTTCAGCACCTATTGATGTGAGGCGATTATCTGAATCGACCATATCCAATAATCTTAGTTCCTTAAGTACCTTGTTAACCAGTCCAAGAGATATACCACTTTTTTTAGCAATATCCCGCTGCGATAAGTTCGCCTCTTTATTCAACAAATACAGAACTTCAAATTGATTTTCAGTCAACATCCGCACCTTCTCGTTCATTTTTTCTAAAAATTTGCAATTCTATGAACAGTATATCCTACTTTTTTCCCAAATTGCAAGATTTTTTTATCGAAATGTAATATAAAAACGTAATAACAGTGAAATCAATTTATTCTAAAAATAAAATTATTATAAAAATTTTAAATAGACAATATGTTTTTCAAAAACATTCACATCAAACAGACAGTATGTACATTGACATGCACTCTAAGTGTAGTATATACTGTTTTTATAACATCGTGTCGTACACAAAAAGGAGCTTAACTATGAAATACCGCACAAATCATCTGAAAAATGTTATTTTCCCTTTAGGTGGCATTGGAACTGGCTGTATCGGACTTGCCGGTAACGGTGCCCTTGTTGACTGGGAAATCTTTAATCGACCCAACAAAGGGAGTCTGAACGGATACAGTCATTTTGCTATTAAAGCGGAATTTCCTGATGGCAAGAGCGTTGCAAAGGTATTACAGGGTGATTATTTAGACAACCTTATAGGCAAGTATGAAAAATCGACCGGTCATTACGGATACGGATATGGTCCAAGCAGCAAAACAATGAGTGGTTTTCCGCATTTCAAAAATGTTTTATTTGACGGAACCTTTCCTATCGCAAAAATCACTTTTACGGATAGCGATTTTCCAGCTAAGGTAACACTTACTGCATTCAATCCATTCATTCCGCTTGATGCAGATAATTCAAGCATTCCCTCCGCACTTTTTGAAATAAATATAAAAAGTTTTGTCGACAATGTAAAATATACCGTAGTATTATCTGTATGTAACCCATTTGAATCCTCAATAAACACCAAAATACCGCACAGTCAATATACCGCCGTTCAAATGAAGAGCTCAACGAAAAAACAAACTGATAAGGATTATGGTGATTTAACAATTGCCACAGACTGCAATCATGGTCCTTATCAGGAATACTGGTACAGAGGTGACTGGCAAGATCCCGTTACCACCTTTTGGCGCGAGTTTTCCGATGGCACAATTGACAACAGACATTTTGACAGTCCCGGAAACGCCGATACCTGTTCAGTTGGCGCTAATGCCATTGTAAACACCTCAGCAGACAAAGTCTTCCGCTTTGCTTTATCTTGGAATGTTCCCAATAACTATAACTATTGGACCCCTAGCAAAAACGAAAATGAAGACGATATTTTATGGAAGAATTATTATGCCACATTGTTTTCTGATTCTGTGGAATCCGGCATTTATTGCTTAAATAACTGGAATACTCTTTTCAAAAAAACAAAACGATTTTGTCGGTCTTTGCACTCTTGCACATTGGATAAATCTGTAATTGATGCAATTTCTTCAACACTATCTGTGTTAAAAACTCCTACTGTTTTACGTTTACAAGATGGTACATTCTATGGTTGGGAAGGTACCGCCGAACTGACCGGTTCTTGTGAAGGCACCTGTACGCATGTTTGGAGTTATGCTTATGCTTTGTGTTTTTTATTTCCAAACTTGGAACAAAGTCTTCGCAACACGGAATTTCAGTATAATACAGATATAAACGGAAGAATGTATTTCCGAACAGCACTCCCCCTTGGCAGCGATCATGTAATACAGCCACCATGCGTGGACGGGCAGATGGCAACTATAATTAAAATATATCGTGATTGGAAACTTACAGGTGACAGCGATTGGTTAAGAGAAAATTGGGATAATATCAAAAAAGTATTAGAATATGCCTGGAACAGCCACAACGATTACGAATGGGATAAAGATAAAGACGGCGTCCTTGAGGGTAGACAACACCACACACTTGATATGGAACTTTTCGGACCTTCATCCTGGTTGCAAGGAATGTATTTATGTGCACTGAAAGCAGCAGCAGAAATAGCTGATTATCTTGGCGACGAAAATAAAAAATCAGAGTACACAAGTATTTTTAAAAACGGCTATGAGTGGACTAAAGAGAATCTGTTTAACGGCAAATACTTTTTTCATAAGGTAGATTTACAAAACAAGGCGTATACTGAACATTTTAATTGCGCCACATACTGGAACGAGGAAAAAGGACAACTGAAATATCAAATTGGTGACGGCTGCGAAATTGACCAAATGCTCGGTCAATGGCATGCTAACATTTGTGGCTTAGGTGATATTTTTGACAGAAAGCAACGTAAGATAGCTTTGCAAAACATGGTAAAAAACAATTTCAAACGTTCTCTGCGTAATTTCACGAATATGTGGCGTGTTTTTGCGTTGAACGATGAAGGCGGAGCCGTGATGTGCGATTATCCTGAAGGTTGTGATAAACCAATCATTCCGATTCCCTACTGCGAAGAATGTATGACCGGTTTCGAATACTCTTTTGCAGGACTTTTAATAAGTGAAGGATTTATTGCAGAAGGACTGGACGTTGTTCGTGCCATTCGTGATAGATATGACGGGGAAAAACGCAATCCGTGGAATGAAATCGAATGTGGAAATAATTATGCAAGACCGATGGCAAGTTTTGCGCTATTACCGATTTTCAGCGGTTTTGAATTTAATATGCCGAAAAAACATATGGGATTCTCACCTGTTCTTTCCGGCGACTTTAAATGTATGTGGAATCTAGGTTGTGCATGGGGTGACTTTATTGTAACCGAAAACAAATATCGAATTACCATTGCAGATGGCAATCTTGATCTGAAAAGCATAGCCATCGGTAATCTCAATTTAGTTAAACGCCTCCGCGTTGATGGAAAGGAATGTTCCTTTACGCAAAGCGACAATATGATTTTCTTAGAAAACACAAAAGCAAAAAAAGAAATTCTTATTGAAGTGTAATTGCGAAACAGCTTAAAATCTACGCCACCGAACTATCGAAAATTTATGGCATATTTCAAGGAACAGTTGATAAAGCACTACAAAACCGGCAATTCTGCTCTATAATTAAATATCATAAAAGCGAGGTGAAATTCACCTCACTTTTTGCTGTTTATAGATTAAAATGTACCGGTTTTGGTCAAAAGTTTTTCTTAAAAAACGTCTCAGATTCAGCAGACACAGGACTTAGAAGTGATTTGGTATATCCGATACCGTTGTGCAACTCCGTTATCTCCGATTGCGCGTCCTCACCGACTTTTCTACCGAAACGATATGTATTATGTTAATCATACCACTTATAAGAATTTTTTATTCCGGATTAATTTCAATTTTTGGTTTTGATATTACAAACGAAACGAGACGGGATAAAAGTATCTTGTAAAACAGCATAGTCATTTTTGGTGACAGCTATTCAATCCCTGAAGGATATTAAAAATCAAGTTTTAAATATCATAAATAACCACAAATAAAAATCAGAGTGAATTTCACTCTGATTTTTTCTGTATAAGCATACCTACATCCAATAAGGAATATTTTTTACTTATATTTATTCAACTTTTAATGTATTACACGTATATGCAGATAACGAAACTCTCAAGACCGCAAAAAACTTATTTTGTATCGCCGTAAGGTTCTCAGAACACATTTTTCTACTCTCTCATAATACCGCTTTCATAAATTTTTAAAAGTAGTGTTCATATCTGCAAACTTTAAAGATTTAACTGTATGGGTTCCAACAATTAATTATAACCCCTGCATATTATTGGGCAAGCCTATATTTACTTCTTTTCTTTTCTTTTTACACGCTTTTGAGAGTTACGAAAATAACGTAAAATTATATCTTTTTCTTGATTTTCTTTTGTGTCGCCACGCCTTTCGATTATATTGCCAAGCTCATAAAAAGGCCACGAAAAAGCAATAAAAATACTTGAAATTAAGATATAGTTGGCAGGAGTTTCCTCGATTACACCAATGCGTTGAAACACATCGACCGCCAGAACAAAAAGCGCACCGCCAAATCCAATTATCAACGAAACTATTTTAATTATTTTCCCTCGAAACTTCATAAAATCCTCCCGAGCAAAGCATATATTGAATCTATTCTTCCTTATGTTATATTCTACTATTATTAAAGCAACAATTCAACTAACATTTAAAAAATTAAAACCCCATGTTTTATGGGGTTTTGTTTTTTATGCTTTGTTAACCGAACCAAATAATTCCATTTTTTCTCTAACTGTCTCTTTAATGGCCTCAAAACCGTCTGCAAGCAGTTTTCTCGGATCAAACCCCTTGCCCTGCAAATCCTTGCCGGCTTCAATATATTTACGTGTAGCAGCAGCAAATGCCAATTGACATTCCGTATTAACATTAATCTTTGAAACACCCAAAGAAATAGACTTTTTAATCATCTCTGCAGGAATTCCGGTACCTCCGTGGAGCACCAAAGGCATATCACCTGTTAACCGGCTTATCTCTTCAAGCGTCTCGAAACTCAGGCCCTTCCAATTTTCAGGGTATTTGCCGTGGATATTACCGATTCCGGCAGCGAGCATTGTGACACCTAAATCAGCAATCATTTTGCACTCTTGAGGATCGGCAACTTCACCGTTTCCAACAACACCGTCTTCCTCTCCGCCAATAGCTCCAACCTCAGCCTCAAGTGAAAGACCTAATTTGTTTGTTAACTCAATGAGTTCCTTCGTTTTTGAAATGTTTTCATCAATCGGATAATGAGAACCGTCAAACATTACAGAAGAAAATCCGGCTTCTATACATTTTTTTGCACCCTCAAAACTTCCATGATCAAGGTGAAGTGCAACAGGAACGGTAATATTAAGTTCATTGATCATAGCCTTAACCATGCCAACAACCGTTGTGTAGCCGCACATGTATTTACCTGCACCCTCAGACACACCCAGAATTACCGGAGAATTCTGTTCCTGAGCTGTGAGCAAAATAGCCTTTGTCCATTCAAGATTATTAATGTTGAACTGTCCGACAGCATATTTGCCTTGCTTTGCTTTATTAAGCATTTCCTTTGCTGATACCAACATTTTATATACTCCTTTTACAAAAAAATTATCATGATTTATTTTATACCCTATTGAAAGAAAAATCAAGTGCAAGCTACTTACAAATTAAACACCGGCCGAAACTCGCAAATCTAAACCCAATAATAAGATTGCTAAAACAACCCGGTTTAATTTGTTTGCTTTGGCCGGTGTATCGGTCAAGTTTTAATTATTCTATTCTTCTTTCTTTGCGCTTTCGATTACCTTTTGGGTGACTATGTCGGGTGCCTCCTCATACCTTTCAAAATCAAAAGTAAAGGTTGCCCTGCCCTGTGAAATAGATCTCATCGCAGTTGAAAAATCACTCATTTCGGACATGGGCACTTCAGCCAACACCTCCTGCATTCTTCCGCCCACAGGATTCATTCCGAGCATCCGTCCGCGACGTTTGTTTATGTCCCCTATAACATCTCCCATCATTTCATCTGGAACTATAACCTTTAGAGTGCCTATCGGTTCAAGTAAAACAGGGTTTGCCTTCGGGATTCCCTCTTTGTAAGCAACAGCCGCGGCCATTTTAAATGACATTTCGGAAGAATCAACCGGATGATAAGATCCGTCAACCAAAGTCGCCTTAAGCCCCACAACCGGATATCCTGCCAAAACACCTTTTTTAATTGAATCTCTTAACCCTTTTTCAACCGCAGGGAAAAAGTTTTTGGGTACTGCACCGCCGAATACCTTTTCCTCAAAAATCATATCCTCACAATCGGACGGCTCAAACTCAATCCAGACATCACCGAACTGACCGTGACCGCCTGACTGCTTCTTATGGTGTCCTTGTACCTTAACCGGTTTTTTGATTGTTTCTCTGTAGGCAACCTTTGCCGGACTTAAAATAACTTCTGTGCCGAACTTGTTTTTCAGCTTCGAAGCAACAACGTCAAGATGTTGCTCACCCAAACCGTTTATTATAAGCTGATGGGTCTCGTGATTTATGTGATATTTAAGAGTGGGATCTTCCTCAACAAGCCTCGCCAGACCGGCAGATATTTTCTCATCGTCTCCCTTATTCTTAGGGGTAACCGCCATTGAAAGACAGGGAGCCGGAAATGTAACACAACAAACCTCAACCGTATTCCCCGAAATATGTAACGTATCCGAAGTAATTGAACCTGAAAGTTTCGCAACCGAAACGATATCACCCGCGGCTACAGTCGATGCATCTTCCTGTTTTCCACCCTTGAGCCAAAGCAACTTGCCCAATTTGACCTCACTGCCGGTTCTCGAATTTATCATCTTCATATCGGCAGAAATTTTACCCGAAACAACCTTTAAATATGACAGTTTTCCGATAAACGGATCGGCAATTGTTTTGAAAACTACTGCCGCCGCCGGACCCGACTCATCGCAGCCCAGCTCTTTTTTGCCTTCTCCGTCTTTAACATAGGTCTTCTTATCTGCCGCACTTGGAGCAATCTTTAAATAAATATCAAGCATCAAAGGTACTCCTGCACCGGTCTGATTTATTCCGCTGAACACCGGACAAAGTCCTCCCGAAACCATACCCTGCGAAATTCCCCTTAATATCTCTTGCTCACTCAGTTCCTGACCGTCAAAGTACTTCTCCATCAACTCCTCATCAGAAGAAGCCGCTGCCTCAATCATTTCACCGCGCAAGGTCTCTATCTCATCGGTATGCGGCATCTCTACCTCAACCGCTTTTATTCCATCAAACCTATATGCTTTTTTGCGTATTAAATCTGCAAAAGCAACTACCTCTTCTCCCTGTGTTACAGGAACAACCAAAGGACAAACGGCAGCACCGTACTTATTCTTCAACTGGTTTAAAACAACATCAAACTTTGCCCTTGCAGAATCAAACTTACCTACAAAAAACGCACACGGCACTCCGGCAGATTGTGCCAGATCATAAGTCAACTCTGCACCTACTGCAAGTCCCGATTTGCCTGAAAGCACTATTATCGCGGAATCTGCCGCCGTCAGTCCTTCGCTGACTCCACCTGCAAAATCAAAAAGCCCGGGAGTGTCTATCAGATTAATTTTTTTGTTATCTTTTTCAAATTGATATACCGAGGTCGACAAAGATACCTTGCGTTTCTTTTCCTCTGCATCAAAATCCATAACAGTAGTTGCATCAAGATTTTTACCGATTCTGTCAACCTTTTCGCAGCTAAACAAAATTGCATCTGCCAGAGTAGTTTTTCCGGATGCCGAATGACCGATTAATGCCACATTAAAAATATCTTTTGCTGAATACTGTTTCATGTATATCATTCCTTCTTCAAATTCAGGATTTGTGGTTCCTGTACCATAAAATCATAAAATATAGTCAAAATAAACAAATCATTCAACAATATTTTATTGAATGTAGTAATTATAACATAAGAATCGGTTAATTTCAATCATATTAATCAAAAACTTCCGTTTTTTATTAATATAGTTACAATGCAAAAATTAACACAACCGTGTTTGTATGATTTGACAAGGAAAAATTAAAATATTATAATAAAATTACGCTTATTACTATTTATACTAATCGCACAGACCGATTATTTTGCAAAAGGGGTATTTCATGAAAGTTTTAGTAACGGGTTTTAAGGGTCAATTAGGATATGATGTTGTTAAAGAACTGGACAAACGCGGTATTACATCCTGCGGGGTTGATATTGATGATTTTGATATCACAGATGCGGGACAAACACTAGACTTTATAAAAAATTATGATCCTTGTGTGGTCGTCCATTGTGCAGCATATACTGCCGTCGATCGTGCAGAAGATGATGTCGACACTTGCAGACGCGTTAACGCCGAGGGAACAAAAAATTTATGTCTTGCGGCAAAAGCTGTTGACGCAAAATTCATCTATATAAGCACCGATTATGTTTATCCCGGAAATGGTGATGAACCTTATGAGGTCACCGATGCCACCGCGCCTTTAAGTGTATACGGAAAAACAAAACTTGAAGGTGAAAACTATGTGCGCGAGATTTTGGAAAAATATTTTATTATAAGAACATCGTGGGTTTTCGGCAAAAACGGAAACAACTTTGTCAAAACAATGCTAAGACTGGGCAAGGAACTCGAAAGTCTTACGGTCGTATGCGACCAGGTCGGTTCTCCTACCTATACCCCCGACTTAGCTGTTCTTATTTGTGATATGCTTATGACCGAAAATTACGGAATCTATCACGGAACAAACGAAGGTTTTTGCTCCTGGGCAGAGTTTGCGGCTGAAATTATGACACAGGCCAATCTTGGTGCAAAAATAATTCCCGTTACGACCGCCGAATATAAACCTTCAAAAGCGTCAAGGCCCACAAACTCACGGCTTTCTAAGAAATGTCTTGTAGAAAACGGTTTCAACCGTTTGCCCCCCTGGACCGACGCCTTGGCCCGATATTTAAAAGAAATTGATGTCAACTGAGTGAAATTAAGAATATTAAATGCCGACACTTTATGTGTCGGCATAATTTCAACTTTACCTCAAATCAAGGGTCTTGATTTTTTATTTTGTTTAATGTATAATTAATTGTGTTCTCGGACGTTTAGCTCAGCTGGTAGAGCATCCGCTTGACGTGCGGAAGGTCATGGGTTCGAGCCCCTTAGCGTCCACCACGAAAAAAGTCACTTTTGTCTAATGACAAAGGTGACTTTTTTTCAATGATATCCGTTCCTTACGTAACATGTGGTGCCCACCGCCTCGCAGATTTCATGTTAAAACCAAAAAATATAAACCGCTTTCTAACCTTTTAATACTTTTTTATAACCCCGCAGGCGATTTTGGCGCCCGCCATTCCGGATGGGTCTGTGCTGAAATCGTCAACTCCCTCGTGAACAATAACGGTTTTGCCGATAATATCCTTAATTTTAAACCTATCGGTCAAAAAAGCATACCACGCGCAACTATTAGCAGAAAAAAGCGGCGGTAGGTCTCCTGCGTGTTGCGGATGCCTGCATTTTTTGGGATTATAATGCTGACCGGCATTTTCAAAAACATCCTTATCGTTTCCGCTACACTCTCCTCCCTCATGAATATGCATAGCGAAAATATGTCGGCCACATTCGTCCTCGCTTTGCGGAAGGCCACATATATCTGCAACAACCAACACACCCGACATGCTTTGATGGAATGATACTGTGCCCATTAATGCAGGGTATTTTTCAGATCCTTTGACATACGCAACCGCAAACGGCCTGCGTTGCAAAACATTTATAAAAACACTTTTAAAATCTTTAAACATACAAACATATCCTATCAATTTTTTTAACAATATATGTTTGTCCATGGCTATATGTTAATGTCCGCCCTCTGAAAATTCAGAAGACGGACATTTTTTAATTTATATTAAAACTTTCTCCTCTTGATCTTGATATATTTACTTACAATATTCTCGTCCCGCTTTTTTCTCCAATCCGATATAAATGAAAATATTATAAACAATACGGCTACCGAAACCGCCAGGATCAGCAAAGAGATAATAATTATCTCAAAAACCGTGCTTGAAGAAGCAACACTAACCTTTGATTTTTCCTTGAAAATAACATTTTCAAGAATCTGCTGTTGCTGTGCCGAATTGCAACCGTAGCATACGACAGTACAAAGCACTCCGTTTTTTATGGTAACATAATCGACTCCCGAATAATTTTCGGTGGCAAACTCGTTTACATAATATACCGTTTCACCTTGTTTGAGAATTTTAAACTCACTTCCGAAAAGCCTGTATCCTATCTCGCTGATGTTTTGCTCACCCAGGTTAGAAAGAGAATCTACTTCCGACGAGAACTCTGTTTTGATGCATTTTAACTGAATCTGCCGGGTGTTTCCCTGGGCTACGCCTATTGCATAAACATCATTTTTATTCATAAAATTCTCAAGTGACTCCTGCGAATGACCGATCGCCTCAATAATCTCTATGTTATCATCGGTATTATCCCTCGTTATAACAACATACTCATCCGGCAAGTCAAGTCCCACACCGTACTGCTCGGCAACATATTGACGGGCAATTGCCTGAAAGGGAACAAGTATTGTCAAAACAGCTACAAGTATAAAAACCATATAACCCTTTTTTCTCAATAAAATCCCCTCCCACATACATATAATAAGTATTATTTTAAATGTTATTCTGACGCTTTGCTGCAGTTAAAGTGTTTTGCATAAGCATTGCTATTGTCATGGGGCCTACGCCACCCGGAACCGGAGTTATTGCACTGCATTTTTCGGCCACCGAATCAAAATCAACATCACCGCAAAGTTTACCGTCGGGTCGATTCATACCCACGTCAATAACAACTGCGCCGTCTTTTACCATATCAGCAGTTACAAACTTTGCTCTGCCGACTGCTGCAACTAAAATATCCGCCTGACGACAAATCTCAGCAAGGTTTTGTGTTTTCGAATGGCAAATTGTAACGGTTGCATTTTTATGAAGCATTAACATTGCCATCGGTTTTCCCACAATATTAGACCTGCCGATTACAACACAGTGTTTGCCCTCAACATCAATTTGAGAATATTTTAACATTTCCATAATCCCTGCAGGTGTACAAGGTAGAAAATCAAAATCCCCTATCATTATTCTGCCCACATTAACGGGATGAAACGCATCAACATCCTTGGACGGCAAAATCGCATCTATGACTGTTTTTTCATCAATATGTTTGGGAAGAGGAAGTTGACATAAAATTCCGTTTATATCACTTCTCATATTTAACTGTGCAATAATATCTAACAGTTGCTCCTGAGTAGTGTCAGCAGGTAACGCATATTCCTCCGACTTAATTCCAAGTTCGGCGCACGCCCTTTTCTTTGACCCAACATAAACCTTTGATGCCGGGTCGTCACCCACAATAATTACAGCCAAACCGGTTGTTATTCCTTTTTGGGCAAGCTGTGCAACCTGATCTGCAATATTATTCTTAACCGCTGCCGAAATTTCTCTTCCGTCAATCAATTTGTACATTTATTTTTCCCCACTATCCTCAATTATTGCTTCCTGCTGTCTGTCTTGAAAACTCTGAGAATCCGACATGCTAAAAAGCGGGCTGTATTCTCCGTTATCATTTTTTTGACTTTTTATCCTACGTAAAATAATTACCATAACTATCGAACATACCACAAACAATACCAATGACAAAACCTGAGACACACGCAGCAAACCGAGCATCAAGCTATCGGTCCGCAGTCCCTCAATAAACATTCTCACAAAACCGTACCATATCCCATATGCAAGGGCAATCTGCCCGTTGAATTTTCTCTTTTTACTTAAAAGATGTAAAACCCATGCGCCTAAAAGACAAAGCACCGATTCATACAGAAAACAGGGATGAACTAAAACTCCCTCGCCGAATTGAGCGGCGGTGTTTTCGCTTGCCATACCGAAAAAACTGCTGTTAGTAGGAGTACCAAATGCCTCCTGATTAAAGAAGTTTCCCCATCTGCCTATACCTTGTCCGATTAAAAAACCAATAGCCGCAACATCCAACGCGCTGCCCAGATTAACCTTTCTGATCTTACACATCAGCACTCCAAACACTGCTGCTCCTATGACGCCGCCATAGATTGCAAGCCCGCCATCATGGAATCTGAAAAAACCCGAAAGATTTCCATAGTTAAATAACAGATAATACGCCCTCGCACAGAGTATTGCAAGTGGGGTTGTTACCAAAATCACGTCGGTCATTGCATCAATTTGCAGACCAAACCGTTTGGCATTACGCCAAAAATAAACTATTGCCCCTAAAAAGCCGACTGCAATTATTATTCCGTACCAATAAACATGCCAACCGCCCATTATGGGAAGGGTGAAGGCAACCCGTTTTATTTTTAAATTCAAGCCAAAAATGACAACATTATAAACCACTGAATCCGCCATGGGCCGTCCCCTCACTTTCAATATTATCATTATACATAAAACGACATATTTTTTAAAGTGTTTTTTAACTATTTAAAGGATTAATAACCGACATAGCAATATTTTCTTGTCTGATGTTCCTCACACACTCATTAACATCTTGTTGTGTTACCCGTAAAAATAATTCAACCGCATCAAAAACCCTGCCACCGATAACAGTAGAATCAACCATTACTGAAACAATATCTTCGGGATTATTCCACTGTCTTATCTGCTGTCCGTAAAGTTTTCTGCGTGCGCCCTCAAAAAGTTCAGGGTCGACCCCAACATTTTGCAAGCGTGCAATTTCTTGCTTAATCAGATCTAAAACCCGCTGCGGATCTGACGACTCCCCGCAAAAAAGCATGGCTGAATAACCGCAGCCGTAAAAATATTCGGTTGAAAACTCATTGTTTATTAATTTTTGTTCAAGCAACATATTGTATAAATCTGAGGATTTTCCAACGATACATTCAAGCAAAATGTTCCTGACAATAATATCAAACTGTTTAACCCGTTCCGCTTTGACAGTTTCTTTTATTCCTATGTTAAACAGCGGCATCGATACCGTCATTCTGCTCTCACAATAGTTCTTCACAACCGAATCGGGTTCGTTTGGACTAAGTCTTTCAATATCAACACTCTTATATTCCTTAATTGCCTCACAAACCTTTTTTAAGACGACATCCGCATCCACAGCTCCTGCAATACAAATGAACATGTTAGACGGATTGTAAAATGCGTTATAGCAGTCAAACAACAGTTTGTCGGTTATCTTGGAAATAGAATCGACCGTTCCGGCAATATCAACCCTTACGGGATGGTTGTGATACATAATCTTGAGCAGATCGAAAAGCACACGCCACGCCGGACTGTCATCATACATTTTTATCTCTTGACCGATTATCCCCTGCTCCTTTTCAACCGTCTGCTTTGTAAAGTATGGAGAACCGACAAAGCCCAGCAAAATATCCAGGTTTTCATCGAACCGATCGCAACAGCTGAAAAGATAACAAGTGCGGTCAAAAGATGTGTATGCGTTTGCCATCGCACCGGTTTTAGAATATTTTGAAAATGCATCTCCATCTTCACTTTCAAACAACTTATGCTCTAAAAAATGTGCTATTCCCGCAGGAACCTCTATAGGCTCGCCTTTATCAATCGAAAATCGAGTATCAACCGAACCATACTTAGTACCAAACACGGCATATGCTGATGAAAACTCGGGCTTCTCACAAATATAAATTTCCAGTCCGGACTCATGCTTGGCATAAACATACTGCTCGCCCAGAACATCACTTTTAATTACATTTTTAATCATGAGTCACATCCTCCGTAGGTTCTAATATATAAACGGTGTCCAACTCAAACTTTTGGGCAGCATCAACAACCTGCTGCTTTGTTACTCTATTTAATATTTCTATATACTGCTTTGGAGTTAACGGATCTTGCTCATCGAAGCGTGCCGAATACCACAAATCGAGCGAGGAAGAATCGTCCTCAAGCATACTTATTCCGGCACAAAGTGACCTTATTGATGTATCTAAATCTTCCTGAGTGAAACAGCCCGCCTTGACCTGATTGAATTGATTTAAAATTTCCTGTTTTGCCTTTAAAATGTTTTCTCCCTCAACTCCGCTTTCAACAAACATAAGCCCTTTTCTTCTGACCGGACGTGCACTGCAATAATAACAAAGGCTTTGTTTCTCTCTTACGTTCAAAAACAACTTTGAATGTGGTCCGCCTCCGAAAATGTCCGCCATGACCGCCACAGGTACGGTTTGCGCGTCTGCTCCGGCACTATCCGACCGAAATCCCAAAACAAGTTTACCCTGGGTCACGTCCAGTTTATCTGCAACTGTTCGAACCGGACCCGCTTGCCTGACAATATCTCTTTTCGTGCCGGCGAACTCTCTTTGTACTTTCTTGAAATTGTCTTCGAAAACGGTGAATGCTCCCTCAGGAAGTGTCTTTCCGATAATTTTAATAGAAACATATGCGGTTTCGATAATCCGTTTCAGTGCACTTTTTAACGCTTTCGCGTCAATATTTTCTATTTGCTCGACCGTACCTAAAACGGGTAAACCAAACGGTTCTTCTTTACAAACCTCTTCCTCACATCTTTGCCTCGAAAACAGTCGCTTATCGTTTATCATTCCTAAGGTTTGTTCCGACTGAAGTCTCTTTTCACGCTCAAGGATTTCAACCGGATAATCAACATCGCTGAAGTATCTTTCAAAAATCATATCATTTAAAAGATTTACCGCCGCTGAAAACAAACTGCCGGAACCCTCTTTGCAATCATCCAAAACTGATAGGGTTAGATTTATTTCCTGATAATCACCGTTCTTTTTGACATTATTGGTTAATACCGCCCCGTAAAGATTATCAAGATAACGTTTAAGCGAAACAGTATCTGAATACTTAATGGTTGAACTTGACATCATAGCACCCACTAAAGCATTAACTGCAACCGTTTGCGCAGTAGCTTTCAAATAAAAACTAACCGAAATAACCGTGGTTTTGAACTTGTCACTTTTAATAAATGACTCGACCACTCCATCTACAATATTCTGTCTGTACATTTTTCTCCCTACCATTTAAAAATTATAAAAGTATTTAGATTAGCAAAAACACAAAAACCGAAAAAACAATGCCAATTCATAAATATATATTTATTATTATCCGACTTAATTATTCTAACATAAACCAAAAGGCGTTAGCCTTGAAAGGCGAAGCCGTTCAAAATGACACAGTCATTTTGTCTTTTATGTTT
>JAUMXX010000077.1 GCA_030535285.1 bacterium | reverse complement strand
AACCTTCACCCTTAAAAACACTTATATTTTATTGTATTATATTGTATTCTATTTTAATTAAATATTTTTATATGTCAAGAAATATTAACCAATCAAACTATAACTTTTACATTTTCCTCGCCCAGTAAATCCTTTAGTTCTGACTCAAGGGGCGGGTCAAGATTGATTTTGCTGTTTGATTTTAATCTCTCACGGCTGTCCTCAAACACGATATAAACCGATGTATTGCCCCCGCCGTTTTCCGCGATCAGACGCTTGACCTCGTCGAAAATTCTGCCTTGGGATGATACCTTTAAATATAAACCTGCTTTTATCTTACGGTCGGACGCCTTTGCCCTGTTTGTTTCATCAACCGATTCAAGTTTTTCACAGACTATTTCAACCTCTGCATTATCTCTCACCGTGACCTTGCCCGTAACCTTAAGCACCGCGCCTTCATTTAATAAATTACTTGTCTGATCAAGCAATTTAGAAAAAACAATTCCCACGACTGTGCTGCCATACATATCCTCAAGTGTTACGAAAGCAATGGTCTGATTGTTCCGAGTCTGTTTTCTTCTGACCGAATTTACCATCGCAACCAAAACCACTGTCTTTGAATCATAAGCGCTTGCATATTCCGGATCGCAAATGTCTGCAATATTAACAGAACCCACATTCCCGGCGTATACGGCATACTCCTGCATTGGATGCCCCGACAAATAAATACCCACTGTCTCCTTCTCAAATGCAAGCAGTTCTGCTTTGGGCATTTCTTCAACTTCCGGAAGTTGATATTCAAATTCTTCGACGCCATCCATTAAATCAAACAGTCCTAACTGTCCGCCCGAAGCCCGACGCTTCTCGGCCTCAATTTTTTTAAGCATAGATTCCGAGGCCTGAAGCATCTGTCTACGGTTGGAACCAAAACAATCAAAAGCACCGCTTTTTATAAAACTCTCAATCGCACGACGGTTTAACTCCCGTCCGTGAAGCCGATAACAAAAATCATACATAGATTTAAACTTTCCGTTTTTGCGTTCGCTTAACAGTTGATTTATCAGTGCTGTGCCTACATTTTTGATTGCAAGCAATCCGAACCGAATACCGCCGGCAACATTGCTGAAGTTTAGTCCGCTTTCATTAACATCCGGCGGAAGCACTTTTATTGAAAGTCGGCTACACTCGTTTATATATGCCGTAACCTTTGAAGCGTTGTCAAGTACACTCGATAACAACGCTGCCATATATTCATTTTTATAGTGGCACTTTAAATATGCGGTCTGATAAGCCACCACAGCGTATGCCGCTGCATGCGACTTATTAAACGCATAAGAACTAAACGCCGACATATCATCAAATATTTTTTCGGCAACCCTTTGATCAACCCCCATTTTAACCACACCTTTACAGTTCTCTGTTCCATCGGGGTTTAATTCGCCGAAAATAAACGCCTCGCGTTCCCGTTTCATTACATCATGTTTTTTCTTAGACATCGCCCTACGCACAATATCCGCTCTGCCTAAAGAATAGCCGGCAAGACTTCTGAATATCTGCATTACCTGTTCCTGATAAACAATGCACCCATAGGTGACACTCAGGATGGGCTCAAGCAATTTAGTCGGGTACCTGATATCGTTCGGATTGTGCCTATTATGAATATACTTTGGTATTGAATCCATCGGTCCGGGACGGTAAAGCGAAATGATTGCTATCAAATCTTCTATTTTTTCGGGTCTGAACTGTTGTAAAACATTACGCATCCCCGACGACTCAAACTGAAATACTCCATCAGTAGCACCTGCAGACATCATTCTCATGGTTTCCGGATCGTCAAAGGGAATAGCATCAACCGAAAGGTCTCCCCCGCTTTTATTAACAGCCTTGACGGTATCGGAAATAACCGTTAGATTCCTAAGACCTAAAAAGTCCATTTTCAATAGTCCCAACTGCTCAAGCACTGTCATTGTATACTGAGTCACAACAGCGTCATCATTCATTGCCAGCGGCACATATTCGTCAACAGGAACATCGGTTATTACCACACCTGCAGCATGGGTTGAGGCATGCCTCGGAATACCCTCAACACGCCTTGCCATATCAATCAATTCTTTTATTTGGCTATCTGCATCATACATATCCCTGAGCTCTTTTGATCTCTCAAGCGCCAAATCAAGTGTCATTCCTAAATCATTAGGGATTTTCTTGGCAACGCGGTCACAGACACTATACGGCACACCCATAACTCGTCCTACATCACGCACCGCGCCTTTAGCCGCCATTGTACCAAAAGTAACTATCTGCGCAACATGGTTGCTTGAATACTTTGAGATTACATAATTAATAACTTCCTGACGCCTTACATAGCAAAAGTCAATATCAAAATCAGGCATCGAAACCCTTTCGGGATTTAGAAAACGTTCAAAAAGAAGATTGAATCGTATAGGATCAATTCCGGTTATACCTATGCAATATGCCGCAAGGCTTCCGGCGCCGGAACCCCTGCCCGGTCCGACCGGGATACCATGACTCTTGGCAAAATTCACGAAGTCCTGCACTATGAGATAATAATCAACATAGCCCATCTCATTGATAACCTTGAGTTCATATTCAAGACGCTCTACTGTTTTGCGGTCGGGATTCTCACCGTACAGTCTATAAAGGCCCTCATAACACCTATCTTTAAAAAATTCAAAATGATCCCGTTCGCCGATATCAAATACCGGAAGTTTTATTTTTCCAAACTCAAACGTGACATTGCATCTGTTTGCAATTTTTAGGCTGTTTTCCAACACTTCATCCTCAAACAGTTGCGCCATCTCTGAATAATCTTTTAAATAGAACTCATCGGTCGGGAACGCAAGCGGATTGTCCTCATCTAACGTATGGTTTGTACCAATGCAGATTAAAACATTTTGCATTTTGCTGTCATCTTTGCCGGTGTAATGAACATCATTTGTTGCAACCATCGGAATTTCTGTTTCGGCAGCAATTTTGCGTATCCCGATATTAACATATTGCTGCTCTTTTATTCCGTGATCCTGCAATTCTAAATAAAAATTGTCTTTGCCGAATATACTGTTCATTCTCAACGCAATTTCTTTTGCAGTATCATAATCATTCCCGAGAATTGCCTTAGGAATAGCACCCGCAAGACAGGCTGAAAGTGCTATTAATCCTTCACTGTGCTCCTTAAGCAAATCCATATCAATACGCGGCTTTGAATAAAAACCCTCGGTAAAGCTTTTTGATACAAGCTTTATCAAATTTTTATATCCGGTATTATCCTTACATAGCAAAACAAGATGACAGTAGTCACCGTCTATCTCCTTGACCTTATCAAAACGGGTTCGCGGAGCAACATAAACCTCACATCCGATTATGGGTTTTATGCCTCGCTCGGTTGCTTTTTTATAAAACTCAACCGCACCGTACATCACACCGTGATCAGTTATTGCGACCGCTTTTTGTCCTAAGGATACAGCGGTATCAATTAGTTCATTTACCCGACAAGCACCATCGAGCAAACTATATTCTGTATGCACATGAAGATGAACAAAATCCTTCACCGTTGTACCCCCCCTTATCTGTCGACTTGTTTGTTAATTTTCCTTTGACTGAGCAATCTTAACGAGCTTTTGCAGCCTATGATTCATCCCCGAACGCGTTATTGATTCGTCACTTAACTCACACAGTTCCTTTAATGATGCATCGGGATTTTCTAATCGTAATATTGCTGCAAAATACAGTTCTTTCGGAAGCGAAGACAAAAAGCCTTCCTCCTCCAAAAATTTTATGGCTCTCACCTGGTCAACCGACGCATTAACCGTTTTTGTTAAATTTGCCGACTCACAATTGTTGATTCGGTTAATCCGATTTCTGACCGATTTTTCAATTTTTATCTCCATAAGTTCAATTGTATATTGAGTAACATCCATTCGTGTCAGCAGTTCTTCAATCTGATCACTTTGTTTCAAATAAACACAATAAAGGTGACCCTTCTTTGAGGTTTTAGGATTCAAGTTCAGATTTAAAAGAAAATATACCAACTCACTTTGTTGATATTCGTTTTTAACAACAAATTCAAGATGATACTCCTTGTTCGGATTGCTAATACTGCCGCAAACAAGAAAAGTGCCCCGCAGAAACGCACCTGCACAACACTCTCTCATAGCAGTATAACCTTTAAAAAAATCGCCTTTATAATCCTCAGAGAAAGAGAATATCCTTTTGCAGATGGCACTAACATCTATTACCTCTTTGTATTTCCCCACACCTTTTCCTGCCACTGTCGACCTTGTATGAACACCAAAGCAGTTTTTTATTAAGGTGGAAAAGAGTCGGGCAACACCCTCATATTCTGTCCTAAGTTCGATTCTGTCTTCATTGAATTCACGGGCAAAGAACAACATTCCGAAACATTCGGCAAACTCACAGCATCCCGACGGTCTGAGTTTACATATTGCGTCCTTTAATTCTGATGAAAATGACATTCCACACCAACTATCTGTCTTTTTTTATATCCCTGTGATACACACTTGCTTTGAATCCCTTGGATGTTACATGATTGTAGATTTTTTCAGTAAAGGCAACCGACCTGTGTTTTCCGCCGGTACAGCCGATAGCAATAACCAGATTGGTCTTGCCTTCGTTTCGATATAACGGCAACGCACAGTCAATCAAATCAATTAATTTATAAGCAAGTTCATTTGACTGCGGAAATT
>JAUMXX010000076.1 GCA_030535285.1 bacterium | reverse complement strand
AACACCAATATCATACAAAAATTTATGCCAAAAACGACTATAAAGCAGATGCAGCGTCGTATGTTCCATACCACCGTTATACCAGTCAACCGGAAGCCAATATTCCAACGCCTCTTTGGAAGCAAACTCTTTATCGTTGTTCGGGTCACAATACCTCAGAAAATACCAGGAAGAACCTGCCCATTGCGGCATAGTATCGGTTTCCCTTTTTGCCGGAGCACCGCACTTAGGACAAACCGTATTAACCCAATCGGTTATTTTAGAAAGCGGTGATTCGCCGTTGTCGGTCGGCTCATAAGAGTCTACGTTCGGCAAAAGTAACGGCAACTCAGATTCATCCAAAGCAACTGCGCCGCATTTCTCACAATGAACAATCGGAATCGGCTCACCCCAATATCTTTGCCTTGAAAATACCCAGTCACGAAGTTTATAATTCACCTTTTGGGCACCGATATTATTGCTAATAAGCCATTCAATGATTTTTACCTTTGCCTGCTCAACCGAAAGACCGTCCAAAAATCCCGAATTGACCATGATGCCATGTTCACAATCAATAAACGGTTCTTTTTCAACATTACCGCCGCTTACTACCTCAACAATAGGTAAATCAAAGGCTTTAGCAAAATCATAATCTCGGGTATCGTGCGCAGGTACTGCCATAATAGCACCTGTACCATATGAAGCCAAAACGTAATCGGAAATAAAAATAGGTATCTGCTCATTATTAACCGGATTTACAGCCATAACACCTTCAATCTTGACACCCGTTTTTTCCTTAACAACCTCTGTACGTTCAAAATCAGATTTCTTTGCAGCCGCAATTTTATAATCATTTATTTTATCGATATTAGAAATTTTATCTGCCCATTTATCAACCAAAGGATGCTCAGGCGCAATAACCATATATGTAGCCCCGAACAGCGTATCAGGTCTTGTAGAATAAACCTCAAGGATATCCCCTGTTGTAGTAGCAAATTTAATGAGTGCTCCGGTTGAACGTCCAATCCAATTTCTCTGTTGGATTTTGACCCTTTCAATAAAGTCAACGTCATCAAGACCGTTTAAAAGTTTCTCAGCATAATCGGTGATTTTAAGCATCCACTGACTTTTAACCTTACGTACAACCTCGCTTGAGCAACGCTCGCAAACACCGTTAACAACCTCTTCATTTGCTAAAACACATTTGCATGAGGTACACCAGTTAACTGCCATTTCTTTTTTATAGGCAAGTCCCTTTTCAAACAGTTTTAAGAAAATCCACTGCGTCCATTTGTAATAGCCGGGATCGGTCGTATTTATCTCTCTGCTCCAATCAAAAGAAAAGCCCAAGGATTTCAACTGTCTTTTAAAGTTGTCAATGTTACTACGTGTAACCACTTCGGGATGTATATGATTTTTTATTGCATAATTTTCGGTAGGAAGTCCAAATGCATCCCAACCCATAGGATACAATACATTAAAACCTTCAAACCTGCGCTTACGGCTGACGATATCAAGCGCCGTATATGAACGCGGATGTCCTACATGAAGTCCCTGCCCTGACGGATAAGGAAACTCAACCAAAGCAAAAAATTTGGGACGAGTGTAGTCATTTTTCGCCTCAAAAGTATGATTTTTATCCCAAATGTCTTGCCACTTATGCTCAACAGCTTTGTGATCGTATTTCAAACTAATTCCCCCGTTATTCCTTAATCAACTCATTAATGTCAATAATATTTCCATCACTCCACATTTTGTCGAGCGAATAAAATTCTTTCGATTTCTGTCCGAAAACATGAACCACAACATCACCGTAATCAAGCAGAATCCAATCGGTAGATTTACCCTCAATATGATTAGGTTCTATCCCGTTTTCCGATAGTTTTTCTTCAACCGCATCGGCAAGAGCGCGTACATGGGTTGAAGATGTGGCAGAAGCCATCAAAAAATAATCTGCAATAATTGTTAAATCGCCTATCTCGATAGCACAAATGTCAACTGCCTTTTTATTATTTAACGCCGTAGCCGCCAAACTCAAAATTCCCTTTGCTTCCACAAACAAACCTCTTTCATAAAAATATTTCTTAGCTTACCGCTTCGTTATATGCTTCAATAGTATTAATGTGAATCGGTTTATTCAAACTTACCAATTCCGAAACAGTAAAGGTTAAACCCTCTTTAACAGCACTATCTAAATCACGGTAGGCACATTCCCGAATCTTTTCAACTCCGTCATAGGTTCTGTCTTCCGAAATAAAATCCGCGACAAAAATCAGTTTTTCAAACAGTGTCATACCCATCCGACCGGTCGTATGGTATTTAACTGCGTTGAATATATCCGGATCATCAATTCCAAGAATGTTTTTCAAATATTCGCAACCAACCCTTGCATGTAACAGCTTAGCTGCATTCTTTTCAACATTGTCAAGTATTATACCAAACTCGTCTGCAATTTTCAACAACATGTCTGTGTGAGTATCTTTTAAAATATCGTGCAATAAACCTGCTAAATACGCCTTTTCCGGATTTTCTCCAAATCTTTGTGCCAGACTTTTAGCTTCCTTTGCAACATTTAGCGAATGAATATACCTCTTCTCAGAAAGTTTTTTTTCAAGAATCTTCAGGTACTCCTCATACATTAATATTTCCCCTTGTATAAGCTATTATTTTTAATATAATCCAAAACCTCGGGCGGAATACTACTCGACAAAAATGCTCCGTCTTCAACCCTGTTTCGAATCTCGGTTGAAGAAATGTCAGGAACCGCAGCTTCGAGCAAATAGATTTCGGCGCCCTCATTTCTGAGTCTTGCTACCATTTTGTCAAAATCTTGAGAATCAACGCCTATACGCTTTACAACCATTAAACCGCACATTTGAATAATTGATTTATACCTAAACCATTTGTCAAATGATACAAGCATATCCGCACCAATCAGCAAACAGTATTCTTTGTCAGGATACCGCTGTGTAAAATGCTTAAGTGTATAGTAGGTATAGTTATCATAATCCGATTTGATTTCAAAATCACTTACGACCGCCTTATTTATACCTTGTGCGGCAATTTTACACATATTGTACCGATGCACAACATCTATAAGCTCACCGTGTGTATTCTTATGTGTTGGTCTGCGAGCAGGCATAAAAATCAGTTGATCAACAAAATCAAGTTCTGAAACCAACGAAGCCATCATAATGTGGCCTTTATGCAACGGATTAAATGTCCCTCCAAAAATAACAGTCTTTCCCAAATCATCAGCTCCGTTTTATCAGCTCAATCTTCTTATTTTCTTTACTTTCACGATATAAAACAAACCTATAACCTATAACCTGCACAATATCTGCATTAACACTGGCGGCAATCTCGGTTGCAGCCTCACGCGCGGTTATTCCGGTAGTTTCAAATACCCGAAGTTTAATTAACTCACGTGCAGAAAGCGCCTCATCAACCTGCTTAATAAGTTGTTCGTTAATTCCGCCCTTTCCCACCTGAATAATCGTATCCAAACTATTTGCCATTGACCTGAGCATAGCCCGTTGTTTTCCTGTTAACATTTTTTCTCCCTATTTACATATTTTTTAAATTCGCCCAAAAAAATTTTCAACGCTTTCGATCTGTGGCTGACTGAATCCTTTTCCGAAGCCGAAAGTTCACCGAAGCATCCCAATTCTGAAACAAACAAACAGTCATATCCAAAACCGTTTTCACCTTTAGGTTCAAAACCGATTACACCCTCGCACTCACCCTTTGCAGTTAAAACATGTCCCTCAGGAAATACACAGGATATGCAACAAACAAATCTTGCGGTTCGTTGATGTAACGGAACATCCTTTAACTTGCTTAAAAGCAGATCGTTATTAGCCATGTCTGACGACGGCTCACCGGCAAATCTTGCAGAATAAACTCCCGGTCGTCCGCCTAATGCATCAACACAAAGACCAGAATCATCAGCAACAGTGGGTAGCCCGGTTGCCTTCATCCCGGCGATAGCCTTCAGCATAGAGTTTTCTTCAAAGGTTGTCCCTGTTTCCTCAACATCAGGCAGTTCAAAATCTAAATCGGATTCTGAAACAACGTCCACCCCTAACGGTAATAATATTCGCCTGAATTCTTCTGCTTTGTGTGTGTTTTTTGTCGCCACAAAAAGTTTCTGCATTGTCATTCAAATGAACATTCCTTTCCGATTAGCAATAACGCATACTAAAACAAAAATTATACCCTCTTACAAACCTTATTCCGAATCCTCAAAAAGTGCTTTTGAAAATGCTTCCGGATCAAATATCTGCAAATCATCTAATTTCTCACCGACTCCGATAAACTTTACAGGTATTTCTAACTCGTCCATAATTGACAAGACTACTCCGCCCTTGGCAGTACCGTCAAGCTTTGTCAAAATAATGCCGGTTATATCAGCCGACTGCTTGAACTCGCGAGCCTGATTAACCGCATTTTGACCGGTTGTTGCGTCTAAAACCAAAAGTGTTTCAATTGAAGAATCCGGTAATTCCCTTTTTATTACCCTTGAAATTTTTGCAAGTTCATCCATAAGATTTTTCTTGTTATGCAGCCGTCCTGCCGTATCGCAAATAGCTACATCATAATTTCTTGCTTTCGCGGCACAGACTGTATCAAACACAACCGAAGCAGGATCAGCACCCTCGCAACTTTTGACGATATCAACATCTACACGATCTGCCCACGCCTCAAGTTGTTCAATAGCTGCAGCTCTGAAAGTATCGGCAGCACCTAGAATGACACGCTTGCCCTGATTTTTTAACATAGCAGCCAATTTTCCG
>JAUMXX010000075.1 GCA_030535285.1 bacterium | reverse complement strand
TTCCAAAATTATATGCACAATAAATTTCATCTGTTGTAAGATAGCGATAGTTCATTCTGTGTGGAGATGCTTCGCTTAAAAACTTCACACCCTCTTGTGCGTCTGTTAGTCCATAATTTTGGAATATTTCATTCAATGCTTGAAATTTTACATCGGCAGTATAATTGCTTGAAGCAATTGTATCTATTATAAGCATCATATCATTAGACGTATATTTTGATACCTGTTCAATTATATATTTATCAACGTCGTATATACTTCCTTCCCCCACGTTATAATGTATCGTTGCATTTTTCAAAGCAGGATTAGTAGAATGTATGGAAATTTTATTCCAATCATCTTTACTACCGGTATAGTAAATATCTGTAAAACTGTCGCAGCCATCAAATGCATACCACCCGATGAAAGTTACGCTGGTTGGAATTGTTACGCTTGTTAAGCCGGGACAAGAATAAAACGTATAGTTTCCAATACTCGTTACACTGTTGGGTATTGTATAATGTTGGTTTGTTTTTCCTGTTGCATATTTGGCAAGCACCTTTCCGTCTTTTGAAAACAAATTCCCGTCATAGGATTTATAATTCGGGTTGTTAGCATCGACTTCTATATTGGTTAAGCTGATGCAATATTGAAACGCATCTTCTTCAATACTCGTTACACTATTGCCGATTGTTACGTTTGTTAAGCCTTCGCATTTATAAAATGCATCATTTCCGAGCGTAGTTACGCTGTTCGGGATTATTATACTTGTTAAAGCGGAGCAGTAAGAAAATGCATAATCCCCGATCGCAGTTACACTGCTACCGATTGTTATGCTTGTTAAGGCGCTGCAATATTGAAACGCATATTTTTCAATGCTCGTTACGCTGGTTGGGATTGTTACACTTGTTAAGGCGGGACAATAAGAGAACGCACACTCTCCAATACTCGTTACACTATTGGGTATTGTATAATGTTGGTCTGTCTTTCCGATTGCATATTGCATAAGCACCTTTCCACCTTTTGAAAACAAATTCCCGTCATAGGATTTATAATTCGGGTTGTTATCATCGACCTCTATATTGGTTAAGCTGGTGCAGCTGTCAAAGACACGCGCTCCGATGAAAGTTACACTGCTACCGATTCTTATGCTTGTTAAGCCACTGCAACGAAAAAATGAACCATATTCGATGGCAGTTACGCTGCTCGGGATTGTTATGCTTGTTATGTCGGAGCGAAAGGCAAACGACTGATACCCGAGCGTAGTTACAGGATAACCGTTAATGGTTGATGGGATTTCAATTGCTCCACTTGCGGATTTAGGGCACGCTGTTATGGTTGCTTGGCCATTTGACACCTCGTAGCCATAGATTATAGGTTCCGGTGTGTTATAATGTATCGTTGCATTGTTCAAATCAGAATTAGGAGAATCTATGAAAATTCTATTCCAATCTTCTTCGCTGCCGGTATAGTAAATATCTGTCAAACTGTCGCAACCAACAAATGCATCAGCACAGATTGTAGTTACGCTGCTCGGGATTGTTACGCTTGTTAAGTTAGAACGGAAGGCAAACGCCTGATACCCAATCTTAGTTACAAGATTATCGCCAAGGGTTGATGGGATCACAATTGCTCCGCTTACAGAGCTAAAGCAAGTTGTTATAGTTGCTTGGCGATTTGCCGCCGTGTATGTATAGATACCGCTTCTTAATGCTGATGCCGTAATTGGTAATGCCACAAACAATGTTGTCACCATACAAAGCACCAACATTAAACTCAAAATTCTTTTTTTCATTATGTAGTCCTCCTATTATGCTTTATACACATTATAACGCCTATTTTATGCAATGTCAATGAATATTTATGGATTTTTAGTCTATAACAAATGACATGATAAGCTTTTATAATATTATATAGAGGTGTGTTTTATGAAAATCAAATTTAAAGATAGTTATAAAATGATGGGACTGAACATTGCATATTACCGAAAAAAATTAGGATATACACAGGAAAATTTAGCCGAACGAATAGGGATAGACCAAACTCATATGAGTAAGATTGAGGTTGCAGCGGTTGGGATTTCTTTTGATGTATTTTTTGAAATTGCCGATGCTTTAGGTGTTTCACCTAAACAACTTTTGGACTTTGAGCGATAATATTACAAAAAACCGACTGCAGAAGCAGTCGGTTTTTCCACCTCATCCGAGTTTTGCTTTGCAAAACCCACCTTCCCCTCAAGTAACCGATGATTAATTCTGATTTTACAAAATTCATTGTAGGGGGCATTCACGAATGCCCCGAAATACGGGCGGTTCGTGAACCGCCCCTGCAGCCCGTAGCGCATTTCAAGATTAACTCAAAGGGGAAGGCTTTATTTTCATATTCGCAAATATCGTGAGAAATTTGCTTTAGATTGAGTGGTTAGCCGACTGCCGTGTACTCGCTGTACACAAAGGATGCTAAGCGCCCAATATAATGTGAATTTCACCGATATTACTTCTCAATCTCATTTCTCTTTATTTTATTTGTTGTGGTTTTTATAAATTCTTCTTTTCTTATATTTATGCGGCTTACCTGTTTGTATATAGGAAGCTCCTTCATGGCACTTGATATATCATCGCGAATTTTTGCCTCGCGGTCAGTGTCCTGTGCCATTTCGCTCTGTGGGTCAAGATAAATGTGGGCACAAAGTCCCGATTCCTCTCCACTTTCGTCATGCCATGCGGTTACTGCTGCCTCAGCCACATAGGGAAGTGACAAAATATAATTTTCGATTTCCTCGGGGAAAATGTTTTTGCCGTTTCTGAGAACAATCAAATTCTTTGAACGACCTGTGATTTTAAGTCTTCCTTTTTCGTCAATCATTCCCAAATCCTCGGTGTTAAACCATCCGTCTTCCATTACACGGTCGGTTGCCTCCTGATTTTTGTAATAACCAAGCATAACTGATGTGCCCTTTACGCAAACCTCGCCAATGCCGTTTTCATCAGGGTCTTTAATTTTTATTTTTACAGAGCCGATAGGAACACCTGCGGTATAACAATCATCATATCCCTCACGGGTAATTGCAACAAGTGGTGAACATTCTGTTATTCCGTATCCGTTTACCACGGTAACACCGATAGCCTCAAAAAAGTCTGCAATTTCAGGTCTGATTGGTGCACCGCCGCTGATAACCTTGCGAAGCTCACCGCCAAAGGGCTTAAGTATCATACCAAACATCTTGCGTCTTAAGTCAATTCCGCATTTGCGAAGACCGTTGCTCAAAGCGATCATGCCGTCAATAAGGGGCTTTTTCTTGCCGATTGCCTTTTGAATTCTTTTGTAAAAAGCCTCAAGATGTGCCGGTACCAAAAATGCAGTTTCAGGCTTAAACTCCTCAAAGTTTTTGAGGATATTTTTCATACTGTCGTTGATGAAAACAGTAACGCCGCAGGCAAGCTCGGCAATCAGTCCAATTCCCTCGTAAGTATGATGATAAGGAAGCAGAGAGATGGCTCTGTCGTAAAGTCTTGTAAGGCGAAGACCTGTGTTTATGCAAGTCATAACGTTACGCTCTGAAAGCATAACGCCCTTTGCCATACCGGTTGTGCCGGAGGTATAAACCAAAAGGCGAAGAGCATCGGTATCACCCTCGATTTTTTCATATTCATTGAAGCCCGAGTCTACAAGCGCCTTGCCTTCTGCCATCAAATCATCAAATGAGAGGTGTTTTCCCTCTTCACCTTCGGCATCAAGGCAAACAAACATTTTTATATTAGGAAGTTCCGGCTTTATTTCATCAAGAATTTTGATGTATTTTTTTGTGAAAAACAGCACCTCTGAATCACTGTGATTAAGAACCGTCACAATATCCTGTTTGGGAAGTTGTCTGTCAAGGGGTACATAAACACCGTTTGAATTCATCATAGTGCTGTGCACCACCAGCCACTTGTAGCAGTTCTCGCCTATGCAGGCAACATGGCGGTCAATAAAGCCTCGTTTTAAAAGTGCGTTTCCAAGATACAATGAGTCATTGTAAAACTCAAGATATGTAACAGTTTTTATTTCCTTCTTCTCACGAAACTTAAACGCCGGTCTGTCACCATGATGGCCAGCGTGTCTTTTTACTGCCTGACGAAGACTTGTAAATTCCTCGACCTCATACATCTTAAATTCTTTTTTCATTATTGATATCTCCTTTTATTTTCTTGAACTTTTTTCTTCCGAGAAAAACTTGTTTAGTCCTTCAAGGATTTTTACTGCCACCTCGACATCGTCTTTTTCGATGCAGCTTAAAACTTTATCAATCATGGTTTTGTGGAAGTGAGTGTGCATATTGTTCACTTCTTCAGCAGTCTTGGTGGGAACAATCATTACAACTCTACGGTCTGATGGGGAAGCTTCCCGCATAAGATAGCCTTTTTTTACCAGACAGTTTACCGCTGTTGTAAGCGAGCCCGGAGTTATCGCAAGATACCTTGCTATTTCCGACATTCTGTTTTCGCCCTTATCCAAAAGGTGGTATACTGCCTCGATAACGTGGAGCTCACGAAGGGTTATATCAGAAATGCCCATTTCTTTAAAGCTTTGTTCCTCCCATGAAAGTATCTGGTTGAAAACCTTTACAAAAAAGTAGTTAATTGCTGACCTTTGTTCTTCTTTCAAAAGGGTCACCTCCTAAAATACTTTTAACTTCAAACTATTTTAACATCAAAGTATATTTTTGTCAACAGGTTAAATAAAATTTTATCCAAAACAGTTTAAATTTGGCTTGTTGTTGACAGTAACAGAGAATTGAAATATAATTGAATAAATCAAACTCGGAGAAGAAA
>JAUMXX010000021.1 GCA_030535285.1 bacterium | reverse complement strand
AGTAATTCCGCTCATTATCAGTATAATAAGCGTACCTGTTTGAATCCAGATAAACGTAAGATCAACCATTGAGTGAACTATTACCGCAATTGATAACGCAATCAAAAATGAAGAAATTCTTTTTGATTTTGAAATATCGTGGCATTTTATAATAAGAGAATAATACCTGAATAAGTAAACAAGTAATATTATTGAGTTAACGACTCCGAAATTTAACAGGCAATCAAGAATAATATTGTGACAGTGGGTTGTAGGATAGGCACCGGGGATGCCGGGTTGTATGAAATAGTAAGCAAAAAATCCGCGACCGAAGACAGGGTAATCACCCAAAGCATCTATCGCTGTCTTCCAGATGTTAATTCGGTTTTCGGTTGTAAAAACAGTTTCGTCTATTCTCGGGATAAGATCCGGTGCGGCTGAGATAATTAACATCAGTACCGAGGCAATTATCATAAAAATACTTAAAAATTGGTGTTCGCCGAATAGCATAAGCATAAGTGAAAGACAGATGAATATCGTCAACCAAACAAACATACTTCCCGAAAGATATAGTCCGATTCCGTTAAACAGTGCAACGCAATAGAAAAACATCGGGTTTCCGCGGCGTGCAATTACTTTGTAGGCGCAGACACAGACACTTACTGCAAGTATACATCCTAAGTAATTAGGGTTTAGATAAAACGAGGCGCATCGGTATTTTTCAAGTTTTATGTATATTAGTCTTTCAACTATTGCCGAGCAGGTTGTCAGTATACTCATAATGCAAATCAGACTTAAAATATTTTCGAACAACCGCGAAGTCATAACAGCCTGAGAGTATTCAAACAGGGTGATAATTAACAGAAAAGCGCAGGCTGCCATTATCCCGAACCAATTTCCGAAAATTATGCCGACAATCAAATTGATAAGAGAAAAAGTGCCGATGAGAATACAGTTAATACGGTTGCGAACCAGCAGAGTGCGGCTTTTCGGATTGATCCAGAGCGATAGCCCTAACACAACTAAGACTACTGCGGTTACGGGATAGGGGAGAAATACAGAGATAAGTGCGATATACAGAGTTTTATCACCTTGACTGAGGTTATGAATAACCCTTCCAATCTTCAATATATCACCTTACCTTTCTGTAAAATCGGTTGTTATGGTTTAGCTAAAAAAGGGAAAAGACTAAGAATAAGTGTAACGGCAAGTTTTACCGCAATTACGGTTAAAATTCCAAACGAGATAATTTTGGAACTTATTATTGAAACCATTACAGAAACGATTCCCAGTATTGTGGCTGCGATTAAAATCGAAAGCATAATCCCCACAGTGTTTTTTATCGTGTTGCTGGAAGCAACGCAGCACAACATTCCGCAAACATTTTTTTCATAACTTGCAACGGTGGTAGAACTTTCTTGGAAATTTGTTTCGGATTTATAGGCTACTGAACCGTCATGTGACAGGATTTTAATTGAATCCTGGTAGAGTCCGAAATAGTCTGCAAGCATGGCATCGGTGAGATTTGGATCACATGAATTTACAAGCACTACAACGCCTGTATTACAAAGCTTTCTCAAATTCTCGGTAATGTCTTCATCAGCCTCATACCCTACAATCAGCAGGACACACGGCTTTCCTTCATAAGCTATATAAACAGGGAAATAACCCGAGGAAAGAATTCTTTTGTTGGTTGAAGGGTTGGGAACCGGAATGTTATGTGCTTCCATAAAAAGATAGTTTCCGACAAAGACGCGGCGGTCCTTGACCCAACCGGAGATACCCATTTTTTTCTCAAATTTAATATCGTCTGCGATGGGTATGTTTTTTTTCTGATCCCCTAAAATATGCTCAAACACAGGATACAGCGGACTTTTTGCGGCAAAAGCTATTGCCGCTGCATCAAGAAGTGATTTATCAATCGGATTGGAGCTGAGAGGATGAAGTTTGAACAGTTTAATGGTGTTTGCCGGGAACAATTCCGCTGCATTAACACAAACTGCATTACATTCACTTAAGGTTTCTACAGCAGAGTAGCCGGCGATTGAACTGTTAAAATTGCTTAACTTTTTTGAAAGAACTTTCATAGGAAGTTCAAAAACCAGGTGTGCTACGGGTGAGCAGATAATGCTAAGACTAAGGGCAAACAAGGTTACACAAATATCTGCACTATGTACAAAGAGAAAAGCAATTACGGCAAGTACAGTTGAAGCAAGCAAAGAAACAATTAATATGGTGTTAACCGATTTTTTGTGTGGATCATTTGAATAGGACCCTTTGACATAACCGTTTATATTTACCGTCTTGCGTCCTGCAGCAATAAGGGCATCACCGTCAATAATACCTTTCGACATTGTCAGTGTCGAAAGCGGATTTTTGATGAGGGTTACCGAATGTTTACGTCTTGTATTGGCTATTACCTCAAACCCGTTTGAGATTCTGGATGTTTTGCAAAGTTTAACTATTAGGTTAAGACTGAAAGAAAGGGTTGCAAGAGCATATAAATCAAGAGGTGATGATTTGAGTATAAAACAGCAAACTGCACTTTGGATAAAAATTATGAAAAATGTCAAAGCAGATGGAACATCTGAATTAGGGGTATCGGAAAACATCGTTTTAATGCTTTTTATGGTTTCAAAGTTAATAATTGCTGCAATTGAAATTAGTGCAAGGCATACACCGTGATATACAAAACTTCCGGTTGCAAGCGTTTGAGACAGGCTGTTAAGTAGTAATAAAACAACCGTAATAATTATCGAGGGGACTAATCTAAAAATGTTATTGCTGCGCTCTTTTCTTAATTGAGAACGTATTCTTTCTGCATCGTCAATGCAGTTGTAATCTTCAATTGGATGTTCTTCCGGTTGTTCATAGTCATCTTCAATGTCAAAATCGTTATCGGGTTGATCGTCTAAAAATTCGGGACGAATCGAATTTGAAGATGAAAAGACTGCATGTTTGGGTTTTATGTGTGAATATACATTTATTTCCTGTGTTGCCTGTGTATCATTAAGTTGTGGGATTAAAAAGGTATCAGCCAGATTCATTTCAACATTAACAGCCTTAGCCGGTCTGCTGTTTTCTGAGATAAGTTCGGGCATTATCTGAGTAGAGGCTATGGTATCCGACATCTCATCGGCAGGCTTTAAAATTCTGTTGTTTGCATCCGGTGTTATACGTTTGACATTTAATTTGGTTTGTTGTGTTTCAGCGGTGCCGTCAAATTTTTTCATTGGAATTTCTTCAGCATTAGAGGACTTTTCTGCTTCTGATAATATCTCATCGACACTTTTCAGAGAATATTTTGGGGTGGAGTCAGGAACGTATTTTTCTCCATTATCCTCAATGTCATTTATAAAATTCATGCATTTCTTTAGTAAACTATCAATATTTGCGCGACTGTCTACAAGTGATTTGGCAGTTTGTGCCGGCGTATTTTCGCTTTGCTTATCTGTCGACTTGGCTGATTCCATTTTAATTTCTTCAATTTCGTGCACATCGGGCGCAGTATCGGTTTTGTGGGAATCGTCGGTGTCGCCGCTTTGGATCGGGTTTGAATTTTTTTTGGCTAAAAACTTTTCGAACAACGGGGCAGTATCTTGAAATGAATTGTTGTCGGTGTTAAAACCAAAACTCTTTTTATCGTTATTAAGCAACTCATCTTTTGTCAATGCGTGGTGGGCAACAACATGCTGTTTTCGGTTTTCCCAAGAGTCTATCCCGTAAAAACCGTCATTTTCGGCATTTGCATTTTTACGGTTATCAGGTTTTATGTCATTTTGCTTTTTAAAAACTGCCATTTTACTCAGTCCTTTTTTATTGTATTACAGTGTATTCCAAGACGCTGGCGGGTGATTTCATACATTATTATACCGGCAGCAACAGAGGCGTTAAGTGAAGTAATATTTCCGCACATCGGTAGAGAAACGATACTGTCACAGTTTCTTTTAACAAGTTGACTCACGCCGTTGCCTTCAGAACCGATAACAACTGCACATCCACCTGTAAAGTCGGTTTTGCACCAATCCTGGCCGTCTATATCAGCGGCAAATATCCAAACACCCTGGTTTTTTAAATTATTTATTGTGTTTACAAGGTTTGTAACACGTGCAACTTTTACATATTCAAGCGCACCGCATGCGGTCTTTGCAACGGTAGGAGTAATGCCGACATTTCGATGCTTTGGTATGATTACCCCGTGAACACCTGCGGCTTCGGCGGTACGTATTATTGCACCGAGATTGTGTGGATCTTCAATACCGTCACAAATAATAATGAAGGGATCTTCATTTTTTTTGTTAGCAGTACAGAGAATGTCGTCGACTGAACAATATGTATATTCTGCGATTACAATCGCGACGCCCTGGTGCACGCCACCGTTACAGAGAGAATCAAGCTTTTGCGGCGCCACTTCTTTAATCAGGATGTTATTTTTGCGGCATTTTGCAATAATCGGCTTAAGTAGGTCTGATGGATTGTGGACGAGCAGCAATTTATCTATCTCTCGTCCCGAACGCAGAGCCTCAGAAACAGCGTTACGTCCGAAAATTATATTTTGGGGAGTATTGTAGGTTTTCATTTACGACTTTCCTATAAAAAATAATATTTATACAAATAAAGTATAACATACTTGCTGAGAAAAAAGAAGAGTAAAGTTGGTAATGTAAATATTTGTATAATAATCGCCTTGCGGATAACTTTTATCAAAGGAGAGAATTTTGAGAATGTTATTTTTGTAATAGTATACGGTGTATGTTGTTTTTGTTTAGATGATGCTATTTTCAAAATTAACTATTAAAAAGAAAAAGCATTTTTTGTTTAACACAAAAAATGCTTTAAATACTAAGGATTAATTATTGAATTTCGCCCCACTCACCCGGATTATCCGAGCCGGTGGTAAGATCTGTGTAGATGTTTTCAGGGAAAACAACGACATCAATGCGGGATTCGTCATATGGCTTTTTCATACACATTCTCCTAAATTATAGTTTTAAAAAATAACCTTGTTTATATTGTACATAATTAATCAACAAAAATCAAGTACTTTTTATTTTTCCAAAACTTTTTTCCACAACGAACCGGTTTTAGGGCTTATAGGGATGATATTCATGCTCCAATTAAACTCGGGTTCATTAAATCTGTACTTTTCAGCTAAGATCGGTCCGCAGGAATTTGAGCCGACACCGGATTGCGCATAGTCAAAACAAACACTGGTCTTGTCGGATTCTTTGAGTTCAAAATTATGTTTTGAATCGGAAAGTTCCCAAGCAGTATAAGGAATTGCAGAGAACTCAAATCCTTTATCACTGTCGTTATGCATCAAAATACCGTATTTGTCATTACTGTATACCGCTGCCCAAACAGTTGAGTGATGATTTCCGCTTTCTTGCGGTTTTATAAAGTCAAACATCTGTTGTGAAACCTTGCCCTTAAAACGACCGAAATAACACGCGTTTTTCAGATCGCAATAACTGTGATTGGGGCCGAGTCCGAAATAGTCGACATTTTCATATGCCTTTTCCATTTCAAAATTAACACCGAACTTAGGTAAATAGTTGACAATCTGTGCTGTCTGATAGAAATAATCAACATCCTTGTCGTAATCTTTGTCGAACTGAATGCATTTTCCGATCTTCATATTAGTTGTCAGATTAATTTTACCGTCAGCAAAAATTTTCCAGGTAGCAGTACCGACCAGATGAGGATATACGCTGACAGCCACCATAGAAAAGTTTGAAGTAATTGTAACACATCCCTCAAGGGCTGAAACCGTGGTATCATAGGCATACGGTTTTGAATCTTTAACCTTAATAGAATTAAGAATCCAACCCACTGAGCCCTCATTATCAATAGGCGCACGCCAGATATTAAATGTCATAGGTGATTTAAGTAGTTTCATACCGTCCTTCTTAATTTGAGAGAAGGCGGCAATATTACGGTCATATGTATATTCAAAATCCTCACCGATAACAGTAATATAGCGTTTGTTATCTTTATAAGAAACATCCCCGAATTTAATGGTTTCGGTGAACGCCGGTACGCAGGGCAGACGGAACTGTGCAAAAGCCATTTCTTCACCCGAAGGAATGTTTGATTCACCGGTATTAATAAACGAGAATTTAATGAAACAGTATCCGTCGTCAGGCATATTAAAGTCAATTGTAACCTCACGCGATTGTTGCGGGGGGATAGCGAGAGCACCAAGCGAACCCGAATTTACTACCTTGCCATATCTTGTCAGCTCCCAAACACATTCGAACCTTGACAGGTAAATGAAGTCATAAAGATTCGTGATTTTGAATTTACCTTCAGTTATATTCAGGGCTTCGATTTTTACAGGCTGGATGACATATTTAAGTTCATGAAGTCCCGGTGTAGGTGTTTTGTCGGGCATAATTAAACCGTCACAACAGAAATTTCCGTCGTGAAGCGTTTCACCGAAGTCACCGCCGTATCCGAATTTTGCTCTGCCGGTTTCAGTTTTGCCCATATATAAACCGTGATTATACCATTCCCAAACAAATCCACCCATAAAGTTTGGATATTTGTAAATGACATCCCAATAATCTTTCAAATCTCCGGGTCCGTTACCCATTGCGTGACAGTATTCGCAAAGTACGAGAGGACGGTTATCGTTGTTTTGTTCGCAATATTCGTCACACCAATTAATCTCGGGATACATACGGCTGACAACATCGGTTCCGGGTACAAAAATTTTCTTCTCGATATCGAGATGATTGTGACCCTCATAATGTGTTATTCGGGAAGGGTCACGCTCTTTGGTCTTGTTTATTGCCTCAACAAAATTGCTGCCCCAACCGGATTCGTTACCCATTGACCACATAAATACGCAGGGTCTGTTTTTATCACGCTCGACCATAAGTAGTACACGTGATAAAAAGTGCTGTTTATATTCTTCATTATCGTTTAGAATACACAAGAAACGGTAATCACGTTGACTGAGAAAACCATGTGTTTCAATATCTGCCTCGTCACACACATAAAATCCTAATTCATCACACAACTCCAAAAATCTCGGGTCGTTGGGGTAGTGCGAGGTTCTGATTGCGTTTATATTATACTTTTTCATCAAAAGCAGATCTGTTTTCATGTCTTCGGGAGTGCAGACATAGCCGGTAAACGGATTAAAATCGTGACGGTTTACACCTTTAAGTTTAATCGGCCTTCCGTTGAATTTAAACACATTATTTTCAATCTTGACTTCACGGATACCAACCTTTTGCGGTATTATCTCGCCGCAAGCCTCAAAAATAACGTTGTATAAATCCGGGGTTTCGGCACTCCATAAAACCGGAGAATCTATTACAAATTCTGCCTTTCCTTCCTTATCAAAAACAACGGTGTCAAGCTTATTTCCATCGGGATCGAACAATGTTGCTATTGTGTCTTCAGGATTTAAAGCTGTAAGTTCAATGTTGATTTTTGCGGTTTCGAAATTGTCAGACAGCTTAGTTTTTATAAAGAAATCTTCAACGTGTCCCCTTGGTCTTGCGAGCATATAAACATCTCTGAAAATTCCCGAAAAACGCCATTTATCCTGGTCCTCAAAATATGAACCGCTGCACCATTTTACAACAACAACGGTCAATCGGTTTTTACCCGGTTTTAAAAATTGTGAAATTTCGAATTCGCTTGTCATATGTGAGATTTCACTGTAGCCCACAAACTGTCCGTTAATATATAGATAGAAGCAGGAATCCACACCCTCAAAAATTATATATTTCAGAAGTCCGTCCCAGTCCTCATCTACGGTAAAAAATGTTGAATAAACGCCGGTAGGGTTTTGTTTGGGAACAAAAGGTGGATCCATCGGAAAGGGAAACTTAACATTTGTATATTGGGGAGCATCATATCCGTGCATTTGCCAGCATGACGGCACCGGTATTTTGTCCCACTCATATACATTTGTTGAATCTTCTGTGATGTTGTTTGGGATATCATCATAACAATCAAAATATTTAAAGAACCAATTTTTACCTGACAAAAGTTTAAAACGTGAATTATTTTCTCTTTTAGCCTCAAACGCTTCAGATGGGTTTGAGTAGGGAATATAGTAAGCACGTCCGTTGCAGGTGTTAACCTTTATAGAGTTTTGGTCGGTATGGTAGTATTTATCAATGATCATATTTTTGTTAGCAATCCTTTCCGTTATGTGTTTTTTTAATATATATTCTCGGAATATGCGGAGAAACAGAACAGACAATTTCATAATTAATTGTATTTGCAAGATCTGCAATTTCATCAAAAGTTATTTGTTTGCCTTTTTCCTCTCCGGCAACGGTTGCGATAGTTCCTTCACAAACGTTGTCAACATTGGTTACGTCGACCAACATTTGATTCATACAGATTCTTCCGATTATGGGTGCAAATTTTCCGTCGATTAAAACCCGACCTTTATTTGACAGGGCACGCGGATATCCGTCGGCATATCCGATTGTGAGCGTAGCAACTTTTACAGGTGCAGACGCTCGGTATGTAAGTCCGTAGCTGACACATTCGCCCTCATTTAGTGTTTTGACCATCGAAACGGTGGTTTTTAGTGACATTACAGGGGTGAGTTGAGGAATGTTAAGATCTTTCGACGGCGAGAGACCGTATAGCACTATTCCTGCTCTTATCGCGTTTCCCCAGTCAGCATTTTTTGAAAAAATACCCGCAGAGTTTGAACAGTGGACAGTTTCAAAAACAAAGCCTTTGGCGGTCAATTCTTTAACAACGGTATCAAACCGGCAGTATTGGGCTTGCGTATACTCGCTTGAGTCGGAATTTTTTTCGTCCGCCACTGCAAAGTGTGTAAAAATTCCCGTAATATTAAGGTGTTTACAATTGCAACTTTGGACTATCTGTTGAACACAATCATCGACATCCAAACTGCTTCTGCAGTTAAACCCGATTCTGCCCATACCACTGTCAATTTTTATATGTACATTTATTTTTTTTGATAAATCGGCCGCGTTTTGAGAAAGTTTGGCAGCATATTCCGGACTGAAAACGGTTTGAATAAGATCATATTCACAAAGTTTGGAGCACAGCTGCGGCGGTGTGTATTCTAAAATCAAAATAGGAATTTTGATCCCGAAGTTTCTCAGTTGTATTGCTTCATCGAGATTTGTAACAGCAAAAATGTCGACCCCACGGTGTTCATATAAGCGTGAAAGTTCTTTTACACCATGTCCGTAAGCATCGGCCTTTATAACCGAAATTAGTTTTCTGTTTTTTGCGTGCTTTTTAATTAATTCAAGGTTTTTTTCTGCAGCATCAAGGTCAATTTCGGCCCAGGTGCGATTCGGAAAACTCAAGTCAATCACCATATCCTTCCTTGGACAAAAACAAGATAAAAAATTATATAAACCGTGATTATCATTTAGTATGGTATAAGCGCAGTTTGATTGCAATTGTCTGCAATTTGCTAGTCGAGCATGACAAATCACGCTGTTTTCATAGTTATTTAACAGGTGTATGTTTTGAATGAAATATATTTTCTTCAACGATACACTTAGGTTAGGTTTATTATATGATTATACGCCATTCAAGTCAATGCAAACTTAAAAAATAAATGCTTTTTATAAAAGTTTATTGCGGCAAAGTTTGCAAATCGGAAATAGCGCAAGACTAAGCAGTCCCCACAGCAGTGAAAAAAGCAGGCATATCTGACCCTTAAGGTTAAATGGTATGTGACTGTAATCCCAGACATCACATTTCAGTAGTAAATTAAAAACACATCCGAATACAAGTTCGACCGTCGTGATAATAAGCGATGAGACGGCGCATTTGTATAAAACATTTAGGTTTGCAAGACGGTTCGAAATAATTGTGATTGTATAAAAACAGATCCCGCCTGCCAGAAGCATAGAAGGGTGGGTGTAACCTCTCCAAAGCAACTCTATGAGTCCGTAGCCTACCGACCCGATCCCGAACAAAACGAGCCGAGGCAGAAACTTTCGTATATTCATAAACAAATCCCCTTTTTCTTTATTCTGTGACACAAGAATTTTCTTTATTTTGTAAAAATTTTCTAAAAATACTACAGTGTCGGCTTGAACTAAATTTTTCTGTGTGTTATTATGTATAATATATGCAACGAGGAGATTATTTTTATGTCGTATGTTAAACCTATCGGCGTTTTTGATTCAGGACTCGGGGGCCTTACTGTTGTCAGTGAATTGGTTAAGCGGCTTCCGAATGAAAATCTTATTTACTTCGGTGATACCGGGCGTGTTCCATACGGCACAAGGAGTGCGGAAACCATTGAGCGTTATGCACGTCAAGATGAGGAGTTTTTAGCGGCACATTCTGTCAAGTTGATAATTGCCGCTTGCGGAACAGTGAGTTCGGTTGCTGCGCACACAGCGAATGATTTATCTGTACCCTTTATTGAAGTAGTGTCGCCGGCAGTTGATAAGGCTGTTTCTTTAACAAAAAATATGAAAATCGGGGTTATCGGAACAAGTGCTACTGTTTCGAGTGGTACGTTTGAAAGAAAGATTTGTGAGAAATTGCCGGATTGTGCTGTTATTTCAAATGCATGTCCTTTGCTTGTACCATTAGTTGAAAACGGTTGGATAAACCGTGATGATAAAATTACAAAAGGTGTACTCGAGAGGTATCTTGAGCCTATGAGGACGGCTGGGGTTGATACTTTAATTCTTGGCTGCACACATTTTCCCGTTTTAAAGGATATAATCGGCGATATTATGGGTGAAGAGGTTAATTTGGTAAACACCGGTGAACAGGCTGCAATCGCTGCCGAAAAATACTTGACCCAAAATAATCTGCTTAATACTAAGGCTGCAAACGGTACACATGAGTTTTATGTTAGTGACAGGGTTGAATCGTTTTCAAAAACCGCTTCAATTTTGCTAGGCCGTGATATTTCCGATTCTGTCAAGTATGTAGATATATCAAAAATCGGGGGATAGATTTGAAACGTGTTTTAATATGTTTGAAAAGTACACAGTCTGTTGACGGAACAACCGATTCGGTTGAATTTGAAACTTACGGAACAATGACCGAAAAAAACGGGTGTACATACTTGTATTACAAGGAAAATTCTGATATCGGGGCACAAGAAGTCAATACTGTGCTTAAGGTGAAGGACGATATAGCAACAATTATCAGAACCGGCGACTTGAACGGACGTTTGGTTTTTGAAAAGGGGAGTCGTCATGAGTGTCTTTATCCTACGATTTACGGAAATACCAGGATAGGTGTTTTTTCGCAAACTGTTAAGAACGAATTAATAAAAAACGGGAGTATAACTTTGTGTTATACTCTTGATATTAACGGTCAATGCATTAGTAAAAACAGGGTTGAAATCAACGTCAGGGAGGAAGAAAAAAATCAATGTCAATAATCGTGACTGAAACTAAAAATAAAATTAAAAATATAATAATTTCGGCAGCAGAAAAAGCTATGCAGGAGGGTACCTTCGCACAAACTGAACTTCCTGATTTTGTCATCGAGGTTCCTGCCGACAGATCTCACGGAAATTATGCTGTTAATGCCGCAATGGTATGGGCGAGGGTTTTAAAGAGCAATCCGAGAAAGATAGCAGAGACTATTTTGAAAAATGCAGATTTTTCTTCGGCTTTCGTTGAGAAAACCGAGATAGCCGGCCCCGGATTTATTAATATGTTTTTGTCTGCCGATTTTTACGCGGCGGTTTTACAGGATGTTTGCAACAAAAAAGAACGGTACGGCAGTTCTGATATCGGACGCGGAAAAAAGGTAAATGTCGAGTTTGTATCGGCTAATCCAACCGGTCCCATGCATATCGGCAATGCAAGGGGCGGCGCATTAGGTGACTGCTTGGCAGCCGTTCTTGATTTTGCAGGATTTGACGTAACAAGAGAGTTTTATGTTAATGATGCAGGAAATCAGATAGCAAAGTTTTCACATTCCCTTGAGGCACGTTATCTGCAGCTTTATATCCCTGAAACTGAATTTCCGGAGGATGGTTATCACGGCGCAGACATAACTGAGCGTGCAAAGCAGTTTGCTGAAGTATATAATGATAAATACGTTAATGTTGACAGTGACGAGAGAAGAAAAGCGTTGGTTGAGTTTTCGCTTCCACTTAATCTTAAGGGCTTAAAAGAAGACCTTGAGCAATATAGGATCAATTATGATGTGTGGTTTTTGGAATCTGAAATTCATAAAAACGGGTTAGTAAAGGAAATAATTGATAAATTAACCGATAAGGGACTCACATATGAAAAAGAGGGTGCACTGTGGTACAAAGCATCACAGTTCGGCGGTGAAAAGGATGAGGTTTTAATAAGGGCTAACGGGACACCTACGTATTTTGCTGCCGATATTGCATATCACTATAATAAATTTGCTATAAGAGGTTTTGATACAGCAATAAACATATGGGGCGCCGACCACCACGGGCATGTGGCAAGACTTAAGGGTGCTATGGATGCTATCGGATTGAACGGAAACAAGTTAAATATTGTGCTCATGCAGTTGGTCAGGCTTATGCAAAACGGTGAGGCAGTTAAGGTTTCAAAACGTACCGGAAAATCTATAACCCTTAAAACCTTGCTTGATGAGGTTCCGCTTGATGCAGCAAGATTTATTTTTAATTCAAAAGAACCAAATACCCATCTTGAGTTTGATCTTGATTTAGCGGTTGAGCAGTCGAGTCAAAATCCGGTTTATTATGTTCAATATGCTCATGCGAGGATTTGTAGCATATTGCGTGCTTTGTCTGCTGAAGGAATTTCTCCCAGAGAATGTACTGCCGGGGAATTAAAACTGCTTTCTTCGGACGAGGAAAGGGAACTTGTATATCATATTGCTGCATTTACAGGTGAGATTGAGATTGCTGCACTTTGTTATGACTCAGCCAGGATAACGAGATATGTTTACGATCTTGCAACCCTGTTTCACAAGTTCTATAATGCTTGTAGGGTAAAAGGGGATGACGAATCTCTGATGCAGGCAAGACTGTGTTTATGTGTTTCGACGGCAACTGTTATGAAAAACGCATTGAGTATGCTTAAAATAAAAGCACCCGAAAGTATGTAAGCCATACCTTCGGGTCACTTTAAAAAAACTATTTTGTGCCTGTACCGGATTCGGTATAGGCATTTTTTATATTTTCAAACACTTCAGTAGCTTGGGCATTATAAGTCTCAACATTTTTTTTGTTTGCAATTTGCCCTGATATGTTTCTGCAAATCAAATAGATGTTCTCTTCAAAATGTTGACCGCTGTACTGAATGAAGAGTTTTTCGACAGGCGTACCGTTTAGGAGTAATTTATCTTGCACAACCTCGTAGTCCACCTGTGATTGAAATTCCATCAAAACCGGTTCAGAGATAACGAATAACATGTTTTTTGGATCTGCAAATTGTGTAGCGTAGGTTGAAAGGGTATTTTCGAGGTTAACCTTTTGGTCGGAGTTGGTGTAGTTTGGAATATTTTCGATATCATAAGTGAATGAACGGTTAGATATATTAATGCTTGTTACGCCATTACCGTCATAGTCCTTGCAGTGTTTGGTAAGCTCTTTGCGTAAAGCATTGTTCAGATCGGTTGGAATTTTAAGGTTACCGATACTAAAGGTGAAGTTGCAGTCATATATTTCTTCATTTATACAACTGTAGAGGCTAACCGAGAGAATAATAGCTACACATATAATTGATATAATTTTGTATTTGTGATAGTACCAAAAATCAGACAGTCGCTTACTAAAGGTGTATTCTCCGCCTTGATATTTGTATACTTCCGCCATAAGATACACTCCTTTATGGGATTGGCATAGGTATCGTTTTAAATGGTTAGTTTCGAACTGAATTTTTAATTTCAAGTATTTTTTCAGAAAGCTTTTCGGGATTGCCCATTTCAACGAAAAAGTGTTTTTCGTCCGGATGGAAAAGCTCGTGGGTTGCAGAGTTTTCACCTAAAATCATGGGTTTTTCCATTGCTTCGTATATATAGGCTTTTCCGGGTATTGTCCGTTTAGCTTTATTGATTTGGGAGTTAAAGTGGCCCGCAAGGCATAAATCTGCCCATCCTATATGTTCGGCAAGTTTTTCCTGTGGCAACCAGTCAATGTGAATGAAATTATTCTGTGCAGGCGTTTTTTGTTCCGGTTTCAGCGGACCTATAAAATAGAAAACAATATCTTTGTGTGCACATACATTTTCCGCTGATTTAAGAACCACATCTATCCCTTGTAAAGGGAGAACTGAGCCGAAGTATAAAACAACAAATTTATCTGAAAGATGTTGGGGCTTTTTACAGAGTTGTTTTTTATATATCGAGGTATCTGCTTCGAGATAAAGGGTATTGATTTTTTCTCTTTCAACCATAAATTCTGTAGCAAAATAGTCACCGTGGGAATTGGTGTCGCAGATTATAGTATGTGCAGAATGGATACATTTTTTATCAAGCCATTTGCACAACTTAGCAGGTATACTGTTTTGCTTGAAAATTTTACGGTCAAACACAAGTGTGTCATATACAGAAATAAAAAAATCAATAGTTATTTGCTTTTTTCTGAATCTTAGATTAAACAGAGGTAATATAAATTGCGGAGCAAAGCCGATGAAAACAAGATCGAATTTTTTAAAAGACATAAAGCAGAGTCTAAAATAAACCTTTAAAAGCCTTTTTATATAGCTTTTGTCGTTATATCCTACTACAGTAACCGAGTTGTCTTGTGATAGCAAATTAATCTCTTGTACATTTCGTAAATATTCCGTGTTTTTTGTGGTTATAAAGAGTATCTTTTTATTTTTCAAACCAAACATAAATAAACAATCGACATATCCTTTCTGTAGTTTTAAATATACTAATCACCCGATAGTGTTGACATGGCATATGTTGTGATATTTTAGCCGGTTAAAAGTGATTCATCTGCAAGGTTTATTTGACTTTCTGACCGCCAACCAAAGAAGAAGAATGCAATATGCCAGCAGCAATATCATTGATGCCAGGAAAAACAGCGTGAGCGATATAATATCGCCGTTTATGAGTATCGGTTTACCGAGCAACAGTAACAATAAAGCGGTTACGGCATATCCGTAAATCATGTATCTTTGATAACGGACAACAGTTATGGCAATTATAAAAAGGTTTTGCAACGCTATAATGCCGCCTGAAATTATAAAGATAATCAAAAGCAGATTGTAATCTGAAAGGTTGACGTTATAGATATAGCCTAAAAATGGGGTGCCGACAAAGGCGCCTATCACCGTTGTAACAGCACAAATGCCTATTACAGCGGCGGATAAAACCATTATTTTTTTGATAAACCCTAAGGTATTGCCGGCATTAAAAATCTCACCAAGTCCTTTGAGTGAGGGTTGAAAAACAAAGTTTGCCATAAGTGCAATAACAAAAACCGGCATAAACACAATATTGAAATAGGTTTGAACTTCGGAATTGACAACCGAGTCGATAACATATTTGGGCGCGTTGGCTATATACATATTAAGGCACATGCACGCGCAAAGTGGGAAACACTCGGCAAACAGTTTTTTTATGTTCCCGGTATTGTTAATTGCGTAGTGTAGTTGTGCGAATGCAAAACGGTTAAAAAACCATGCTAACAAAGCGGTTAGTGCTGTATTGACCGCCACCGTAAGTAAAAGGTTTTTGGTCAGAATAAACATAAGCGCACAGCCTACTATAAATATGAACAAACGCAGGCTTAATATTTTTGCAGCAACATCAAGACGTCCTTTTTGTTGCATAAGTCCGTGATATACATCCTCATATGCTTCGATACATTTTGCAATACAAATTATAAAGATTACAGCCGCTTTTTCATAAGTATAACTGTTAAAAATCAAATTATAACTAATATATAAAGCAGACAAGACAAGCATTAACAAAGAGGAAAATTTACGGTTTTTGAGATAGGTCCCAAATCCGTATTTTTCGCCGGTATCGGTAACCTGAAACTGCCGAACGCCGAATTTTCCTATATTAAGCATGAGGTTTCCTACGGCGTATGCCATAACGAAAATTCCCGAGTCATTCATTGTTCCCAGCCGGGTAATAACCATTAAGAGCACCATTGTCTGAAACGAGTTCATTGCTGCTGACAATGCGTTCCAATAAACCGCCGAATGATTAATATTTTTGCTGTTGAGTAGAAATTTATTTAATATCTTTAACATTTTTAGATTTTCCTATTATAAATCTATTTTTTAGACAATTTCAATTTTACTGTTATAGTTTACAGGTAATTATTATAGTGGACGAGGAAATAGATAAAGTCTTCATAGGCCAGTAATCCGATGAAAACAACCGTTGCACAAATCAGGATTTTTTTGACGATAGGATAATCACGTTTATTTTGATCACAGGTTGTAAGTGCTTTTTCCACCAGTACCGTTGCGCACAGTGCAAACATTGCAATAGCGCAAAGGTAATAACGACTTTGATAACCGCCGACATATCCACGGTTCAAAAGACCGTTGTAGCCATTAATAAATTGCATAACAACCGTAACCAGAACACCTATAAATATTGCGCAGATAGGCTTTGCGTATTTTTGAGTTTGCCTTATCGGTTTGATAAAGGAAAGCAGTGGGAACACCCAAATAAGAATTAAGGCAATATTCTCTAAAAAAGCATTTTGCCAGGGCTTTGGTAGGGATGTATGACTGAAAATACCTGTCCAGGTATGCATGAAATTGTTAAAGAAGTAGTAGAAATAGTTCAAGAAACTTTGAACTGTACGATCAGCAACCGGCAAATAAAAACCGGTTGAATTAGCATAATCCTGGTTGAGCACATGCAACTCGGGTTGGAATGAACCGTATTTGAAATAGGTAAACAGGTAGTAGGCTACCGGTAACAAGTATAACGGTATCGTTATCAGAAATTGCCATGAAATCAGTTGCTTCCAACATTTTTCGCGTATGAGGGTTGAAATAAGCACGATTGCTGCGGCCAGTAAAACTATGATACCGGCAGTCATTTTTGTAAGCAGCGTGGTTGCAATTCCTAATGCTATGAGCAGGTAGGTTGAAAAGTTTCTCTTGTTTTCACAGTAACGCAAAATTCCCCAGTAAAACACAGAAACTGTTAAAATTGTGAAACTGTCGTTGTTAACACCTGAACAACAATAGGTTAACATCGGAACACTGATTGCAATCATCGAATAAAGAAGGTGTAAAATGGGGATTTTCTTTACTCTTGTAAAGCCCAAATAGAAGATAAGCGCCAGGGATATAATTGTAATGCAGATATTGAAAGAACGAATACGGTCAAGATTTACGGTAAAGGTGTCGTTTTCTTCAGCAGAAACTGCATTTGACAGGCGCATAAGGTGGTAATAAAGCGGGGGATGTCTTAAATAGTTTACAGTACCTTCTGTAAACTTAATTTTTAAGGTTTCGTTGTCTAAAAAGACTGTATGTGCGTATGGCATCTTATCGAACTCGGGTATGATGTCATTGGTTTGATCAAGATAGGCGACATAGCCAATGTGTAACGGTTCGTCAGGGGTTCTTCCCACTTTTTCATTATAAAATACCATTTTTCCTGTACTGAAAATCAGCATTGCAACGTAAATGAATATAATAAGACGGGTTGAAATTTTGGATTCTTTATCACAAAGCACACAGGCTATCAGTATAAATACAAATGCAGTAACGAGTAAAAATACCGGAACAACATTACCCAGATTTCCAACTGTAAAATGCAAAACAGCATTAAGTTGATTATTCTGATTAAATAAATATAATGCCAGAAGGGCAAAACAGCATATTGCTACCGATAAAACTGCTTTGAATATACCGGCTTTTTTATTTATAATAATAAAGACTACGTATAATAAAAGCACCACCAGCAGCAGACATGAAACAAAAAGTTTGAATTTCCATGGGTTTGAGATCCCTTTGTCAAGGGTGTTGAGTGCATCACTGTTAAAAATATAATTCGAGTCCTCATTTGTCCAGATTTGACCCTTGAATTCGGCTGACACGTAATCGGCTACACTTATTCCGTTGGATAGGATTTTAATACCTGTTGTGGCATTGGCAAAATCCGCATCAGAAATATAAATGCGGTCGAACTGTAAGTATTCGGTAGGGATATTAAAAGTGGCAGTACCGTTAATAATATCGACATCAAATGTATACAGTTGATCGTAGGCCGATTCGCAAAGAATATTTACGGTGACGTTGCTTCCGAGTGAATCTCGATTGTCGGTTAAAAGCTGTACCGAAACATTTGCAGACTTCAGTGGCAAGATCCAAATGAGTAATATTAAAAGGCATAAGCAAGAAAGAGCTACAATATTCTTAATCGAAAGTTTTTTTAGTTTTTCTACCATAAGCATATTTATAACTATCCTTTCTTTAACTGCAAGTAATATCTATAACCTAAAATCAAGCGATCGGAGATAAGTTTTGCCTTGGATTATTTTTGATTATAACAAAAAACGGCATAATAGCTATCAAGTTTTAAAACGGTTGTATACACTATTTATTATTACTGTTTTCGGTGTCGTTTTTGTAGTCTAACCTTCTCACTCTGTATTGGACATCTTCAAGCAGTTTACGGTTTTTTGCAATGAGATCGGCAAGCAGTCCGATAACAAAAATGAGAACACCCACCATAATTGAGGTACTGCCTAAAACCAAAGATTGCACATGCCCGTTACCCTGGCCCATAAAGAAGTATACCAAAAAACGAATATCAACAATCATGCCTACAAGTAATGGCAGAAGTGAAAGTATAGAAAATGTTTTCAAGGGTGAATACATAAGATATGCGCGCAGAATGGTCAGCATAGATTTTTTTACATAACTTGTCATGCTGTTAAAGAGTCTCGACGGGCGCAACTCACCGTTTGTCCGAATGGGAACAGAGGTCTGTGAGATTTTATTACGTCCTGCCTGAACAATGGTTTCAAGAGTATATGTATATTCATTTGTAACATTTAAGCGCATAGCAGCATCGCGGCTGAAGGCGCGAAAACCGCTGGGTGCATCGGGGATATCAGAGTTGGATGCCTTGCGTACTACCCAACTTCCAAGATGCTGCAACTTTTTCTTTATCGGTGAAAAATGTTCGGTGCTGTCAATCGGACGTTCTCCGATTACGATATCGGTCTCACCGTCAAGAATAGGCCGAATGAGTTTTTCGATATCATCAGCAACATATTGGTTGTCTGCATCGGTATTAACAATGATGTCGGCGCCGTTACGCAAGCAAGCATCAATACCTGCCATAAATCCGTAAGCAAGACCTTTGTTGCTTTTGAAATTAACGATGTGGTTTACACCCCATCTCTTTGCAACTTCAACGGTTTCGTCCTTGCTACCGTCGTTGATTATCAGGTATTCAATTTCATCAATGCCGTATAAAGCCTTCGGAAGATC
>JAUMXX010000074.1 GCA_030535285.1 bacterium | reverse complement strand
AATTATCGTTATATTTCCGATTATAAAACATCATTTTCGGGCAGTGAGGTTAAATTTAACGATGTGTTTTCAAACTCGGTAATTTCAATTGATTATGCTCTGAATAATGTTGTTATAAGATGTCATCCCGGCATGGCATCCGGTGCCTGTGTAACTATTGATAATCTTAAGGATAAGGATGTTTTGGGTACATTGGCAGGAGATGATACCATCTTTGCAATCACCCGAAATGAAAAAGCTGCAGAGTCTTTGGTTAGCAGATTAAACGAACTTCTGCGATAGGATGTTTAGGTAGGTGAGTTTTGGTGCTTGAAAGCATTGCAATTGAAAATATCGCGGTTATTGAAAAGGTCGTTATAGAGTTTGGCGACAAATTTAATGTGCTTACAGGTGAAACCGGCGCCGGAAAGTCAATAATAATTGATTCTCTTAATGCTGTTTTAGGCGCTAAAACTACAAGAGAGATAATCAGAACCGGATGTGAAAAGGCGAGTGTTGTTGCAGAGTTTTCTGATATTCCGAATGAGGTTTCGGTTCTTCTTGACGAATATGGGATTGATAACGATGAGGTCTTAATATTACAGCGGGTAATTAATGCCGACGGTAAAAATGTATGCCGCGTCAACGGTTGTCCGGTCAATCTATCGGTCTTGAAAGAAATTTCCCATCATTTGTTTAATATTCACGGTCAGCATGATAATCAGAATCTTTTAAAATCGGACAAACATATTTATTTTCTTGATGCATTTGATGATAATTCAGATCTTTTGAGTGACTATTTTATTTATTTTTCAAAGCTAAAGGATATCAGGAAGGAATTAAGACAGCTTGAAACCGATACAGCAAACAAGGAGAGAATCCTTGATCTTTTAAATTATGAAATTAATGAAATTGAATCGGTTGGACTAAAGCTTGGTGAAAGGGATAGTTTGATTGATAAGAAGAATAAACTTGTCAATTCTGAAAGAGTTAAGAGGGCGTTGGCTACTGTCCGGTTTGCTATTAATGGTGATGAGTCACATCTTGGTGCCTTATCGGATATAAGAGTTGCAGCCGAACAACTTTCATCGTTTGTTGATATTTCTGACGAAATAAAAACGCTCTACAATGAACTTCTGTCAACCGTATATAATCTTGATGCTGTTGGTTCAAAACTGAGAAGTTTAAGTGATGATTTTGATTTTGACGCGGGTAGTTTGAGTGAAATTGACGAGCGACTTACAAACATTAATCATCTGATATATAAGTACGGCGGAGATGAGCAGTCAGTACTTGATTATTTGGAAAATGCAAAAAATAAATTAAGTAATCTTAGGTTTTCTGAAGAGCGGATAAATCAACTTCTGTTAGAACAGACAGAGGTTGAGGAGGAAGTGTATAAAAGAGGTCTAAGGCTTACGGAATCCCGAAAAAAAGCGGGCGAGCGTTTCTGCAAAGAAGTTTGTGACGTTTTGAAATATCTTGAGATGCCAAATGTGGTATTAAGTATTGATTTTACACAAGGAAGTTATACTGCAATTGGTTGTGACCGCGTTGAAATGCTGATTTCAACCAATGTTGGTGAACCTGCCAAACCGCTTTCAAAAATTGCTTCCGGCGGGGAACTCTCAAGGATAATGCTTGCTATTAAAAGCGTGTTGGCTGATAAAGATAACGTTAAAACCTTGATTTTTGATGAAATCGATTCGGGTATAAGCGGAAGGGCTGCTGAAAAGGTTGCGCGTCAATTAAGGAAACTTTCCGGCACACATCAAATTATTTGTGTTACCCATCTGGCTCAAATTGCCGCCGCCGGACACACGCATTTCTTAATTGAAAAGGGTGCGCACAATGGCAGAACATATACATCCGTTAATAAAATTGTCGACGCTGACAGAATTAATGAAATCGGAAGAATAATTTCCGGATCGGTAATTTCGGATAATATTTATAATACGGCAAAAGAACTAATTGAAAGTATTGACTGATTGTAATATAATTACCTCTGGTGATTTAATTTCCGTCGTTTTGAAAGGATTTGGTGAACAATATGACACTTTTTGAAGAATTGCAGGCTAGGGGACTGATTGCACAGTCCACCGATGCAGAGAAGGTTAAACAACTGCTTGACAATGAGAAGACAGTTTTTTATATTGGATTTGATCCGACTGCCGATAGTCTGCATATCGGGCATTTTGTTGCAATGATTATGATGTCGCACATGCAAAAACACGGGCATACTCCGATTGCGTTATTTGGTGGCGGTACGGGAATGATCGGTGATCCGTCAGGAAAAACAGATATGCGAAAAATGTTAACCCGTGAAGAAATTGATTATAATATTTCACGTTTTAAAAAGCAGATGTCGAGGTTTATTGATTTTAGCGATGGCAAGGCAATTATAGCTAATAACGGTGACTGGCTTTTGAATTTAAATTATATTAATTTCTTGCGTGAGGTAGGGGTTCATTTTTCTGTTAACAGAATGTTGACATTTGAATGTTATAAACAGCGGCTTGAACGTGGACTTTCGTTTTTCGAACTTAATTATATGCTCATGCAAAGTTATGATTTTCTATATCTTAACAATAAATATGATTGTGTTCTTGAATTGGGTGGAGACGACCAGTGGAGCAATATAATCGGCGGAGTTGAACTTATCAGAAAATCTTCCGGCAAGAATGCTTACGGCTTGACCTTTAATTTGCTGTTAACCAGCGAGGGCAAGAAAATGGGCAAGACAGAGAAGGGCGCTGTATGGCTCGATTCGAAAAAAACTTCTGAGTATGATTTCTTCCAGTATTGGCGTAATGTCGGTGATGCCGATGTAATTAAATGCTTGAAAATGCTCACATTTGTTCCGCTTGATGAAATTAAAGAGTTTGAAGGCTTGGAAGGTAGTCAGTTAAATCCTGTAAAAGAGAGATTGGCTTACGAACTGACAACCTTGGTTCACGGTAAAGAGGCTGCTGATAAAGCATTGCAGGCGGCTAGGTCGCTTTTTTCTGATGGCGGTGATAATAAAAACATGCCTACTACTGTTTTAAGCGAAAGTGATTTTGAAAACGGTTCGATCTCAATCCTTGATGTGATGCTCAAATGCGGTTTAATTCCATCAAAAGGTGAGGGCAGGCGTCTCATTCAGCAAGGTGGCGTTTCGGTCAACGGAGAAAAGATAACCGATATGTCTTTTTCTATCTGCCTTGTTGATTTAAAGCAGCAGGAGTTTATTATTAAAAAAGGGAAAAAGGTTTTCCATAAAATTTCATTATAATTTTAAAGGCTGCCAACGGTTAAACCGCGGCAGCCTTTTATGGTTTTAAATTATTTATCGATTAAAGAAAAATCTATGCTTGAGTCAAATGGGGAAACTGACACCTTTTTTAAATCCGGCGAGATGGCATATATTGTCGGATAGAAAACAACAGGAATAACGTTTTTTGTATTAATGAGAATTTTTTCAGCCTCAATAATATTAGAAACGGCACTGCTGTTTTTGACATTCATTGAATCATCTACAAACTTGTCATACGCTGAGTTTTTAAGACCAATACAGTTTTGAGAAGAATTTGATGTAAACTGAGATAAGAAGGATGTTACAGTAGAATCATCTGCGGCCAATGGTACGAGTGCAATAGTGAAATCTCCCGAATTGACCTTTTGTAACAAATCCTCCTCGGAAAGTTTTTCTATGTTTAAATATGCGCCGAGGTTGTTCTGCCAGCATGAGATTATGTTAGTTAGGATCTTATGCAAATCTGAGTTATCGGGGCATAATACAACCGTTTTGGGTAGAGTTTGTTTGCTTAATTTTTTAACGCCTCTTAAAAATGCAGCCCGCGAGTTTTCTTTAGAATAAGCATATTTATAAGTGGGACGCTCTGAGATATTACCAACAGTTTTGCTACCGACGAGGCTATCAGGGGGTAATATGTTATCGGCGGTAATCAGATAATCAGGTTTATCATTTAAAACGCCTCGGTCAAGAGAAGATGTAAAAGCGGAAAGTAAATCCGGTGAGGTCGCGATATAATCGTTTTTATTAAAAACCAAGGCGTAGGTTTTGTTATAATATGTCAGTATTTTCAGACCTTCTTCTTTTGCCTGTTCAATCTGTGTATAATCAATTTTGGTTAAATCAGTATCACTATCTGAAGTTTTGCTAATGCTATTGTTCTTTTTGGGTTCATCGCTTTTAAAGGTAATGAAGGCTAAGGAAATTTTAGTTAAAACATTTCCTTTGTAGGTGTTGGATTTTGTGAGTCTAATGGAAGCGTTATCTTGCCATCGTGTTAATTGATAGCATCCGTTTGATAAAATGTGTTGCTGTGTTAATCCGTATTTACCCTTGCAAGAATTAAAAAATTCACGGTTACAGGGCATAAATACAGGTTGGGAAAGTGATTCCAAAAAAGTATCACAAGCATTTTTAAGTTTAACAACAAGGGTGGTCTTGTTAATTGCTTTAAATGAAACGTTTTTATAACTCGTTTTTCCGAGGAGTGCACTCTCAGCACCGGCAATAATTTTAATTGCTTCACCGGCTACTGTCTTGGTTTGCGGATTTGCAGCACGTTGTACCGCAAATTCAAAATCATTGGCAGTTAGTTTTGTACCGTCACTCCAAACTAAGTTATCGTGAAGGATGAATGTGTAAGTTAGTTTGTCATCAGAAACCGAATACTCTTTTGCACACCCCAGTTCAAGTTCACCGTCGGCATTGTACCTTGTTAGCCCCTCAAATGTGTTTCTGACAATTGTCAATTCTGAATCATTTGAGGCAAGTAATGGGTCGATATTTTGCGGTCTTAGTGAAACCTCATAAACAAAAACGACCTGTTCTTCTGAACATGAGCAGAGAGTAATTAGCATTAAGAGTGCCAATAGCAAAGAAAATACTTTTTTTAGATATTTCATAATAAATCACCGAAATATGTAGTTGTTTGTCTTTATTATAAACTGTTATCTGAATATTTAAAAGATTAAATTTTAAAAATATTG
>JAUMXX010000073.1 GCA_030535285.1 bacterium | reverse complement strand
ACTAAAAAAGAAAAGGTTGCCGGCGCAGCACCTAAAAGAGGTCCGTCTGAAATCCGCAAGGTAGACACAAGAACCACCCACGTTGATATGGAAAAATACAACGAAAAATATGAGAATATTGCTCCTGCTAATACGATGCGGGACAATATGCAGCGCAAACAGAAGATAAGACAAAAATCTCAGGAATACCGCCGTCCGCAGAGCGCAAAACGTGAAACCGAGGCGGATAAGATCAGACGTTTGCAGTTGGAGAAGATTAAGAAAACTCCGATTACTGTTACCGTAGGGGAAAGTATAACAGTCGGGGAACTTGCGGCAGCAATGAAAAAGACTGCTTCTGAGGTTATAAAGACCCTGCTTAAATTGGGCATGGTTGCAACCATAACACAGACCATTGATTATGATACGGCTGAAATTGTTGTTACCGAGATGGGTTGCAAAATTCAACGTGCGGTTGTTGTTACTATTGAAGAAAGAATAATGGATGTTGCTGAGGACAAAGAGGAAGATCTAAAGCCGAGAAGTCCGATAGTTGTTGTTATGGGGCATGTTGATCACGGTAAGACTTCGCTTCTGGATGCGATCAGGAATACTGCCGTTACAGATACCGAGGCAGGCGGAATCACTCAGCATATAGGTGCATACAGAATTAATCATAACGGAAGCGACATTACTTTCCTCGACACTCCGGGACACGCAGCCTTCACATCTATGCGTCAGCGCGGAGCTATGTCAACCGATATCGCTGTTTTAGTTGTTGCGGCTGATGACGGAATTATGCCGCAGACTATTGAGGCTATTAATCACGCAAAGGCAGCCGATGTTCAAATAATAGTTGCTATAAACAAAATGGATAAACCCGAAGCCAATCCGGATAGAATAGAGCAACAGTTAACCGAATATTCACTTGTTCCGGAAAAATGGGGCGGTGATACAATTTGTGTTCCGGTTTCTGCAAAAACACATGAGGGTATTGACGATTTGTTGTCAAACATTATGTTAGTTGCCGAAATGCTTGAGTTAAAGGCCAATCCGGACAGAAAGGCTAAGGGCGTTGTCATAGAAGCAAAACTTGATAAGGGTCGGGGCCCTGTTGCTACCCTGCTTGTGCAGTCAGGCACACTCAGGACAGGAGATATAATTGTTGCAGGTACAACGGTCGGCCGAGTTCGTGTTATGACAAATGAGAAGTCAGAATCCATAGGCGAGGCAGGTCCGTCTGTTCCGGTTGAAATTACCGGTCTTGATGAGGTTCCTCTTGCAGGTGACAACTTTGATGCGGTTTCTGATGAAAGGTTAGCAAGACAACTTGTTGAGCAGAGAAAGCAAAAAGCTAAGGATGAATTGTTTAATGCCGGTCAGAAAGTTACACTCGATAATTTGTTCTCCCAACTTGAACAGGGTGATATAAAAGACCTCAATATAATTGTAAAGGCTGATGTTCAGGGATCTGTTGAGGCAGTTAAGGAAAGTTTAGAGAAAATATCTAATGAGGAAGTTAGGGTAAGGGTAATTCACGGCGGCGTCGGAGCAATTAATGAATCTGATATCATGCTGGCAGGTGCATCCGGTGCGATTGTGGTTGGATTTAATGTTCGTCCCGACGCGGTTGCAAAAGAAATTGCCGAGCGCGAGGGCGTTGATGTTCGTCTTTATAGGGTTATTTATGACTGTATTGAAGAAATCACATCCGCAATGACAGGAATGCTTGCTCCCAAACTTAGAGAGGTTAACATCGGTCAAATTGAGGTCCGTGAGACATATAAGGTTTCCGGAATCGGTACAATTGCGGGTTGTTATGTGCAAAGCGGAAAGGTCACAAGAGACAGTAAAATTCGTATTGTGCGCGACTCTATAGTTATTGCTGATGATGAAATTGATTCACTTCGCAGATTTAAAGATGATGTTAAAGAAGTAGCACAGGGTTATGAGTGCGGTATTAAACTTGAAAAGTATTCCGATATTAAAGCAGGCGATATTTATGAGGTTTATGTTATTGAGGAATACAGAGACTAATTTTGAGTGCTGATAATTACAAAGGAGAATTAAAATGCCGAATTTTAAATTAGGAAGAATGGCATCGGATATCCGACGCGAACTTGCTGATTTAATCAGGGAGTTAAAAGATCCGAGAATCAGCAAAATGCTCAGTGTCGTTAAGGTTGATGTCTCGGGAGATTTATCCTATGCAACGGTTTATGTTAGCGCGTTGGAGGGATTTGACGCAACTGTTGAAAGTGTAAAAGGACTCAAAAGCGCCTCCGGTTTTTTAAGACGGGAGTTAGGTATGAGATTAAAAGCGAGAAAAACTCCCGAGTTGCGTTTTATTGCCGATGATTCAATTGAAAAAAGCGCACAGATATCCCGAATAATTGATACTTTTGATAAGTAGGAGATTGTTTATGGAATGTGAAGTTTTATCCCTTGAACAAGTCTGCAGTTTTTTAAAACAACGAGATAATTATACAATACTGACCCATTCTTCACCCGACGGGGATACGTTGGGAAGCGGTTTTGCGATGCAAGGCGTTTTGGAGAAACTCGGCAAAAAAGCAAGGGTGATTTGCAATGATGCAATACCACAAAAGTTTTCTTATATGATAAGAAAGCCGGTTGGAGAATTTGATACTCAAACGCTTATATCGGTTGATGTTGCAGACCTGAAACTTTTAGGAAAAAATCACGTCGATTTTATTGGCAAAATCGACCTTGCTATTGACCATCACGGTTCTAATACAATGTTTGCCCATAGGGCTTATATTGAACAAGACACCTCATCTTGCTGTGAAATTATTTATAAAATTGCGCAATGCCTTAATGTCGAACTCGACTGTCAAATTGCTGCTGCGCTTTATACGGGGGTTGCTACCGATACCGGATGTTTTAAATTTTCAAACACTTCGGATAATACCCATCTTGTTGCGGCAGATTTGTTCAAAAGAGGAATTGATGCTGCAGAGATTAATCGTGTTATGTTTGAAACAAAAAGCAGAAACATGATACAGGTTGAACAGATTGCCTACAGGTCTTTGGAGTTTTCATATGATGGACGCTGTGCAATGGTGATTTTGCCGTATGAACTGATTAAAAACTGTGAGAATTCAGATTTAGAAACGGTTTCTAATATTGCACGGTCAATCGAGGGAGTTTTGGTTGGCATTACACTAAAAGAGAAAGAGCAGAACATTATAAAAATATCGGTGCGTTCTCACGCTCCTGTAGATGCTTCGGCAATCTGCGGCGAATTAGGCGGCGGCGGGCATTCCAGGGCTGCCGGTTGTGAGTTTGAGGGTACAATTAGTGAAGCAAAGCAAAAAATTCTTGCAGTTGTCAAAAAATATTTGGAGATAAATAATGAACGGACTTGTACTTCTAAACAAGCCTAAGGGCATAACATCGTTTTCGGCAGTATCGGCTGTTAAAAGAATTTGTTGTGAAAAAAGGGTAGGTCATACAGGAACGCTTGATCCTATGGCGACGGGTGTGTTACCTGTTTTATTGGGCAGGGCCACTCGGCTTTGCCCTTTTATTATGGATGCCGATAAACGTTACACAGCAACAATAAAATTCGGCACAACCACCGATACGTTGGATATTACGGGAACAGTTTTGTCACAGACTCCGTGCAGCATAACGCGGCAGCAACTGTCTTTGGTTTTGACTGAATTTACGGGTGAAATCTTTCAGGTCCCCCCAATGTATTCGGCCATAAAAAAAGACGGTGTGCGACTCTATGAACTTGCGAGGAAGGGTATTGAGGTTGAGCGTAAAGCACGGCGAGTGTTCATAAAAAGTATCGAGATTTTACAATGCGTGGAAGAAAATGTGTTTATACTTGATGTGGTGTGCAGCAAGGGCACATACATAAGAACGTTGGTAGATGATATAGGCAAAAAGCTTGGTTGTGGTGCAGTTTTGATGGAACTTTGCAGAACAGAAACTGCGGGATTCAAACTTGAGGGTTGCATAACCTTAGAACAACTTGAAAAGCAACCCGAACAATTAATTTTACCGGCGCAGCAGGCGGTTGAGCAACTTAGCAGTATTTTTGTCAGTGATGCGCAAACAAGGCGGTTCTTAAACGGCGGCGAATTGGATTTTGCAAGGTTAAAGAGGACGGATTTTTCCGAATCGTACTATAAGGTGTTCGGTGCAGATAAATTTTTAGGTATAGGACGTGCCGACACAAATTTACAAAAGGTTTATGTAGAATGTGTTATAGCAGAACAGGATTGATAGATTATGAGGATCGGTTCAGATAAGGGTTACTCGGTGGCTTTGGGTACATTTGACGGAATACATTTGGGACACCTACCGGTGTTAAGGGGAGCATTGGAAAGAAAAAGTGCGCAGTCTATGGTTGTTACATTTCGCTCACCTCCTAAAAAATTTTTAGGAGGTTCAGACATCCCGCTGCTTATGACCCCTGAATGTAAAATAGAGGCGCTTAAGGCGTTAGGTTTTGATGACTGTTTGGTTTTGGATTTTGCCGATGTGCGAAATATTGCTCCGGTTGAATTTTTAGAGGGTTTGTTGAGTAAATATAACATTACCTCTTTTTCGTGCGGTTATAACTACCGTTACGGCAAGGAAGGTTTGGGAAATGAGAAAACCTTAAGAGAATTTTGTGCCGGGCGGCAGATATCGGTGAATGTATACGATGAGGTTAAAATTAATGGCGTTACCGTCTCATCTTCGAAAATAAGAGCATACATTGAAGCCGGTGAGGTTGAAAAAGCGCGTAGTTTTCTTGGGCGACCTTTTGGGTTTAGCGGCAAGGTAGTCAAAGGTAACGGCGTGGGCAGAAAACTTGGGTTTCCCACTGTGAATCAATGTCCGCTTATGGGTCTTGTAATGCCGCGTTTTGGTGTGTATGCTACTAACTCGGTGATTGACGGAAGGCGTTATGCGTCGATAACTAATGTGGGAATCCGTCCCACTTTTATGTCAAATGCGCCTGTGTATGAGACAAATATTTTCGGCTTTGACGGTGATGTATA
>JAUMXX010000020.1:17150-19532 GCA_030535285.1 bacterium | reverse complement strand
CGATTTTAGGTGGCAAAATAAGCTTGTTGCCGCAAAGATACATAATAACTCTACCGCCGTGTGAATGTCCGACTAAAATTGGATTTTCAAGCTTGACCTTTTTGCAAAATTCAAGCACAAGTTGGGCATAGTCTGAAGTTTCCCAAGGATTTGATAAAATATCACTTTGTCCGCAACCGGGGAAGTCGAGAGCAACTAATCTGCATTTATCTTTCAGGCAATTAATCGCTGATCTCCAAACATCACAGGAGGACCCCCAACCGTGAAGGAATAAGACCGGCTGTCCTGATCCCTCGTCGGTATAATGAATGTTTAGGTTATTAATAACAGTATTAATGACGCACCCTCCTCAAGAAATAAAATCCAATAAACCCTCTATTCTAAATAGTATAACAAAAAAAAGTTACAAATAGAAGTATTAATTTAGAAAAAATTATTTCTTTCAAATTATCAACTTCAAATTGCAAATATCAAGATCTAAGATTTGTTGCTTTACAAATTAAAATAAAATGATATAATATTGTTGCAATTAATATAATGCTGGTGAGAGTATTTGAGAATGTTGTTTATGAAAAGATTTTTACCTGTGGTTTTAGCCGTGTTGATTTTATTTAGTTGTGCTGCCTGCTCCGGAAATAAAAACGACCAATCAAGTGTGTTTGATTATGGCGATACCAAAATTAAATATGAGAAGACGGAAGTTTTCTATCTTAATAATAGTTCAATACATTTTTATTTCAAATCGGACAAGGTTGTCGCCGCAGAGTCGATAGCCGAATTTGAAACTGTTGGTCAGGCTGAAAAATATGCCGAGGCATATAGTGATTATTATAATATGTATTATAAGGTAGTTATAAGCAGAACAACCGTAATAATGACATATAGCAAGGAATACATAAAACAGAATTATTCTTCTAAAACAAGGGAAGAGTTAGTACAAACTTATACCGAGTTGGGATATACTCGGGGATAGTGTTGGTAAAAATGTTTAACTGCCGCAGGCTTTATAACCTGCGGCAGTTTTGTTATGATTTCACAACGCCTTTTTTTAGTATTATGTTGGCATAAATTGCGCTTTCGCCGGTCATTATAACAGCGTATGCGTTTTTTGCACGTTCGTAAAATTCAAATCTTTCAATCATTTCAAATCCGTTTTTGAGGGCATCGGGTTCAATCAGGTTAATAATTTTTTCGTACTCATTCCAGATAGTAGGTACTACATTGTCACCCTTAACCACCTGCATAAGTCCAACGGGTTGCTTAACATATGCGTCCAGTGGCATTAATGATACTACAGCATCTAAAACCTGAGGAACCCCGTGACCGTCAAGACGGACAAGGTTTTTTGCAATTGAGGCACCGGGGAAATTCCCGTCAGCAATAACAATTTCATCGCCGTGCCCCATTTCCATTAATATTTTTAAAAGTTCGGGTGATAGAATTGAGGGTATATTTTTTAACATAAGTATATGCTGTTCCTTTCAAAAAAGTATAGGTATAGTATTAATCGAAATCAGATGACCGATAAAAAGGGTGCTTGTAAAAAAGGGCGGCAGTACGCCGCCCGAAAATATTTATTTATAAATAGGTCCGTATTGTTTGCAAGCAGCATAGTCCGAGGCCTCTTTGTTTTCTGTTCCAAAGAAACTCCAACTGTGCGGACGGTAAATCTTTTCATCGGGTACATTGTGCATATTAACCGGAATTCTAAGCATGCTGCAAAGAGTAATAACATCAGCGCCTACGTGACCGTAAACCCATGCGCCGTGGTTAGCACCCCAGTTAGCCATAACACTATACACATCGGTGAAAGCGCCGTTGCCGTTGATGCGGGGAGCAAACCAGGTTGTAGGCCATGTGGGGTCAGTACGCTTGTCAAGTTTGTTGTGTGTTTCGCCGTCAAGCACGCAGGTATAACCTTCGGCAATCTGCATTACCGGTCCAACACCGTCGACAAGACACAAACGGCACATTGTAACAGGCATTTCTGCGGCCGTTTTGAAGTGTGAAGAGAATCCGCCGCCTCTGAAGTATTCATAGTCGGCACGACACCAGTCGGTAGCTTTCAAACAAGCGTCGATATCCGAGTCGTTCATATCCCACCATTTTTTCATAATACCGTTGCCGTCTTGATCCTTTACGGCACCGGTGGCGTCAAGCGCGGTCGCTCCTGAGTTAATCAAATGAATGATGCCGTTTGCGGCATACCCCTTAAGCTCGGTTCCGGTTACACGCTTAACAGCGTCAGGACTCCAATATGTACGAACATCTGAGAACAGGGGCGCCATACCGGTTATTGCGTTGAGCATCATCATCGTGACACCGTTCAAACCGTCATTTTCGGTTGCAAACGGAATGGGCATACGGGCACCGTTCCAGTCG
>JAUMXX010000020.1:0-17140 GCA_030535285.1 bacterium | reverse complement strand
AAGTTGAATTGATAATTGCTTCTGAAAAGTCTGCATTTGGGAGCCAGTCAGTCCAATTGCGTTGACCCTGGAATCCGCCGACAACGGCATTCTTTCCAAGGGCTTCTTCGTGCCATCCCATCTCGTCAAGTTTTTTATTGCCGAGCATGATGTCACGCATAATAATAGTCATCTTGGTGATAAATTCCCAATCCTTGTCCGCATCAATGACCTTGCTCTTTTTAATGATGTCAGCCAGGTCTTTTCCGGCATTTTTGTCAAAGCCTTCGGTGCAGTGCGCCTTAACCCATTTGAGTGCCTTATCATATTCGTTATGATCATAAATCTCTAACTTGATTCTGCGTAAAATTTCGGTCAGGTCAACCCATTCGGCACGGATTCCGAAAAAGTCCTGAAGGAATTGCGGATCGCAGAATGAACCGGCAATACCCATTGATATGGAACCGAGATTCAGATATGCTTTGCCTTTAAACCAACCAACCGCAACAGCGCATTTTGCAAATCTCAGAATTTTTTCGGCAACATCTTCGGGAATACTTGTATCGTTCATATCCTGAACATCGTGTCCGTATATTGAGAAGGCGGGAAGACCCCTTTGTGCGTGTGCTGCCATGACGGCTGCAAGATAAACAGCCCCGGGTCTTTCTGTTCCGTTGAATCCCCAAACCGCTTTTATGGTTAATGGGTCGAGATCCATAGTTTCACTTCCGTAACACCAACAGGGTGTAACCGAAAGGGTTGCGCAAACATTTTCGGTCGAAAACTGCTCAGCAACCTTAGCCGCCTCAGCACCGCCGCCTATAGTAGTACAGCCGATAACGCACTGTACGGGTGTAGAGTCGGGATAGCACAGAGTCTCACTTATAAGTTTTGCTGCAGCCTTTGCCATGTTCATGGTCTGGACCTCAAGTCCTTCACGAACTCCGCCCCAGCGACCGTCAATTACAGGTCTTATACCTATTTTAGGGTAAATCATTGTCATCCTCCTAACAATTATTGCTATTGATATTATATCTTTTTTACAGCTAATTTCAAGTATTTACTGAAAAAAATATTGAAAGTGATTATATATTCTGCAGAATTAACTAAATTAAAAAACAACAGAAAGTAAATGTCTAAATTTTCCTTATTTACCCTTGAAATTTGGCGATGTTCGTGATAACATAATTTGTATATGTAAAGTTTAATGGATGTAGTTTGGTTTATTTTAATTTATTATGCTAAAATTTGCTGTCCAATTTGTTTGAACAGTGTATTTGATAACAATACTATATGAATATAGGCAGACGCCTGCCGACAATATGAATCAGGTCAAATACGAAGGTTGATAAAACAGTAATTATTATTTTTTTATATTTGAGAAAGGATGCTTTGATTATTATGTTTGATATTGAACTCACAAGGCATTTGGCACAGTTGAGTAAATTTAACTTTTCAGAAGAGCAGTTAAAGGTTATGTCTGACGAAATGGCTGATATAGTTGCACTTATGGATACTGTGTCGGAATTTGAATCGGATGAAAAACTTGCATGTGATAATGCGGTTGGATTTGAGGATCTAAGGGAAGATAAGGTTGTCGAATCATTTGAAAGGGAGTCGATCTTGCAGAATGCAAAAGGCAGGGGAGAGACTTACTTTAAAGTTCCGAAGGTTGTATAGATTTCATTTTATTAAAAGGTAGGATTATTTATGAATGAACCTTGCAAATGTTCAGTAAAAGAGTTGTCACAGCAGCTAAAAGATAAGAAAATATCAGTTAGGGAATTAACTGAAGTTTTTTTAAAGAGAATTAAATCGGAGGCAGATAAAACCAATTCGTTTTTAACTGTTTGCGATCAACTGGCATTTAAACAGGCTGAGGCGGCACAAAAAATAATAGATAGCGGAAACGGGTCGGTGTTAACCGGAATACCGTTTGGAATAAAGGATAATATATGCACACAAAATGTGAAAACGACCTGTGCATCAAAAATGCTTGAGGATTTTATTCCCCCGTATAATGCTACAGTTGTCGAGAGACTTCTAAAAAACAATATCGTTATTTTAGGAAAAAATAATATGGACGAATTTGCGATGGGTGGTTCGTCACAGACCTCGTATTTCGGAGGGGTCAAGAATCCGTATAATTTGTCCTGTGTAACGGGCGGTTCTTCGGGTGGTTCAGCGGCTGCTGTTGCAGCCGGACTTTGTCCTGTTTCTTTGGGGTCGGACACCGGTGGGTCTGTGCGTCAACCGGCTTCTTTTTGCGGTGTTACCGGTTTAAAACCCACCTATGGTGCAGTGTCACGTTACGGTTTGATTGCATTTGCTTCTTCACTTGATCAAATCGGTCCGATTGCAAGATCTGCTGAGGATTGCGGCATAGTTTTATCGGCAATTGCCGGAAAAGATGCAAATGATTCAACATCTCAACACGTGTCGGATGTGGATTACTGTTCCAAACTCGGTAATTCATTAAAAGGATTGACAATCGGATTGCCAAAGGAATTCTTTGACGACGGTGTTGATAATGACGTAAAAACTGCGGTGTTGGATGCAGCTAAGAGGTATGAAGAAATGGGTTGCACAATAAAGCAGGTTTCGTTACCCAGTTTAAAATTTGCGGTTGCATCGTATTACCTGATTTCTTCTGCAGAGGCGGCAAGCAATCTGTCAAGGTATGACGGAATAAAGTTCGGTTATCGTTCTACTAACGGTGAAACCTATGAGGAAATTATCCAAAATACCCGCGTCGAAGCGTTTGGTGATGAGGTTAAGCGTCGAATAATGTTAGGCAATTATGCGCTTTCAAGCGGTTATTACGATGCGTATTATAATAAAGCTGTTAAAATCAAGGCAAGAATTAAGGATGAATATAATCAAATATTTAAGACTTGTGATTGTATTTTAACACCAACAGCGCCCACTGTTGCATATAAGATAGGTCAACAAGAGAACGATCCCGTTAAAATGTATACTAGTGATATTTGCACTGTAACTGTTAACATAGCGGGACTTCCGGCTATATCTACTACATGCGGTTATGATAAGTCGGGAATGCCCATTGGCATGAGTATAGTCGGGCGGGCATTTGATGAAGCAACTATTATTTCTGTTGCCGATGCTTTTGAAAAGAACTTTGAAAGGAAGGGTGCAGAGATATGAGTGCTTATAATATGGTTATTGGTTTGGAAATCCATGCCGAAATGCTGACCAATTCAAAGGTTTTTTGCACCTGTAACGCAGAATTCGGCGGTGATGAGAATACCCGTGTGTGTCCAAGGTGTTCGGGACTTCCCGGTACTTTGCCGGTATTCAATCAAGGTGCGGCACGGCTTGCCGTTAAGGCGGGCTTTGCGCTTGATTGTGAGATAAATAACTATAGTGCGTTTGACAGGAAGAATTATTTTTATCCTGATTTACCTAAGGCATATCAGATAACCCAGTTTTCTTATCCTATTTGTACTAACGGTTTTGTTGATATTGGGAATAAAAAGATAAGAATTAACAGAATTCATATTGAGGAAGACGCGGGAAAATTGGTCCATGATGATTATGAGGGTGTTTCAAATGCCGATTATAACCGTTGCGGTGTTCCGCTTATTGAAATTGTTACCGAGCCGGACATTAGATCTGCTGAGGAGGCAAGGGCATTAGTCGAACAAATTGCGATTCGTCTTAAGTATGCCGGGGTTTGTGACTCACGAATGGAGCAGGGCTCTTTGCGTTGTGATGTTAACATTTCTGTTATGCGACCTGAGGATACTGAGTTCGGAACACGTACCGAAATAAAAAATTTAAACTCATTAAAATCAATAGTTCGTGCGATAGAGTATGAATATGAACGCCAGACCGGATTGTTAGACCGTGGGGGAAAGGTAGTTCAGCAAACACTTCATTTCAATGAAAACCACGGAACGACAAAGCCGTTGCGTTCAAAGGAAGAAGCTCATGATTACAGGTATTTCCCCGAACCCGACATACCGCCGGTTTTCCTGACAGATGAGGTTATTGCAGATATTAAATCGGAAATGCCCGAGATGCCAAACGACAGGAAGACTAGGTATGTAGAACAATATGGGTTGTCAGAGGTTGATGCTGCACTGCTCGTTTCTGATAAAGATCTTTCGGATTTTTATGATGAATCGGTTAAGGTTTATCCTGCATATAAACAAATTTCGAATATGATAATTGTCGAATTGTTAAGGCGTTTAAATGACTCCTCAACTCCAATTAAGGATTTAAAATTTTCGCCCGAAAGTCTGGCACAGTTGGTAAAGTTGTCCGATGAGAAAACTGTCAGTAAGAATGCGGCAAAAGATATTCTGTTTATAATGTTTGAACAGGGCGGTAATCCGGTTGAGATTGCAAAGGAAAACGGTTTTATAATGACAACCGATTCTTCTGCTGTGGAGTCTGCTGCCGATGAAATACTTGTGGCTAATCAAAAGGCTGTTGATGAGTATAAGCAGGGCAGCGCAAAAGTGTTTGGTTTCTTGATGGGGCAGATGTGCAAAAAACTCGGAAAGTCTGCAAATCCGCAGATTATTCGTGAGGTTTTAACCGATAAACTTAATAAGTTATAATTAGGGAGATTCACATGAAGTATATTAATACTCAAAACCTGGTGGAACAGTTTAATATTGAAAACTTTAAAATGGCTAATGGGAAGGATTACAAGTTGTTTGCCTGTGTTCATAAGGTAAAAGATATGGGACAGTTCGCATTTGTAATGCTTCGTACCGGAAGATATGTTATTCAGTCTGTGTATGAGCCGGATAATTGCACAGCAAAACTTGACGGCATTAAAGAAGGTTGTTATGTCGAGGCTTTCGGTATAGTTAACGAAGAACCGAGAGCAAACTATGGTTTTGAACTCAGATTGACCGACATAAAACTTTTGTCTGTTCCGGCTGAGGAATATCCGCTACATGTTTCTGCAAGAAAACTCGGTTGTTCTATGGATGCTAATCTGAAATATCGTAGCACAGCATTGCGCAATCCTGTTGAAAGAGCAGTTTTTAAAATATCCGAAGGTGTGTGTGAGGGATTCAGACAGTTCATGCTCAAAAACGGATTTACCGAGATTCATTCACCTAAAATTGTTGCGGCAGGTGCTGAGGGCGGCGCAAATATTTTCAGATTAAAATATTTTGACCGTGATGCTTATTTGGCGCAAAGTCCGCAATTTTACAAGCAGACCTGTGTTGCGGTTTTTGACCGTGTGTTTGAGGTGGGCTCGGTATACCGTGCGGAAAAACATAATTCTGCGCGCCATTTAAATGAGTATATCGGACTTGATTTTGAAATGGGATATATTAATGATATGTATGATGTTATGGCGATGGAAACCGCCATGTTAAAGTATGTGTTTGAATATATCTCAAAGAATTATGAGAATGAACTTAAAATTTGCGGTGCAAAAGTTCCGGTTATCGATCAGATACCGTCTGTAACATTTTTAGAGGCAATCGAGATTGTGGGTGGAAATAAAAACAAGCATGATCTTGATCCTCAGGATGAGGTTAAACTTTGTGAGTATTTTGCAAAAGAAAAGGGAAGTGAATTTGTATTTATAACTCATTTTCCTGCCGCAAAAAGACCTTTTTATGCTATGGATAACAAAGAGGATCCCCGAACAGCTGAAAGTTTTGATCTTCTGTTCCGTGGCTTAGAGATAACCACCGGAGGACAGAGAATCCACAATTATGATGAGCAGATTGCAAAGATGACAAAGATGGGTATGAATCCGGAAGATTTTGAAAGTTATCTGCAGATTCATAAATACGGTATGCCGCCGCATGGAGGATTGGGTATCGGTCTTGAGCGTATTGTAATGAAGTTATTGAATTTATCTAATATTCGTCAAGCGAGTCTGTTCCCGCGAGATATAAATCACCTAGATCCGTAATTGCATTATAATTTAAATGTCGGGAGTGTGAAAAGTAATGTTGTCAAAATTATTTCAAAAAATTAAAGCATTAGGAAAAAAGAGATTGGTTATACATGCTATTATAGTTGTTGTGATAATTGCATTGGTTATAACCGGGATTGTTTTTCTTTTGCAAAAAGATCAGCCCGTTAAAAGCGGCAGTGAAGGCAGCAGTATAACAAACCCAGAAATTTCGCCGAGTAATCGATATGAACCTTATGCGGAGGAAAGCAGTTCCACTCCTGAGTATGACGTTAAAACAAGTGGTGACTATGATTATGCAGATGTTGAGGGCGGCGCGATTATTCTTAAGTATAACGGTAATAAAAAGGACGTTACACTGCCTTCTCAAATTGAAAACAAGCCGGTTGTAGAAATCGGCAATGACATATTTGATAGTGATACCCGTTTAGAAAATATCGTTATTCCCAGTACTGTGAAGAAAATTAACGATTATGCTTTTCAATATGCGGGCATAAGAACCATTACTATTCCCGACAGTGTTATTAGTATTGGCAAGGGCGCCTTTAAAGGTTGTGCTTATCTTAATGGAGTTAAGATACCAAACAGCGTGCAGATCTTAGGTGCAGGAGTTTTCAGTGAGTGTTCTTCTCTATCAGATGTAACTCTTTCAAACTCTTTAACCGAAATCAGTAATGATCTTTTTTATGAGTGTGTCGCACTTGATAGTATAAGTATACCGTCGAATGTTACCAGAATCGGAAATTATGCGTTTAGTGCATGTTCGCTCAAGACAGTTTCGATTCCTGATGTTGTTACCGAAATCGGCGACCATGCGTTCGCTTTTTGCGAGCAGCTTGAGAGCGTTCAATTCTCTGAAAGTTTGGTAAAGGTCAGCGAATTTGCTTTTCATTTTTGCAAATCTCTGAAAAGTGTTAAACTGCCGGACTCAGCAAAAACTATTGAGCAGTATGCGTTTTATGGCTGTACTTCTCTTTCAGAACTTGATATCGCTTCGGACGCTCAGGTTGGAAAATTCGCGTTAAATGAAACAAAATATGAGTCACAATATAAATAAGGACGACCTTCAATAATAAGTATATTATCGACAAAAACATTACCCTTGATTTGACAATATTAATTGTCTTATCAAGGGTATAATTGTTTTTGTAGGGGGTAGCTTTATGGTTGTATACGCCGATGTGCTGATTTTCCTTAATACAATTGTTAATTATTTAATTATAAATGTAACTATGCAACTTTCAAAGAGTCAGGTCAAACTTTGGCGGCAGGTTGTTGCTGCATTCGTAGGTGCTCTTTTTTGCCTGTACATATTTCTGCCACAGTACGGAATTGTATTTGAATTATCATACCGTGCAGTTGTGGCGTCAACAGTAATAATATGTTGCACGGGTTTTTCCAATTTAAAAAAGTTTGTGCGTGAGGTTTTATTGTTTTATACGGTGTCTTTTTTATATGCCGGAATAATGTTTGCTGTTTGGTTTTTATTTAAACCTGATTCACTGGCAATAAATAACGGTATTGTATATTTCAATATTTCGCCGCTTTTTCTTGTGGCAGCAACGGCGGTATCATATTGTGTGATAACACTTTTTAAAAAATTCACGGTGCGTCAAGCGCAATTTGCAAAGCGGGTAAAAATAGAACTTAGCTATAATGAGAACAAGATTTTACTTGATGCAATGGTTGACACCGGACATTCTTTGACCGATTTGCTTTCATCCTCTCCTGTTATCCTTGTAAATCGCCGCGCCTTTATTGAATTACTTGGTGAAAAGGATGGCGGGGAGGTGTTGAGTATGGCGGGTGTGAGCAATACTCAAATAGGGCAACGGTATCGGCTTATTCCTTATCGCACGGTATCAGGCAGCGGACTTCTGCCGGCAGTAAAGTGTGATGAGGCTCACGTTTTTGTTAACAGTAACATTATTAAAATACAACGGCCTATTGTGGCATCGGGGCCTGTGCCCTTGGGTGAAGATTATAATGCTATAATCGGTCCTGATTTATTAAATTGAGGGTGAAAATGATATGAAAATTATTGCATCTAGTTTTAAAAAATTGTTTATTGGTTTGTTAAGTAAATTAGGTTTTATAAATGTAAGTCATTATATAAACGGTCCGGAAACACTTCCACCTCCTTTGACTGCAAAGGAGGAGGCAGAACTTTTTGAAAAGTTTAATGACAACAAAGAACTGGTACGTGAACAATTAATAGTACATAACCTGCGTTTAGTAGTTTACATAGCCAGAAAATTTGATGCTGCGGGTGCCGGAATAGAGGATTTAATATCGATCGGAACTATTGGTCTGATAAAGGCGGTCAATACATTTTGCCCCGAACGGAACATTAAACTTGCAACGTATGCGTCGAGATGTATTGAAAATGAAATATTAATGTATCTTCGCAAAAGCGTCGCTTTGAAGTTTGAAATATCAATAGATGAACCGCTGAATGTCGATTGGGACGGAAACGAATTGTTGTTGTCTGATATATTAAGCAGTGACAGTGACGATCTCGGGCGCGGCATAGAGCAGGAGGACGAAAAGCAGATGTTGAACCGCCTTGTGTGTGAACTTAATAATCGTGAAAGGAATATAATGAATATGCGGTTCGGGCTTTGCGGTTTTAAAGAACATACTCAAAAAGAGGTTGCGGATTGCTTGGGAATTTCGCAATCATACATATCTAGGCTCGAAAAACGTATCATAGGGCGTTTGAGAAAAGAAATTGAGAAGTTAAATGTCTAAAAAGATTTTTTTAGGTTTTCCCGCTGTGTTTGGTTAAGTTTATTTTCGGAAAAAAGTGATGAGTAGGAATACAGAATTATCCCATCAGCACTGTTTTTCAGAGCATCAGAAAATTGACGTGCAAGAATATCATCCTTTTCAAGCCATTCAGCTGACCCGGCATCGTGTGTGCCGATTTTATAGGATGCAAGCCCAATATACAATTTTATGTTTTGATTTCGATTAATACAGTTCCATTGATTAAGCAGATTTTCAAAACGGAATTTTTCAGTGGGATACTCGTAACCGAAGTAAAGCTGAGGTGCTATGTAGTCAATATAACCTTCAGTTGAAAGCCAACTAAGTATATCTGCATATTGTTCACAATAGTTTTTGTCGGTTTTGTCGGTCGAAATGTGTGCGGAAGGACTGACGCCGAATATTTTGTTGCGTTCTCTACACAAACGGTGTACTGCTGATAATAAACAACTCACATTTGCCCTGCGCCAATCTTCAAGCGGAAGCGGAAATACAGAGTTAGATTGATACTTTTCATAACTAACCGAATCAATAATCGGGTCGGTTGAGGGATAAAAATAGTCATCAAAATGTATCCCGTCAACAGCATAGTTATCTAAAATTTCTTTAATGCCATTGTTAATGAGTTTTTGCACCTCAAGGCTTGCGGGGTTAAAGTAGTAACTTTTTTGGTCACTGTCAGGTTTGTCGATGACGATTACATTGCAGTCGTTTTCCGACGATTCATCGCTAAGCCATATTCGTGCAAAATTATTTTCTGAAAGTTGCTGCGGTGAAGAAATTGAGGAGGCAATACGATACGGGTTAATCCAAGCGTGGAATGATAAACCCTTTTGATGTGCGGACTCAATCATAAATTTTAAGGGGTCGTAACCGGGATCTTTTCCCTGTGTCCCGGTAATATATGAACTAAACGGAAAAAATTTTGAGGGATAGTAGGCATCGGCTGAAGGTCTTACATGGCAAAAAACGGTGTTTAATCCTAATTGCGCTATATTATTGAACATAGTGTCAATTTTGTTTTTAAATTGAGTTTCCGATAGGTTTTTAAAGTTCAGTTCGTAAAAAGAAATCCAAACACCTAATAAGCTTTGTTGCTGCTGATTCTTTTCGGGTATACCATTTGGTTTTGCTGTGTTTTGTTTAGGGATGAATTTTACACCGAACGGTATGAGCGCGATAATAATTATTGTTAATAGAATACCTACAATAGTTTTTTTACTGATTATCATGTTTTTACTCCATTGAATAAGGGTATAGTTTGTTGTATAATAGTTTACAATGAGGTGGGATATGCAAAACTTATTAATTTATTTATGTGTTATTACGGTTGTTGCCGTTTTTGTAACCTGTATTGATAAATTTGCTGCTGTGAAAAAATTTTACAGAGTACCTGAAAGAACACTGCTTATTATTGCGGCACTTGGCGGTGGGGCAGGAATGTATCTGACCATGAAGCTAATAAGACATAAGACAAAGAAACTTAAATTTATGTTGGGAATACCTTTGATTGTGGTTGCTCAGGTGGCGGTTATACTCCTGATTAATAGTTATGCTGATTATTTGTCAAAAATTATTTTGTTTTAGGGTTGACAAATTCAATTGTGAAATCTACAATATTGAATGTATCTTCGGGGTGGGGTGAAATTCCTTACCGGCGGTAAGTGTTTTGCTTTTGCAGAGCATAAGCCCGCGAGTGTTAAACTGATCCGGTGAGATTCCGGAGCCGACGGTCATAGTCCGGATGAAAGAAGAGAATGTTTTTCTTTGTATTTAAACACCTCGCAAGAGGTGTTTTCTTTTTTATTATATTTTAGGGGGATGGTTTTTTGAGTAAAAATTCATATGTTAAACAAGTGTCACTTGCGGGACTTTTTTGTGCAACAGCGTACTTATTTGTTTTTATACTTAGGATTAATGTTTCGTTTCTCACATTTGATATTAAAAGTTCGGTAATTGCAGTGGGCGCACTTTTGTTGGGACCGCTTTGGGGAGTACTCATGGCGGCGATGGTTTCTTTTTTAGAGTTTGTAACCGTAAGCAGCACCGGAGTCTACGGTTTAATAATGAACTTTTTGGCTAATGCGGTGTTTGCTTTTGTAGTATCCCTGATTTATAAGTACAGAAAAAAGTTAAGCGGTGCAATAATAGGTTTGGTGTTTGCTATAGTTTCGGTCACGGTTGTAATGCTGCTTGCTAATTTGCTTATAACACCTTATTATACCGGAATGCCTGTTAAAGCAATCGTTGAAATGATCCTTCCTTTGCTGTTGCCGTTTAATGCAATTAAGTACACAATTAATGCGGCTGTTGTGTTGTTGGTTTATAAACCGCTTTCCCATGCATTAAAGAGTGTTAACTTAATCTCAACCCGTCATGACGAACATAAATACAAACTGGAGTACAAGACCGTAATTATAATTATTGTTTCGGTTTTGATTATAATTGCAGCGGTTTGGTTATTGTTGGTAAGTATGCAGGGTAGTGTTGAGTGGATTGCTAAATAGTGCTTGACAAATTATGTGTTTGTGATAACATTTAATTTACTGGATAAAAACTGTATTTTTTTGTTGGATCTTGGATTCTTAGAAATTTAAGGTTATGCTTAACAGACCGCCCGTTTGGATAAAAGGGCTGTTTTACAGAAATGAGGAAGTTTATGTCAAGGTATATGTTTACGTCTGAATCTGTTACGCAGGGGCATCCCGATAAACTGTGTGACAGTATTTCTGATGCGATTTTAGATTCGATTATTGCTTCTGATTCAAAAGCAAGGGTAGCTTGCGAAACCTTTTGCACCACGGGGATAGTAACCGTTATGGGTGAAATTTCAACCAAATGTTATGTTGATATCCCTAAAATTGTGCGCCGTGTTGTGAAGGATATCGGATATGACGAAAAATCTCCCGGATTCAACGGTGATACCTGTGCAGTAATTACTTCAATAGATGAGCAGTCGCCTGATATTGCACTGGGTGTTGATAAATCCTTTGAATTGAAGCAGGGGAATGATGATAAGTATAATATTTACGGTGCCGGAGACCAGGGTATTATGTTTGGATATGCCTGTGACGAAACCGAAGAATTAATGCCTATAACTATTTCGTTGGCACATAAACTTGCGAAACGCTTGACTTCGGTGCGTAAAGACGGGATTTTAGACTATCTAAGACCTGACGGAAAAACACAGGTGACGGTTGAATTTGAGGATGGCAACCCGGTTCGTCTTGATGCGGTTGTGGTTTCCAGCCAACATTCTGAGACGGTTGAACTTGAGCAGTTGCGTAAGGATATAATGGAGCATGTTATAAAGCCGGTAATACCGTCGGGGTTAATTGACGACGCTACAAAGTATTACATAAATCCGACCGGTAGGTTTGTTGTCGGCGGTCCGCAGGCAGATACCGGTTTGACAGGGCGTAAAATAATTGTCGATACGTATGGCGGATATTCGCGTCACGGCGGCGGTGCTTTTTCGGGAAAGGATCCGACAAAGGTTGATAGGTCTGCAGCCTATGCAGCACGATGGATTGCTAAAAATATTGTTGCAGCGGGACTTGCAAGGAAATGTGAAATCCAATTAAGTTATGCGATAGGGGTTGCTCAGCCGATTTCTATTTTTGTTGACACCTTTAATACCGGCGTTGTTTCGGATGAGAAAATATCACAGGCAGTTCAGCAGGTGTTTGATTTGCGGCCTGCGGCTATAATAGATTCGTTAAAACTTCGCAGACCGATTTACTACGATCTCTCGGCATACGGACATATGGGGCGTACTGACTTAGATGTAGAATGGGAAAAGACCAATATGACCGAAAAGTTAAAATCGGCTGTAGAAAAATTGTAGAGCAATATTTTGTATATAAAAATAAGCGGTGACCCGGTCAGGTCACCGCTTTTACTTTTAGATGCAATAAACAAATTAATTAGTTGTTGGTTTAGGTGTTGAATCTTCGGTTTGTGAATTTGAAACAATCTGTGATTCGGATGTTATATCACTTGATTCGGATGAACCGGAATCAATATTGCTGTAAGAATCATATGAGGACTCATCAGAAGTAACAGACGAGGTATCAACACTGCTTGAGTATTCAGAGGATGAATAACTGCTTGGTTTAGAATCTGACGAACTTGATTTCTCAGTTTTTGTTGTCGTCGAACTTGTTGAGTGTGAATCGCTGCTTGTATAACTCGGTACCGAACCTGAGGATGAATACCACGGGGTTTTATCTATTCCGTTTTGTTCAATATAGTCTTCGGGTGAAATCCCGTCATAAATAAAGGCATGGATTATCTTTTGGGCAAACTCAAGATTATAATACACTGTTGATTCCCCTGTGGCTCTGAAATCACCGTTTATAACATAATCGGATAGGGGAACGCGGGTTTGGTGAAAGGTGGCACCGTCCAATACCGACGACGCAATTCCTAAAACACGCGAAATTGACATAGAGGTCTCAACATATGGCATCATTTTTTTCGCAAGAGAAAAATACTGTTTTTTGGGAAGTTTCATCACCTTGTTGAATAACTGCTCCATAACAGTCCTTTGACGGTCTGTTCTGCCGAAATCGTCAACAACACCGTCTGCGGTTGCGGCTTTGCGCGTTCTTGCCCAAGCAACTGCCTGCAGACCGTTAAGAGTTTGTGCACCTGTTCCTTTAATGTGATTACGCTTAACACCCTCAATATCTGCAAGTTCGTTTAGTGCAATATTTGCCCAATAAAGTTCGCTCTCGGTAACATCAACAGTTATGCCGCCCACAAGGTCAATGATATCCTCCATACCGTAGAAGTTAACAGTTGCATAATCTGTAATGTCGAGCCCAAAAGTTTTATTAAGAGTTTTAACGGCTAATTTTGCTCCGCCTTGATTATAAGCGCTGTTAATCTTTTGAGGCTTCTTGCTTCCGGGGATCCTAACCAGCGTGTCACGCATTATAGAAATTAACCTAATTTGTTTTGAATTAGTGTTAACACTTAAAATCATGATAGAATCGGAAAGACCGGTAAAGGTGTCCGGCTTTCGCGAATCAATACCGAAAAGGGCAACATTTATAACATCTTCATTGATTTGGTCGACTGCATCAAGTGAATTTGGGTTTAAATTTCTATAATTGTAATTTGCACTAAACCAAATTCCGAAAACAGTGGCACAAATTATAGCAACGCTTAAAAGACCCAAACAGACCGAAAGGGTGATTTTCTTTGAGCGTGACATCGGGACTTTTCTTTTTTTGTATTTCTTTTTATGATTTTTCTTTTTCATAAACTAATCCTCAGGTAGTATATGGTATTTGAGATTTTCTCTCGGTGACAAATTGATAGTATACATTATTTTTTTCGATAAATAAAGACATTTTTAAATATTTTTATAACTTTTAACAAATAGTTAATAAAATACAAATTTGCAAACAATAAAGCTACTAGTCCTTGCGTTTTTGAACCTTTTCCTTTGTTCCGTCGGGACGTTGAATATAGGAGTTGTCAAGTATACTAGTGAGTGAGGCTTTAAAACTGTCAACATACTCCCGACGCAGAATAGTTTGTTCTGCTTTTTCTTGGTCGGTCAGACCGACGGTTTTTGATTTTCTTGCCAATTCGTTTATTCTGTCAATTTTAGATTGTTCCATTAATTAAACTTCTCCGATCTGTTTTTTAATAAAACTAGTATACAGCAATTTGGATTTTAAATCAATGACGGTTCACAAAGTTGTTTACTGACGATAAAAATTTACAATTATTATTGATATGCACACAAAACTATGGTATAATTTTTTGAGTTTACAGAAATGTTGGAGGAAAGTAATATGGCGGAATTATTGGAAATATTTATGATTTGCAGTTTTGGGGTATCGTGGCCGTTGAACGTGATAAAATCCTATAAGGCAAAGACCACAAAGGGAAAAAGTCTTGCATTTTTAATTCTGATATTCTTTGGATATATTTGCGGAATAACTGCTAAACTTATCTCTCCTACATATAAATGGTATGTCTTGATGTTTTACATATTAAATGCAATCATGGTAGCGGCGGATTTGGTCGTTTATTATCGTAATTATAGGTTAGACAGAAAAAACAAAATTTAATAATATATCAGCGTGGCAGGGTTGAGTTAATACATTTGTGGTTGAGGTTAGTTTATCACGTGCGGACCGTAGTTATTATTTATAATCGGTTTGGATTTTAGTTTTTGTGAAAGGGTTTGGTGTTTTTGGGAATTAAATTACTGGCTATCGGAAATAGTTTTTCTGAGGATGCAACTGCGTATTTAAAAAAGATTTCGGATTCTGCAGGCATTGATGTTGAGATAACAAATCTCTTTGTCCCCGGATGCAGTTTAGAAATGGATTCGGATAATTTGGCAGATAACAAACCGGCGTTCAGATTAGATTTTAACGGTGTAAACAGTGATAGGTATATCTCGATCCGTGACGCACTTAAACTTGATAAATGGGACATTGTAACTATCCAACAGGAGAGTAGTAGGGCAGGGCTTATCGATAGTTATTACCCTTATGCCACCGAACTTATTGATACGATTAGGCAAAATGTTCCCGATGCGAAGATTTATTTTCATGAAACCTGGGCTTACGAAATCGACTGTCTGCATGCCGGTTTCGTAAATTATGATAAGCAGCAGCTAAAAATGTTTGATATGATTTGTCAATCGGTAAACAGGTTCTGCAAAGAAAACGACGGAATCAGTTATATTCCCTGCGGCGAGGTTATTCAAGAATTACGCAGACATCCTGCGTTTGATTATCAGAACGGCGGAGAAAGTCTTTGCCGTGATGGGTTTCATATGAGTTTGATTTACGGAAGATATGCTCTTGCATCAACTTGGTTTGAAACTTTGTTTGGTGGAGATATTTTTGAGGCAGACTTTCTCCCACAGGCAGAAGATGTTATAAACGGATTTACAATTGACAGTGAACACGTGACCGATAAACAGAAAATAGAGTTAATAAAACAATGTGTTCATAATGTGTGCAAACAAAAGAAAGAAAGTTAAGACAACATAATATTTTATGTGATAGAAAGATAAGGTGATTTTAATGAGGGATAAAACCAAGTGTTTACATTCGGGTTATTCTCCTAAGAATGGTGAACCCAGAGTGATTCCTATTTATCAAAGCACAACCTATGTTTATGATTCAACCGACGAAGTGGGTCAAGTGTTTGATGATCCTACTAAATCTTTGATTTATTCGAGATTTGAAAACCCGACTGTAATGGCGGTTGAGGAGAAGATTGCTGATTTAGAGGGTGGAGTTGCCGCAATGTGTACTTCCTCGGGTCAAGCTGCCTCAATGTTTTCGATAATGAATTTATGCCATGCGGGTGACAGTTTTATAAGCACATCGCAAATTTACGGCGGAACGGTTAACCTCTTTGCTGTAACTTTGAAGAAATTAGGAATTGAATGTATCTTTGTTGACGCCGACGCAGATGAGCAAACCATTTCAGCTGCATTCAAAAGCAATACAAAAGCGGTTTTTGGTGAGACACTGGCAAATCCGGCGTTAACAGTACTTGATATTGAAAAATTCGCAAAGATTGCCCATGCACACGGGGTCCCGCTTATTATTGATAACACCTTTGCAACTCCCATTTTCTGCAAGCCGTTTGAGTTTGGGGCAGATATAGTTGTTCATTCTACATCTAAATATATGGATGGACACGCAGTGCAGGTCGGCGGTGTCATCGTTGACAGCGGAAGGTTTGACTGGACCAACGGCAATTTCCCTGAATTTACCGAGCCGGATGAGTCATATCACGGTATTTCTTACACCGAAACATACGGAAAGGCGGCTTATATTGTTAAAGCAAGAATGCAATTGATGCGTGACTTCGGAGCATATCCGTCGGGCAATTCCGGTTTTCTTTTGAACTTAGGACTGGAAACGCTTGCAATCAGAATGAAAGCATATTGCGAGAATGCATTAAAGGTTGCGCAATTCTTTAAATCTTGTGATATGATTGATGAGGTTCGTTATCCGGGACTTGAGAGTGACAAGTATTACGATTTGGCTCAGAAATATCTTAAGGGCTGTAGCGGCGTGATTTCAATTGTAATAAAGGGCGGAAAGAAAAACGCGGTTAAATTTATGGATGGTTTGAAACTCGCTTCTAATGAGGTGCATGTGGCGGACATCCGCACTTGTGTTTTACATCCCGCGAGCGCAACCCACCGTCAATTGACTGATGAACAGTTGGTAGCTGCCGGAATTAATCCGGGATTGATTCGTTTCTCTGTTGGTTTGGAAGACGTTGATGATATAATTGATGACATTAAGCAGAGTTTAAATAATTTATAAAACATAAAATTCCACAGACTGATGTCTGTGGAATTTTTTTGTTTTTCAACATTTATATTGCAAAATAAAAAAGCACCTCGAAAGAGGTGCTTTTGGTGAGCTATCGGAGATTCGAACTCCGGACACCTTGATTAAAAGTCAAGTGCTCTGCCAACTG
>JAUMXX010000072.1 GCA_030535285.1 bacterium | reverse complement strand
TAAAGGCAATTTCCCCAACTCTCGTCAGAGGAAACTTCTATGCCGATGCTCTCTGCCAGACTGCGTGCCGCTGCCGAATCGCCGCGAACCGCTGTAAAGTCAAGTCCGGTATACTGCTTGACTGCATCGGTCATTTTAAGTCGGGGCCACGGTTTTTGCATGTTGATTTCTTTGTCTTGGTAAACAATCTTTTCGCTGCCGCAGATCTCAACCGCAAGTTTCGAGATCAGGTCTTCGGTAATATCCATCATACCGTTATAATCGGTATATGCCTCATAAAGTTCTATGTTTGTAAACTCGGGATTATGTTTAATTGAAATTCCCTCGTTTCTGAACAGACGGCCGATTTCATAAACCTTTTCCATACCGCCGACGATAAGGCGTTTGAGATACAACTCCGGTGCAATGCGCAGGTACATGTCCATATTAAGCGTGTTATGGTGCGTAATAAACGGACGCGCAGCCGCACCTCCCGGAATAGTATTCAATATTGGAGTTTCAACCTCGTAATATCCCAAATCGTCGAGATACTGACGGATGAATTTCATAATACGGCTTCTTTTGATAAATGTATCCTTGACCTCGGGGTTAACAATAAGGTCAACATATCTCTGGCGGTAACGAAGTTCAGTATCGCGCAGACCGTGGTATTTTTCGGGCAGGGGACGAAGCGATTTTGATAATAGTTTGAGTGAGCGGCAGTGGATTGAAATTTCGCCCCTCCGAGTTCTGAAAACTTCGCCGCTGAAACCGATTATATCACCGATATCCCAGCTGAGTTTCATACCTTCATAAACATCAGCGCCGACATCGTCAATTTTAATATATATCTGTATTCTTCCGCTACGGTCACGAATATCCATGAAACTGGCCTTTCCCATATCACGCCAACTCATAATGCGGCCGGCAAGGGAAACGGTTTTTGATTCAAGTTCCTCAAAATTCTCAACCACGTTCGCTGCGGTTGATGTGACATCAAACTTTGTTATTTCAAAGGGGTCGTTGCCCGAACTTTTTAATGCTGAAAGTTTATCGCGTCTGATTTTTAAAATTTCATTCAGGTTTTCATACGATTCTTCTTCCTGCGCGGCAATAATTTCTTCTGCCATAATTGTGACCTTCCTTTCTTTTGGGCTAAAATTACAAAATGACCTAATTTGAGAAATAGTAATATTTATACTGCACTTTTTTCTTGTACTTATATCTGATAAACGGTTGCCTAAACTGTGAGTTTAAAAACTTTATCAAATCTACATATTTTTGTAAAGTGATATCAGTCTGGCTATTTCTATCGAGAAATCTCTAATATTTTAAATGTAATATGACCTATTGGCGCTTCTGCAACAACCTCGTCATTTACCTTGTGTCCCATCAAAGCGGCACCGACGGGTGACTCGTCTGAAATTTTTCCCTCCGACGAATCGGATTCCGCTGAACCGACAATTTTAAAGCAGAGTTCCTCGTTTTCTTCAACATCAAGAATCTTTACTGTCGAACCCACTGTTACAATCTCAAGATTAATGTCATCTTCATCAATTATTTGTACGTTTTTAAGCATTGCTTCAAGTTCAAGAATTCGAGCTTCAACCTTTGCTTGTTCGTTTTTTGCTTCATCATATTCACTGTTTTCAGAAAGGTCGCCGAAACCTCTTGCAATCTTTATTTTTTCTGCAATGTCATTTCTGGTAACGGTTTTCAATTTGTCAAGTTCGTTTTCTAATTTTTTCAGTCCGTCATTTGTAAGAAGAATAGGTTTTGACACGGAAAATCCCCCTTAATAAACTTAGAATAATATTGAAAAACAATAATATACAAGTGCGTTACACTTGCATATATTAATACATTATATCTACACACATATATTATGTCAAGAAAATGTTTCTAACTGAAATTGCGACATTATAATACTTTCTTATCGCAAACAAAATTTTTAAACGATTAATTTGGGGTGGAAATCCACTTTCATTAATCTGCTCTACAAAGAATTGCCGCGGGTCTAAATATTTCGGGTTTGTAAATAACAGTTTACCGCCGGTTAATAATTGTCCGGTCTGCGTACCGGTCACAATTACGGTGTTGCAGTTTTTGAGTGCTGTCAGACTGTCGGTTATTATCGGGTATGTTCCGTAGCGGTCTGCAAACTGCTCAAACGCCCGAGAATATTTTTCGGGTGCAGCTGACACAACCGTTACGCTGATTGCCGCAACACTTAACCGTTGAACCTGAGGAATATACCGATTCTCAAGATCGACAACACCCATACTCTTTTTTGTTTTTTCTGATTTCAGCTTGTTAATAAGATGTTCAAGCACAACTGTTTCAAATAAAGAGTCGCAATCTACCGGCTGAGTCCAAGTTGGAGCAGCAACATTTTCGGGTGTAAGCATAATCGGGGACGGTATATTGCTTAATTTTTCGATTTTCCTCCGTATTTTTTTCCAATTAGGCAGGCCGTTTTTTTGCCGGGTTTTTATCAGGTAGTAAAACATATCCTCGGCAATCGTTATACGGTTAATGTGAATTTTTCGGGTTTTTGTATTTGTATCCAGTACAAAAAACATAATTGCTCCGTTTCTCTGATTTTGTCTTGTCACGCTTGACAATGGTAGTGTTTTGCTATATTCTAAAAATGTATTGTATATAATGGTAAAATGCGGAGAAATAAATATGAAGTTTACTAAAATGCACGGCTTGGGTAACGATTATATCTATTTCGATTGTACTCGATCAAATGATATAACCGATCCCGAAAAGTTATCAAAAGAACTGTCGCACCGCAATTTCGGTGTGGGCGGAGACGGTATTGTACTTATACTTCGGTCTGAGATTGCCGATTTTCGTATGCGTATGTTCAACGCCGACGGAAGCGAGGGCAAAATGTGTGGGAATGCAACCAGATGTATCGGGAAATATGTGTTTGAACGCGGGTTAACCGATAAACATACCATAACACTTGAAACCCTTGCCGGAATTAAAACCCTGAAACTGTTTACAAACCGAGAAACGGTTGAGTCGGTTGAGGTCGATATGGGTAAAGCAGTATTACAGGCCGAAGAAATTCCTGTCATATCACAGGAGAAAACGGTTATCGGTCAGATGGTCGATTTGGGCGGTTTTTCAGAGAAAATAACCTGTGTTTCAATGGGAAATCCCCATTGTATTCTTTTTTGTAATAACGTTGATGAACTTGACCTTAAAAAAGTTGGTCCGAAGTTTGAAAACTCAAAAATTTTTCCTGACAGGGTTAATACCGAGTTTGTGGAAATTATTGATGATACAACCCTGAAGATGAGGGTTTGGGAACGTGGAAGCGGTGAGACCATGGCGTGCGGAACAGGGGCTTGTGCCGTGGCGGTTGCTGCAGTGTTAAACGGATTTTGTCAAAGAGATACCGAAATTACCGTAAAACTTTTGGGCGGTGATTTGTTAATAAAATATATGACCGATGAAACGGTATATATGCGAGGGCCCGCCACATTTGTGTTCGACGGCGAAATTATATAGGAGAACGATTTTTATGCTTAAGATTAATGAGAATTATTTGAATATTAAAGGGAGTTATTTGTTTGCAGGAATTGCGAAAAAAGTAAGAGAGTTTTCGGCAGCAAATCCTGACAAAAAATTGATTTCGATGGGAATTGGCGATGTCACACTACCGTTAGCTGATGCAGTTGTAGCCGAAATTAAAGCCGCTGCGGACGAGCAGGGCAGAGCAGATACTTTTCACGGTTACGGTCCGGAGCAGGGGTATGACTTTTTAAAGAATGCAATTAAAGATTACTACCTTAAAAACACGGGTGTTGAGCTTAGTTTAAATGAAATTTTTGTTTCTGACGGTGCAAAAAGTGATGTTGGAAATATGCTTGATATTTTTTCGAAGGATAACGTCGTGTTAATTCCCGATCCGGTTTATCCGGTGTATGTTGACACCAACGTTATGGACGGCAGAAAGATTGTTTATCTTAATGCCAATCAAGAAAACGGGTTTTTACCCATGCCCGATGAAACCGTTGATTGCGGTATAATCTATTTATGCTCACCCAATAATCCCACCGGTGCCGTTTACAGTCGGGACCAGTTGAAAAAATGGGTTGATTATGCAAATTCAAAAGGCGCAGTTATTCTGTTTGACGCTGCTTATGAGGCATTTATAAGTGATCCGCTTTTGCCAAGGAGTATTTTTGAAATAGACGGTGCAAGGACCTGCGCAATCGAGTTTTGTTCACTTTCCAAGACTGCCGGATTTACCGGTACGAGATGCGGGTATACGATTGTTCCTAAGGCTTTGTCGGTTGGCGGAGTTAAACTTAATCCGCTTTGGTTGCGTCGGCAAACAACCAAGTTTAACGGTGTTTCTTATATCGTGCAAAAGGGTGCCTCGGCGGTATTCAGCGAAGCAGGTATTGAACAGTCGCGCAAGAATATTGAATATTATCGTAACAATGCAAAGATTATCATGCAGACCATGGATGAACTTAATATTACATACACCGGAGGAAAAAACTCACCGTATGTATGGCTTAAATGTCCTTCGAATATGGGCTCATGGGAATTTTTTGATTTGTTGCTTGAAAAGGCAAATGTAGTAGGAACTCCCGGTGAGGGATTCGGTAAAAACGGTGAAGGGTTTTTCAGATTAACTTCTTTCTCCAATTACGAAAACACTCTGGAGGCTATGGAGAGAATAAAAAATATTTTGAAGTAGGATGAAAAGAAATGGGCGTTTTAATCAAGTTCAGAAAATCGGTTATGGCGTTTATAAAACTTTTGTCGGTTGTTTCCGTAACGTGTCTTTTTGTTCATGTTTGGCAGAATTACTATTCCGAGTCGCTTTACAGTTATAAGGGTAATTTTGTTGTTGTTTTTTGTTATCTTGTGATTTTAGTGGCATTCACAGTGCTTTACAGCGGGTTTAGCATAGGAGTTTTGCGATTACATGAGGTCATTTACAGTGGTTGCTTGTCGCTGTTTTTTACGAATTTTATAACCTATTTTATTTTGTGTCTTATT
>JAUMXX010000071.1:1844-5038 GCA_030535285.1 bacterium | reverse complement strand
TTCAGCTGAACCCAAACGACTTAAATCCACAACCGTCTTGCGGTCAAATAGAACCTCGGGATCAGTGTAATATTCATTGCAAAAAATCTGCTTCAACACTCCAGCTGTCAACGACTCTACTCGAGTAACTAAAGCTCCAGTATAATTACCCTTGGCCTCTGCAGAATATCCAGAACTTTCAATAACCTTACGCAATTCCCCGACCAATGTAGAGAAAGTCGGATACTCATAAGGTTTTTTATCGCCAATATAATAGGAATTAACAAGATCCCAGCCAACTGATTGATATGCACGCTCAACACCTTTTTTCAAAATCGCCGGCATAGCGGCGGTAAGCTCCCAGCACGAACTGAAGATTCCCAATAATCTGTCTATATGTTCAAGAACATGGATTCCTTCCTCAAATTTAAATGGATTTATATGCAACAGGGATTCACACAAAGGATGTGTAGTAAAAATATTTATCTTCTCTACATTCTTTAAAGCCTTTTTGTACTCTCCCTTGGCGGGTTCCAAAACAAGAAAATTAATCCCCTTTTCTATACAACGTTGAAGCAATGATTCTGTTGTAGTTGACTTTCCCGAACCTGTAGAACCTGTCACAAAACAATGTTTGGTAAACTCATTCAAATCTAGTGATATCGGAATCTCCTCCTTATCCATATGACAAACTCGGCCAAAACCCACTATGACGGAATTTTTATTTTTGCCTGTTCCAGATTTAGACACAACCGATCTTTCAAACGCTGCAATTGTATCAACCGCAAGCCCAGGAATTGACTTTTGCGGCAATCGCATAAAATACGCCAAATCACGTCCATTAACAACCGTACTGGGAATAACATTTCGGAATATTTTATCTCTAGTTTGTATTATCGGATGTTCTCCGCTTAAAATGCCATTACACAAATTCATTTGCTTAGACTTCTTCGACTCATCATCACTTGGTTTTTCCCAATGAATCAGGTGACATCTTTCACTTGTTGAGTCATCGCCCAGAATCAGTGACTTATATGTATTTGCGGCAAACATTGATTCTTCGTAGGATTCTGACATGAAATATGCCGCACACTCCCATAACCCATACGACTCGGCATGTTTTATCTTTTTAAGATTCTCATCTAATTGTTCCAACAATCCCTCAACACCCTTATTCTGCACTTCTATTGTATTAGTCAACGAACTTCCTTCTGTTTTGGTATCGCCACCAGTTACCACTTCCCCGTCGGAAATGGCAATATTATGCGTCGTTCCCATTGATTGCGAAACACCAAACGTTTCTGACCTTCCCCATGTTGTACTCGAAGAGGAAGATGAACTTCCAGCTCCAGAACTTGAAGACACACTATATCCACTGCTACCACCCTCACTAATTGTCGTACTTCTACTGTTGGTAGTTGTGAAACTATCTCCATTTGATTCAGTTACAGTGGTTGATTTTGACAAACTTTTAGAAATTGCATTGCTTTCATTTTTCCCAAAAGCTATCGTGACTTTTTGAAAGGCTGATAATTTCGAATACAGATTTTCAAACTCTCGTTTTCGCAACTGGACCGCCATTTCACCAACAGGAGTCGCTAATAATACCGCAGTATATGGGCGATTGCGCATTACATCAATAAAATACTCCAACCCCTGTTCAACCGATTTTTCGTCTGAATCCTTTTTTACCGATGGCTGCGCAGACACACACACCACATCAACCTTACCCCCTTGCATGGCCATGTTTCGGATTTTAGCTTTTTCATCGTAACATGCCTCTTTAATGGAACTGCCAAGAAAAACGCCTGAAAATGTTTCCTTTAACATATTCCCGGCAATGCTAGCTACTGAGTCCGAATGGTTCAATCCATATGGTTTTATTCCAATATAAAACGAAACCGCGTATTCATCCTGACTGCGGTCATCAGCCTTTCCTTTTTTTACTTTTCTGTTTTGTATAACATAAAATACAGACGGATTAAACTGCAAGCCCGAAAATGTCAAAAAGAATGATTTCAACTTCTCGGTCAAATTTTCATCTGCACCATAAATCAGTCTGCTTAACCTGAAAAGACTCACCTGCTCCAGACTTTTAGTAACTCCTGACTCCTCATCCAATATGTAATCCCCAAATTTTTGAACTTCGGAATTTGAGCAAGTCATCAAATAATTTCTATTCGCGGCAGAATCTACCGCTTCCAACAATCGAACAAGATTGTTATTAGATAAATCTTCTTTTTTTGCAACCGGCAAAACATCTGTATTGTTTGTCATTTTCAGCCCTCATCAATCAATATAAACGGTATTTGAATCATCAATTGCGCTATTTGAAGTTTCGTTAGAACCATTCGATTCCTCTTGAACACAACTCGTTGTCCTACTTTGTGCGCTTATAACCAATTGATATAGCGTCTTGACAAATATCCATAACGACCACACCCCACCGACAAAACTCATGAGCAAAATTCCAAACATAAAAGCAAGTGCACCAACTAAAACTGATCCAGGATCAAATTTCATTATTCCATCTAATCCCGTCTCGCAAATATTCCAAACTCTTCGGACCAAACCCTTTGCAGTTCTTCCATAAATCATTAACGGTATATTCACAATAAGAGCAGACACTATAGTCTCGCCCAAAATACCTCCCCCTCGCCCAAACGGATGAACAGCTCGTATTATCGCCATCCCAATCCAGGCACACGCTATAACTCCCAATTTAAGTGCTTTTCGTGTTGTTGTTTCTATTTCATCAGACTCAAGTTGAACGGAGTCTACTTTTTCGCTATTTGTATTAAGATCCATACTTTCTTCTTTTTGCATAATTGGTTCTACATCAACACTTTCAACGGTTGAATTTTCCATAACTCTCCTTTATTGAGGCATTTTTATTGTCATCGTTTTTGGAGAAGAAGGTAACACTACATCTCCACCTGAAGATTTAACTCCTCGCACTCGCCGAATAATTCTTTGTTGCGGAGAAATACGATTGCTTCCCTGCCTTTTGCTTTCATTCGGCATTGTAACAGTATTCGATGGTTCAACATCTGTAATCGCAATCGGGCCTCTGGCTATTTTAAGTGTTTGTGGCTTGGATTTATCTTCACTTCCTATTGACGTTATCCCACGAACATAAGTTACACCTTTTCGCTTATTCATATTCTTTAGTGCATTAGCTTCAACTATCCTTTTATTTACACTATTCTTTATAG
>JAUMXX010000071.1:0-1834 GCA_030535285.1 bacterium | reverse complement strand
CCAGAACTTCTTCATTACATCTTAAAGCCTCGGCCTGTCCAAATTTTTCAATCGGGAAATCCGCAAAATATGACAATTTTCGTCGCACTTCATACGTGCTGTCACCATTATCATATTCACTATATAATTTTTCGCACCTTTTTATATACTCATCTAGCTTTTCATAATTGTAGTTTTTATATTCTTCAGCAAGGCATTTTGATGTTCTCGACTGCAAGTCTGAGATATTTTTTTTAATATCAAAAACTACTTTATTTCCAGCCGCAATACTCTCGTTTAACAATTTTTTAAATTCAGCAACATCTATTTTCGCGCCTAAAATCTTTTTGTTTCCAAAATACAAACATTTGCTTTTATACTTTTTTAGCAACCCATCCTCTGTAAAACAAGCTCCAATATTGCTATCAACATCCAATTTTACACTCCCTTTTTTACTACAATCACCTTTATAAAAAATTGCTTCAAAACAAACCCCTTTGTTTAATTCACTCATTTCCGAAACAATCACCACTTCAGGAATCCCCATCTCAGATTCATACACCCGTTTTACCGTATACCATTTATCCTCCCATTTTAGAATACCTGTTGCTTTAAAAGTTTTTATTCGTCCTTTTGTTCTCTTTGATTCTTTATATGAATCAAATTCAACATCACCTCCAGCTTTAAACTGGGGATATGCTTGTTCAATCATTTCAACAACTTCATTTTCGTGACTACATCCCGCTATCACGAATGCAATATGCATCACAAAAAGCAATCTCAAGAAATCAATAAACTTTGTCATACGCCCAAAACTTTCATAAATAAATTAGGAAGCCTCTTTAATTTTTAAGAAGCTTCCTAATATTATTTAGCTTATTGAACTTGATGCATCAACATTTCTGGCGTCAACACTGTCCAAGACAATGTCCCCGCCTTTTTAAATCGTATAAGTATGGATGTTCCATTGTGAACCTGAAAAGGCGTATACATAACAATATCAAGATTAACCGGTCCAGGCAATTGCACATTTTTAGAAGCCGTTCCATCTTGACCTGTAAAAGATACAATAGGCGTTCCGTTTATCAATAATGCTAAAGTGCCGTTATCCACAACACCGTAACCTACTGCACTAAATGTATACAATCCAGGCTCCTGAATGTTCAATATTCCAGACCACTTGCATATTCTATCTCTTGTTGCGCGAGCAACTGGATCTGACGTAATATTATTACTGTGAAAAGCTTTTTCAGTGTCTATTTTGGCGGCTATATCAGCCTCCATCATATTTTTACCTTTCCACGCCATCAACACCGCACCGGGTTCAACTTTAACCTCAGTCTGTTGTACAGCAGGTTTAGCTGCAGCAGGCTGCGTTGTAGCCTGTGATACAGCTTGTTGTGCTATCACGAATCCAGTAAGCATCGCAAAAGATGATGCCATAATCAACTTATTCATTTTTATCTCCATTTTCTTTTGGAGACAAAAGAGCGGGCGTGCCTCCTTCACCCGTGCTCTCGGTTGAGGCCGACCAAAGCCCTGAAGAAAACATGGGTGCAAGATGACACGCCCGGCACATGTGTGTGCCATACAGCGCGCCCCTCGCAAGACATGTTCGCTCTTCTGAAAATTTGGTCGTTTCAACCGAACGAGCAAGTCCGCGTGGTTACGCGATCTTTATATCTGTCCGCTTAGGGGTGACGAGAGCTCTTTACGAGATCGCCACATTCCTTCACTTGACGTCAAGTATTATACCACAATCATATTGTTTTGTGCAGACACCTTCTCCTGCTGGAGTTTAGGTGAGAAGACAAAGAGAATGCAACCCCGCCGCGTGGCGGGGGTTGCATTCTCT
>JAUMXX010000019.1:10434-19727 GCA_030535285.1 bacterium | reverse complement strand
CGAGTGTATTGCCGGTGCATGGTGCAATTATTAATAAATCAAGCAGTTGTTTTGGACCGATTGGTTCGGCATTTTTGATTTCATGGATTATCTTGTTTTGGCAAATTGACTCAACATCATTTATAAAGTTTGCTGAGCTACCGAATCTTGTATCTGTATTATATACTATTTCTGACATAATTGGAAATAGTTGGGCACCGGTTTCTTTCAGTGCAGCTAATTGTTCAACAGCAGATTTAAGGGTACAAAAAGAACCGCACATTGCAAACCCAATTCTTTTTCCTTTCATATAATTGTGACCATTCCTTTCTATATACTGTAAAGCAAAATATGGCCAAGCTAAAGAATGGTCATAAATGCTATGTTTATCAATTGTTTTTATAAATGCAAAACCAAGCAACAAAGGTCAATTGGTTATTGCGAAATTTATATGTTTTTGAAGATGGTTTTTAAAATGATTTCTCCGGCCGATTTTGGTGAGTACTTGCCGGGCAGTGAAGGGGCATAGATAGTGTTTAGTTTAAGTGAATTAGCAGTTTCACGGTCAAATCCAAAGGGTGCTGATGCAAGTTCAATTATAGTCACATCGTTTTTACAGTGTTTGAGCGCTTCGTCATTAATCACGCGGGCAGGAACAGTATTAAAAATGATATCAAATTTATTGATATATATATCAATTTCAGAAGTTAGAATTTGTGTCATGCCGTTTTTGCAAATAGCTTTCAGATCAGTTGCCTTTCTTGCACTGACCGTAACGTTTGCACCAAGTGTATTGAGTGCTTGAGAAAGGCTTTTACCAATACGCCCGTAACCAACACACAAACAGTTTGATTTATAAATGGCACGATTTGTGTTTTGTATAGCGGTTAATAGGGCGCCTTCGGTTGTGAGTTGGGCATTCTCAAGCAATAGTTCTTCATCTTTTGTAAAGTCAATAAGCGTGTTATGGTTGATCGGCTTTAAAAATTTTTCATTTATAATACCACCGAATATTTTTGTGTTGTTCAACGAATTTAGCAGTTCGGTAATAACAAGTTTATAACTGTTAAGCGGACAGTTAAGATGAATCTGGTCAAGGCTTAAGGGCATTGGCAGAATAACTGCATCGTATTTTGTATTTTTAATCTTATCAATTGTTGTTTGCTCAAGATCGGTCTTATCCAATCCGAAAACATCGGTCAGGTGCCCCGATGTTTTTAAGGACTGTGCTATATAATACTGTCTTAAATCCCCGCCTACAACCAGAAAACGCATTATACTTCACTCCAAAACCAAAAATATAAACCTCATAAAATGTTTCTATACATTCTATGAGGTTAGGATTAATAAAGTGATTGTTTAAAATCGTCAATTGCTAATTTGATAAGTTCATCTTTTTTGTTTTTTTCGGGGGAGTAGAGGCAGGCATCTAAGAGTCGGTTAAATTCAATAACAAGTTGTTTGCCGGTGTAACCGATCCTTTTTAAATCAGTTCCGCTTATATTGAGCATGGATATTTTATAAGGCTGGTTTTCAGATGTTATTTTAGCCGTAAAATATTTTAAAAAGCAGTTGTCCTCATTAAATAGAATCCTGCGCGCATCGAGCAGTGCATTCCATTCATCAGGTGATAAGAATGCGAAAATCCTTTTGAATTCAGCAAAATAATTTGGGGGTTTGTTGTATAAAAATTGTTCAAAAATCAAAACTTTGGTTAGTGTTTTTGTGTCAGCGTGTAAATTCTTTAGAATCTTTTTAGAATAAACCCCGCAATAATAGCATAAAACAGCAAGTCTCAACGGTAAAATATTATCAAGAAGATTAATTTCTTTTGGTATATAGTTTGGACACAAACCCAGAAAAGACAGAATATTGTTATTCACAAGAGTTGAGATAATATATGGATTTTTTCCCGTAAGTAATTTTTTAAGTTCAGAGTAAATTCGTTCACGACTTATTTTGCTTAATAAATGACCGTTTAAAATACAACTTTGAAGTGTGTTTTTTTCTATTGTGAAATCAAGCTGTGAGGAAAACCGAAAGGCGCGGAGTATCCGCAAAGCATCCTCCCGCAAGCGCATATCGGGATCACCGACCGTCTTGATTGTTTTTAATTCTAAGTCCCTTTTCCCGTTAAAAGGATCAACAATTTTTCTGTTTAAAGCAATCGCATTGATTGTAAAATCACGTCTTGACAGATCCTCCGTTATATCATTTGCATAACTGATAAAGTCCGGATGACGTGAGTCAGTATAACCCGAATCAATCCTGTAGGTTGTAATTTCAACCGCATTGTTCTCAACAATAACAGTAACCGTACCGTGCTTAAGACCTGTTGGGATTACCTTGTCAAACAGTTGCATAACCGTATCAGCGGGTGCGTTTGTTGCAATGTCAAAATCAAATGGAGTATCACCAATTAACATATCACGGACTGCACCGCCGACACAATATGCTTCAAAGTTGTGCGACTCTAAGGTTTTGATAATTTTTGTAATGAAATCGGGTAATTTTAATTGCATACTAAAAATCCTCAAAAAACTGTTTATTTTTTTGAAAAAAAGCAATATAATATAATTCGTACTAAGGGGTGAATTTTATGAAAACATTTGACCGACCTGATGAAATTCTGGAAAATTCAAAGAAAATTCATATGGTGGGAATCGGCGGTTCGGGGATGTGTCCCATTGCAGAGATTTTGCATAGCAAGGGATACATTATAACCGGATCTGATAATAATGAAAGCGACAACCTCAAAAGGATAAGAAATTTAGGTATTGAGGTTGTATTAGGACATTCGGCTGATAATGTAAATGGCGCAGAGGTTGTTATTTATTCTGCTGCAATTTCATCCGATAATCCTGAGTTGGTTGAGGCCGCTCGACAGAGGATACCTGTTATGGAGAGGTCTGAGGTGTTAGGTGTACTCACGCGCCGCTTTAGCAAGGTTATTGGTGTTAGCGGAACTCATGGAAAAACCACTACTTCTTCTATTATAACTCAAATTCTCTATATGTGCAATTATGATCCTACTGCGGTTATCGGCGGCAGACTTCCGATTATAAATGCTAACGGTCGTGCAGGTTCAAGTGAATACATGGTGTGCGAGTCTTGTGAGTTTGTTGATACTTTTTTGAAACTCTCACCCGATCTTTCGGTGTTGCTCAATATCGACGGTGACCACCTGGATTATTTTAAGACTATGGACAATTTGATTGCTTCGTTTAAAAAGTTTGTGTCAATGTCAAAGGTGGCGGTTGTAAACGGTGATGATCCGTTATGTGCCCGTGCGATTGATGGTTTTGAAGGTGAATGTTTAAAGTTCGGTTTAAACAGTGAAAATGATTTTAGAGCCGAAAACTTAAAAACCGCTGAATTCGGAATGTGCTTTGATGTTTCTGTAAAAGGGAAGAAGGTCACAACTATTACTTTGTCAATTCCCGGGAAACACAATGTTTATAACGCATTAGCGGCTTTCGCTGTTGCATATTATTATGGAATCGAACCCGAGCACATAAAGAATGCAATTGAAAAATTTGCCGGTTCCGGTCGGCGTTTTGAAAGGCTGGGTGAGTTCGGGGATATTTGTTTAGTTGATGATTATGCTCATCACCCGACCGAGATATCTTCAACACTAAAAGCGGCAAGGGATTTAGGTTATAGCAAAATTGTGGCAGTGTTTCAGCCCTTTACTTTTTCCAGAACAGAATTGTTAAAGGAAGAATTTATTAATGCTCTGTCCCTAGCTGATAGTGTGGTACTGATGCCGATAATGGGGTCGAGGGAGGTTAATATAACCGGCATAAAGTCTGAAGATTTAGCGGCTGGACTTGATGATTGCATTTGTGTTGACACCTTTGAACAAGCAGCCGATGCGGCAATCAGATGTGCAGACGGCGAAGCCCTTATAATCACTATGGGTGGCGGTGATATTTACAAGGCGGCTCATATTATCGGTGATAAATTAAAATAGATCATATAAGTCTTTACAGCAAATCCGATTTTGGATTTGCTGTTTTTTTGTTCTATTGCAACAAAGATTATCATATGCTTTTTATTGAAAGGGGACAAGTAATGAAGATGGATGTAAATTATGCAGCCGAAAGATATGATCAAGCGGCAGGGTTCACACCCGATAGGATTAAAACCTTGCTGTTGAATCTCCCGATTTCTGAAAAAGCACAGGTCAGTGAAATACGCTTGCGTGTAAACAGACCCATTACGGTAACGTATGCTAACAGACAAAAACAAATTGAGGCTCAAAGGCAGCCAACCGTTTCATTATTTGAAATAGAAAATTTTTATAACCGATTGTGCGGTTATTCGGTTTATGCCCATCAAAATGAGTTAAGAAACGGATATATAACGGTCTGCGGCGGACATCGTGCAGGTATTTGCGGTACGGCAGTATATGATGAAGGTGATATAACAAGTTTTAAAAATATTAGCTCTGTCAACCTAAGGATTGCGCGTCAAATCAAAGGGGCAGCAGATATTATTGCCGCCTTTGCTGACAAGGGAATGATAATTGCCGGACCGCCTGCCTGCGGCAAAACAACAGTACTCAGGGATGCGGTAAGGCAGATATCAAATAATAACACGCGTGTTGTTTTAATAGATACAAGAGGTGAGATAGCGTCTTCGGTAGATGCTGTGCCGACCAATGATGTAGGAATGAACACCGATGTTTTAACCGGCATCTCAAAAAATGATGGGATAGAAATTGCTATCAGAACACTAAATCCACAGGTGATTGCGTTTGATGAAATTACCAGCAAGCGAGAGGTCGAACTGATTGAGTACGGTCTTTATTGCGGAGTCAATTTTGTTTGTACCATACATATTGGCGAGGTTTCGCAGATAAAATACACAGATGCGGTTGATAGGCTGTTAAATTCAGGCGCGATTCAATATTTTGTATATTATAAATCGGTGGGAAGCTTGCCGCGAGTATACCGTGTTTTTTTAACGTCAAGCGGATATAAACTATCGGAAATGCGTGGTTGATGATGATAAGATATATCGGTATTCTTTTAGTGGTTTGTTGTATAGCGTCAATCGGGTTTATCTCAAGCGCCGAGTTAAATCGAAGGCAGAAGTTTTGGTATACGCTAATTTTACTTTCCGAACGGTTAAAATCAGATATCAGGTTCAGACAGGAGTGTCTTTTCACTATTTTAAGAAGGTCAACTGATTTTCAAAAAAACATACCATTTATAACTCAACTATACGATTTAGAAAGCGATTTTACAGTCGCTAACATCAGAAAGATAATTGACAGTCAAAATTTCTCGGGTGAGGAAAAGGATCTGCTTTGCAGTTTTTTTGCAGGTTTGGGTAAAAGCGATATAAAAGGTCAGCTAGCGTTTATTGAAATGTATCTTTCCGAGTTTAAATTCAGGCATAAAACCGAACGCGAGAATTTCTTGCAGAAAACAAAACTGTATAAAGTATTAAGTCTGCTGGCTTCAGCGGCGGTATTTATTGTATTAATTTAGGGGTGCGACAATGAATGTTGATTTCATATTTCAGGTTGCCGGAATCGGAATAATTGTTGGTATTCTTCATCAACTTTTGGTGAGATCAGGAAGAGAGGAGCAGGCAATGCTGACGACACTTGCAGGGTTAATAGTAGTTTTAATTATGGTAATTAATCAAATAGGGACATTATTTAAAACAATAAAATCAGTTTTTGGATTATGATATGGATTATTTTTCATTAATCGGACTTGCGGTCGTTTCGACAATTTTAATAATAGTTTTAAAAAAACAAACTCCGGAATTTGCAATCACAGTAAGTGTTATTACCGGCAGTATATTATTTTATTTTTTACTCAAAAGATTTTCTCCCATATATAATGAACTGGATTCGTTGTTTAAAAAAACCGGGGTGGATATTAAGTATTTTACGGCGGCCTTTAAAGCGCTGGGGATTTGTTATATTACAAAGTTTGCTGCCGATATCTGTAATGATTTTGGACAATCATCATTGGCGGGGAAGATTGAGTTAACCGGTAAAATAGTAATAGTTTCAATAACAATTCCGCTTTTAAGGGGCATTATAGAAGCGGCAACGGTATTAATAGGATAGCGTATGAAAAAGATGATAATATATGCGGTGTTTGCCGTTATATTTGCAAGCTTGTTTTCTTTAAATGTATCTGCACAGGATGATTCAATATATAAAAATCAGTATAACAGCAGCGGTGCCGAAGAGTTATATGATAATCTCACGGATGATGCTAAGGATTTAATAGATGATTTGGGAATTTCACCCGAGAGTTATGATTGGCAAAAAACATTGACTTCTGAGAATGTTTTTGAATTGATTGCGGATCTGATCAAAAATGGAGCAAGAGAGCCGTTTGGCGCGTGTGGCGTGATGATAATAATGATGGTCGTGGCATCGGTTGTAAACGGTGTTTTCTTTGAAAAGAACAATCAGATTTCGGGCGTAATGACATATATAACCTTAATCTGTGTTACTCTTTCTGTCATCATACCATTTGTGAAATCTATTAAAGCAGTGATAGCAGCAATAAAGGGTTGCAGCAATTTTGTGCTTGGGTTTTTACCGGTTTATACAGGCGTGCTCGCTTCAATGGGAAAACCTGCAACGGCGGCAGCATCCTCATCTGTTATGCTCGTTGTATGTCAGGTAGTTACACAACTCGCAGGGAATTTTATATTACCGATAATTTCAATCTATCTGGCGCTTAATATCGCAAATGTTTCAGGCGGGATGCTTAAAACCGTAAAACTCAGCGAAACGTTAAAATCAGTCGCAATTTGGGGCTTGTCGTTTTTAATGACTGTTTTTTTAGGTGTTATGAGTATCCAGACAACAATAAGTGCCGCTGCTGATTCTGCGGGGATGCGGACCGCAAAGTTTGTTGTCAGTTCAACAGTACCAATAGTCGGGGTAGCGGTCAGTGAAGCAATTTCAACGGTAGGCGGTTGTCTGAAACTTCTGAGCACAACAACAGGAATGTTTGCGGTTTTATCGGTAGTCATAATTTTTCTTCCGGTTTTATGTCAGTTGCTTATTTGGAAACTTTCAGTATTTTTATTATGCAGTTTTGCTCAATTACTGGACGAAAAAGATATTGAATCGGTGACAGCAGCAATCAATTCAACAATTTCAATGATAATCGGGATAATTCTTTGCATTGGAATCATGTTCATTGTTTCTTTAACAATAATTATTTCGGTTGGTGGACGGTAATGGAAGGTATAAAAGACATCAGTTTGATATTTTGTATCTGCAGTGTAGTATTCGGTGTGGTGTTAGTTTTAGTTCCGGCCGGCAGGTATGAGAAGTCGATAAAAACGGTTGTAGGTTTATTAATGCTGGCTATAATTTTTTCTATTGCAGGAAATAATTTTAATTTTGATTTCGAATTTTCTGTTAATCCGGATACTGAATTGGCAACAGAAAACTCATTAAGTGAATTGAGTGAACGACAGGTTTTAGATCTGACAGAAAATGTGTTAAAGCAGCAAATTTCACAACTGCTCGATTCTAAGGGTATTAAAGATTATAAAATTAAAATTACAATGGATAATTCGGGGACAAACGGCATAAGTATTAGCAAGGCAGAAATCTATTTAAAAAATGCTGACAAATCTGTTTCAGAGTTAATTTATCAAAATTTTGGAATAAAGTGTGAGATTTTGCAACAAAGTAACAGCAAAGTTCAGTGAACTATAGTTGTGTAAAGGATGCGGAAACAGGTGGAAACTATAAAAATTAAAGAATTAATGAACGGCAAATTCGGTAAGATAATTATTGTTATGGGCAGTATTGGAATTTTACTTATTATGTTGTCATCCTTTTTGGGACCAAATAGCGATAAAACTGAACCGGAGAATAATAATTCCGAAGTTGCTGTATCGGTAAAGGAATATTCTCAACAATTAGAAATGCAAATAGTGAAAATCATTAAAAAGATGCTGCCGGGCAGTGATGTTTCGGTAATGATTACCTTGAACAGCGGTGTTGAATATGTGTATGCAACCGAGAGCAGATCTGACAGCAGTCAGGCGCAGGATAAAAGTGGAGATCAGCTTCAAAAAAACGAGCTAAGCGATTCGGTTGAAGAGAGTTATATAATTATTACTGATGAGAACGGTAATGAAAAGGCATTAAAAATTTCCGAAAGAATGCCGAAGATAAGGGGAGTGGTTGTTGTATGTACTAACGGTAACAGCGAAAACATACAGGAAAAGGTGAAAAAAGCAGTTTCAACTGCTTTAGATATAAATTCAAATAAGGTCTTTGTTACGGGAAGAAATTAGACGTGTGTATATTTTCTGCCGACGACGGATTGTATTGTTGATGTTTGTTTGGCAGTGATTAATATATTTTGTGTTTCGGAAAGGAAATGATTTTATGAAAAAAGGTTTAATTGTTCACAAACGACAAATTGTTTTAGGTGTCATGATTCTGGCTTTAGGCGCGGCTGTTTGGCTGAATATGAAGTATTCTGCAACCGACGGTACTATCAATGCAACCGACGAACAATCATCGGTGCTTGGTGACGCTCAGTATGTAAGTGGCAGTAATATTCAAGAGAGTTCTAAGATTCAAGATTCGGGGGACTACTTCAAAAACGCGAGAAAGGAGCGTACCGAATCACGTAATGAGGCTACCGAATTGTTGCAGGATACAATTGATGATGCGAAATCAGATGGCAAGAAGGTCGAATCTGCAGCGTCACAACTTGCAGTAATTTCAAAAAGGATTGATGATGAGGCGGCAATCGAAAGCCTTATAAAAGCAAAGGGATTTAAAGATGCAGTGGCAGTTATTTCGGATGACAGTGTGAGCGTGATAGTGAAAAGCGAGGGACTTTTAAGCAGTGAAACAATACAGATTCAAGACATAGTTATTTCACAAACCGGAGTCGGTTTAGATAAAATTAAAATATTAACTGTTGAATAGTGAAAAATTTATGTTATAATAATTTCGTAATAGTATATCAGTATTAAGATATCGGAGGCAGATTTGATATGGATAAGAATGATTGCGGAGTTGTTATAAATAAAGAGGTTGTGGCACAAATTGCCGGCATTGCTGCTTTAGAGGTTGAGGGTATCGTTTCAACTTCTTCAAAGCCGTTGGAGTTAAAGAATGTTATAAAGGGCGATTTGTCATTGTCACCTGTTAATGTTACAACCGATAACGGTGTCATTTTAATTGATGCTTATCTTAAAATAAGTGAAACCGCTAAGGTTAGGGATGTTGCTGAAAAAGTGCAGTTAAACATTAAAGAAAAAGTCCAGAATATGACCGGTAACGCGGTTGCCAAGGT
>JAUMXX010000019.1:5093-10424 GCA_030535285.1 bacterium | reverse complement strand
GATATTGTTGATTCAGATACCGCTGATGAGCAATAAGTTCAGCTGAAGTTTAATCTTTTTTGCCGAGAAACAATTTGTTTCTCGGCTTTCTTTTTTGTAGGTACAATTTTTAACTCAGTAAAAAAAAGAGCGCCCGAACAAGTTTCGGACGCAATCTATATAAAGGGGCACTATCGGTTTTTCTAAGGACAAAGCCGCGGCAAGTCGCCGATATATTAATCTTTCTTGCCCCTTTAATATTGTATGGTGAAAATGATTTTTAGTGATTTATTTTTTTAAATCAATAACAACAAAAAGTAAATTATGAAATCGGATTTTTGCGAGCAAATAAAATTCCGAGTGTTCCGGGGCCGCAGTGTACAGAAATTGTAGACCCCGCACTTGTGTGCAGAACACTGTCAAACTTCAGCGTTTCATTCACGGTTTTAATAACTAAATCAACAAGTTTGGGATCCATGTCGGTGTGGGTCACGAAAATACGGTTGGTTTGAATGTTATCTGCATTGCTCAAGCGAGACTTGACATATTCCTTGAGAACATCCTCCATCTTTCCACGGAACTTTTTCCCGACACCCAAGCTACCGTTTTTAACCTCTATACACGGACGAAGTTTTAATATGTTTGCACCTAAAGCCGCAACCGAAGAACATCTTCCGCCTTTTGCCAAAAATTCAAGGTTTTCAATAACAAACGACGAATCGACACATTCAGAATATTCCTTAACCTTTTTAACAATCTCTTCACAGTCGACACCCTGTTCAGCAAGTTCACAGGCGTAAAGTATCTGCAATCCGATTCCGGTAGAAAGATTTCGGCTGTCGATCGTATAGACATTTTCTAATTCCTCAGCGGCAAGGCGCGCATTATTATAACTAACCGATAATTCAGAAGAAAGGGAAAAATAAATTACCTTGTATCCTTTATCGGTAAATTGTGTGAAAAAGTCGATATGGTTTCCCATGTTAGATGCTGTGGTAGTGGCAAGTTTTCCGGTTTCTTTATAGTATCTATAAATATCATCAGGTGTAACATCAATTCCGTCACGGTACGGAACATCATTCATAACAACAAAAAGCGGATTTATTTTTATTGAATATTTTTCAATCAAATCAGCACTTAAATCACATGTACTATCACTGGCAATAATGATTTTATTATTATCCAAACTTAACCCCTCCAAATAAAAATACACAAAAATTGTTTAAAACGTACTGTAATTATATCATTAATAACCCAAATTAACAATATAAAATTTATTTTTCAAAAAAAATCGACCGTTTTTTTTGAAATCTATTTGCTTATGCTGATTAATGTGATACAATAATACTGCAGTTATGCTTTGGGGATGGATGTTATGTATAAAAGTAAGCTACTCGGTATAGTGGCACTTATGGTTATTTTCAGTATTTGTTTTTGTGTGTGCTATGATTTAGTTTTCGTGAAGCAAGAAAATTTGATTGAATCTGACAGCGCTTCTGATAGTGAGGCAATCGAATCACAAGTTTCATCACAAATCATACCGTCGTCTTCGTTGTCACCGCCATCTTACGTTGAGGTGATAAACAGCAATCCAGTTGAGTCAAGTTCAGAACCGGTTTCGACTGAGACTTTTAAACCTGTCAATTCTGCACCGGTGTCTTCTTCACAGCCCGCACCAAGCGTGAGCAAACCGGTTTCGCCGTATGTCGGCGGCGTTCAACTTAAATTGAATACCGGTTTTAAGGGCAGATGTTATTTGACGTTTGATGATGGTCCGTCAAAAAATACTGCGGCAATTCTGGATGTGTTAAGAAGATATAATGCCAAGGCAACCTTCTTTGTTGTTTCTTCTGTTAATCTCGGCAAGGTTGCTGATATTCATAATGCAGGGCATGCAATCGGATTACATTCTGATTCACATGAGTATTCTTCAATTTATAAAGGTGTGAATGAATTTTATAGTGACCTGAATGCAATTCGTAGTAAGGTTGCCGGTTATACAGGTCAGGATGTAAGGATTATTCGTTTTCCGGGCGGCAGTAACAATTTAGTCAGTCTTACTCAGGGTAAGTGTCCGGGACTTATGACTGTATTGACATCTGACGTTGAAAAAAAGGGTTACAGATATTTTGATTGGAATGTTAATTCCTGCGACGCTGAGGCTTCAATGATGGTTAGGATTAACGGGAAACGCATGGTGCCCATGGAAACTATTGTTCGTTCTGTAATCGAGGGCGCCGAAAGCAGTAATGGGTCATACAAACCGGATATCTGTGTTTTAATGCACGACCTGGGTGGCAAGGAAACAACTGTTCAAGCACTGCCGTACATAATTGATTACTTATCAAAAATAGGGTATACTTTTTCGGTCCTTGACGAAAATGCGCCGGATTTTAAATATAAAAAATTAAACAACTGATTTGTTTTTAATAAAACGAGATTTTTTACTCAGGAGGCAGATAAATGTTTACAAGGGATATAGGAATTGACTTAGGAACTGCCAATACATTTGTGTGTATAAGAGGTAAAGGGATAATTATGCGTGAGCCTTCGGTTGTAGCCTATGATGTCCGCAATGATGCGGTTAGGGCGGTAGGTACTCAAGCAAAAGAAATGATAGGCCGAACCCCCGGTTCTATTGTTGCGGTTAAGCCGTTAAAAGATGGTGTTATTGCTGATTTGGATGTTACAGCTGCCATGCTTAAGAGAATAATTAGTGTTGCTCTGCGTGGTTCGCTTTTTTCGAGAACTAGGGTTATGATATGCGTACCTGCGGGTATAACTGAGGTTGAAACCCGTGCAGTTTACGACGCTACAAAACAGGCCGGCGCAACCGATATCGATTTTATTGAGGTTCCCTTAGCGGCAGCAATTGGAGGCGGAATTGATATATCGGGTGCTTCTGGAAATATGGTTGTTGACATTGGCGGCGGTACAACTGAAATCGCAGTTATTTCGCTTGGCGATATAGTTACCTCACAGGCAATTCGCGCTGCAGGTGATCATTTTGATGAGGCAATCATAAATCATATTGCGAGAAACCATAATTTAGTTATCGGTGACAGAACCGCTGAGCAAATAAAACTTGATATTGGTTCGGTCCTTCCGTATCAGGATGAGGGATCAATTGAGGTGAAAGGTAGAAATGTTGTTGACGGATTACCAAAAAATATAACGATCGTCGCATCGGAAATCAGAGAGGCTATTGTTGATATTGCTACAGAGATTATTGATGCTATCAGGTCTACCTTTGAAAGAACACCGCCTGAGCTTGCGGCAGATATTCTTGATAAAGGAATTGTGCTAACCGGCGGCGGCGCATTGCTTCGCGGAATGGGAGAATATATTTCCAATGAGACCGGGTTGGAGGTCAGGATTGCTGAAAATCCAATTGATTGTGTTGTTAAGGGTATTGCAAAAAGGTTGGAAACAAACAATACATTTGATACATATGTTTTCAGAAGAGGTAAAAAGTACAGATAAAAGTTGGTGTTATAAGTGCGCTTTTTCTTCAGGAGCAGACAATTTAAAAAGATTTTGCTGATTGCGACAATTATTGTGGCTTTTGGGATCATCTGTGGCTTAATAGGCTTAACATCAACGCCGGGAAGCAGTGTTTTCGGTGCTGTGGTTCGTCCCTTTCAAAATGTATTCAACTCTGTGTCGCATGGGGTAAGTGATTTTTTCACCAAGTTAAATGAAGGGGATAAATTACTTGATGATGTTGAAGTTCTAAAAAATGAAAATGAAGAGTTAAAGAATAAACTTGTCAATTACGAACAGGCATTACAGGAAAATAGGTTTTATAAAGATTTTTTGGAACTCAAAGAGAATAATACTGATTTTAAGTTTGAGGATGCAACCGTCATATCGAGAGATACTGCGGATATATATGGTTGTTTTACAATTGATGCGGGTTTAATTGATGGTGTTGCGGTTGGAGATCCTGTTATTACATCAGCCGGATTGGTGGGATATGTAACCGAAACTGCACAGTCGTTTTCAAAGGTCACAACCGTTTTGGACCCATCTATTAATGTCGCTGCTATTGACAGTCGTACCGATGACAGCGGAATCGTTTCAGGTATGCCTGAACTTGCTGTTGACGGAAAGTTCAGGATGTACAACCTTGCTAGGTCATGCTCTGTAACCGTCGGCGATTATGTTATAACTTCGGGTGGAGGTGTCTTCCCGAGTGGACTTATAATAGGCACTGTAAATGATATCAAGGCTGATAAAATGAATACATCACTATATGCGGTTGTTGAACCTATAGTTGATATAGAATCAATACGTGATGTTATGGTTATCACATATTTCTCGGGTCAAGGTTCGACATATTCGGGTGGTAAATAAATGGATAAATTAACTGGTAAACCTTTTGTTAATTATTTTATGCTCTCGGTTGTCTGTTTTTTACTGTTTGTTGTTCAGTATACAGACGGCTTGATGATTAAAATTAACGGTTGCACCGCATTACTTCCTGTTTCGGCTGTTTTTTGTATTTCTGTTTATTTCAGGGAGTGGAAAGGCGCAATTATGGGCCTTTTTGTCGGGATTTTGATGGACACAGTTTCATCCGGTTCTTTGATTTTTAATTCGTTGACATTATTGCTGTTAGGCTGTTTTACGGGTTTAGTTGCAACCTGTTATTTTAATAGGAATATTTTCAGTGGCATTATATTATGTTTGGCTTTTTCGTTTGTATATTTTTTGATTAAATGGTTGGTGTTTGCGGTTATACCGGGATATTTCAGCCTGTCAGTTTTGTTAATTTCTTATTTGCCGCAGGCAGTGTATACCGCAATATCTAATTTTATTTTGTATTTAGTTTTCGGCTTTGTCATTAAGAAAATACAGCTTAAGCGTGAATAGATATTTGTTTTTAATAATTATTAAAAGGAGTTGAGAGTAAAATGAGGAAGAAGAAAAAAATGAATCCACGTGTTATTTTTCTGATTATTTTGCTCTTGGCTGTTTTTTTTATTTTCGGAATACGTCTGGTTGATTTTCAAATCGTTAATACCGATGGGTATGCTACCGTTAATTCTAATCATTCTTCATTCACTACCACTTTGAGTGCCACCAGGGGAGAGATACTTGATAGATACGGACGGGCATTGGTTAAAAACCGCGAGGGATATGATGTCACTATCAACAAGGCATATATGAACGATAATGACCTTAACAGTACCGTTTTGGAATTGATTGAGTTATTTAAAACAGCAAATGTTGAGTGGACTGATAATTTGCCGATGTCTAAAGTTACGCCTTTTGGTTTCAGTGCGGAGGATGAGCAATCGGTTTCAAATTTAAAGTCTAATATCGGACTTAATGATTATGCGAGTGCTG
>JAUMXX010000019.1:0-5083 GCA_030535285.1 bacterium | reverse complement strand
CTGAAGACTGTTTTGATGAAATGGTCTTAAGATATGATCTGCAAGGCTATGAAAAGGATATTCAACGCTTGCTTATGGGCGTTAGGTATTCAATGGAACGTTCGGGTTTTTCACTGAATACTCCTTTTACAATGGCAAAGGATATTCCAACCGATTTAATGACCTATATAAAGGAATCTATGTCTTCGGTTCCCGGTATTCAGATTGTCGTTTCAACATATCGTGAGTACAGCAATGGAACGGTTGCGCCGCATCTTTTGGGTACTGTTGGTAAAATATATGCTGAACAGTGGGAAGAGTTAAAAAGTAAAGGCTATAAATACAGCGATTTAATTGGAAAAAGTGGCATTGAGGCGGTATATGAGGATTACTTGAGGGGTAAAGACGGCAAGCTTGCTTATTGCTTTGATGATGACGGGAATGTTGTCTCAACCGAGATTGTTGAGCAGCCCGTTCAGGGTAACACGGTAATGTTGTCAATTGATAAAAAAATTCAGATGGCTGCTCAGACCTCTTTGCAGAATGTAATTTTAGAGGCAAACGCTAAGGATGGTGTTGTCACCGGTGCTGCTGCTGTTGTTGTTGATATTGATACAGGCGAACTTTTAGCGGCAGTCAATTACCCTTACTACGATTTAAACAGTTATACTGAAAATTTTCAGCAGTTATCCAATGCATCAAACAAACCGCTGTTTGATAGGGCATTTAACGGTGTATATCCACCGGGTTCTGCATTTAAGCCTTTGGTGGCGATTGCTGCGCTTAATAATAATACAATTACTAAGGACGAGTGTATTGACTGTGTTGGTACATATAGATATTATACTGACTTTACACCAAGTTGTATGAAGGTGCATCGTAGTCAAAATGTAATTAATGCTCTCTCGAATTCTTGTAACTACTTCTTTTTTGATGTTGGAAGAAGATTAGGTATTGAAAAAATCACTCAATATGCCCGAGGTTTCGGTCTGGGTGAAAAAACGGGTATAGAAATAGATGAGTCGGCGGGTATTTTAGCGGGGCCGGAACATTGTAAAACAGTAGGCACCGTTTGGTATGGCGGAAATGTTGTTCAGGCCGCAATCGGTCAGAGTGATAATTCATTCACACCCTTACAGTTGGCAATGTATATGACAACAATTGTAAATAGCGGAACAAGATATAAGGCATCGCTTTTAAATCAAATAAGGTCATATAATCTTGAAGAGATTGTTTACGATTACAAACCGGTAGTTTTAAACAAGGTCAGTATTCAAGACAGTGTTATTAATATTGTTAAACAAGGATTACTTTCGGTTACCGAGGAGGGTACTGCACAGCGGTATTTTAACGATTATTCAATTAAGGTTGGCGGTAAAACCGGTACTGCTGAAAACCCCGGTGCTGACCACGCTACTTTTATTGCTTTTGCACCATATGACGATCCTCAAATTGCAGTTTCGATTGTGGTTGAGCACGGTGAGTATAGTACAACAACCGTTCCGGTTGCTAAAGCGATCTTTGACGCATATTTCTTAGATGTGTCAGATTCATATATCGAACCGTCGGCAAACACGCTGATTCAATAATTGTTTTGACATTATTTTACTTTTATGGTATTATGAATTATCGAAATTCATTATTTTTAAGGAGCTTTAACGTTGGGCAGACTTATTGTTGTGGTATCCGGAAAAGGCGGCGTTGGAAAGTCTACTGTGTCTGTTGGGTTGGCAACTGCATTTTGTAATTGCGGTCGCAAAGTGTTACTTGTTGATGCAGATGAGGGCTTGCGTTGTCTGGATTCATTGCTTTCTGTTAGTGATAGGCTGGTCTTTGATTCATCAGATGTCATTGACCGAAATGTTGATTTGGAAAAAGCAATTCTGCAAGTTGATAAGGTCAAAGGCCTCTCTTTGCTGCCTGCGCCGGACAAGCTGTGTTTTAATAAAACCGGATTTGTTGATATTGTTGCGTCATTGACGGATAAATATGATTATGTCATTTTAGACTGTCCGGCAGGGATTGATCTTGAATATATGTATGGGTTTAAGGACAAGGGTGAGTACATTGTTGTCACTAATTTTGATCGGGTTTCTGTACGTGATGCCGGTATTGCCAACTCGCTTTTTGATAGTTTGAACCTAAAAAATGTTGGACTGATTGTTAATAGGTTTATATATAAAAACGTTAAAAAACTGAATATTAATTTTGACGAAATCATTAATAATACAGGGGTTAGACTTTTAGGTGTTGTCCCCGAAGATATTCTGATTCAAACCAGCGCACTTAATGGTAATCCGTTTTTCTTCGGCAAGGCCGCTATGGCTTTTCAAAGGATTTCTGCGCGTATTGAAGATAAGGATGTTTTATTACCTAAAATTAGAAAAATTTAGTGGATGGAGGAGTCCGTTTTGAATATTGCTATTATAGCTCACGATGCAAAAAAAGAGTTGATGATACAGTTTTGTATTGCGTATTGTGGAATTTTGTGTCGACACAGGTTAATGGCAACCGGTACAACCGGAAGATTGGTTTCTGAAGCCACCGGTCTGGAAATTGTTAAATTCTTAAGTGGTGATCAAGGCGGTGGGCAACAAATTGCATCAAGAATAAGTTGTAATGAAATTGATATGGTGCTGTTTTTCCGTGATCCGTTAACCGCAAAGGTTAGTGAGCCCGACGATATTTCTATATTAAGGCTTTGTGATGTGCATAATATTCCGATTGCTACTAATATTGCCACGGGTGAAATGCTTATACACGGCTTGGAAAGAGGCGACCTTGATTGGCGTGAGTATGTCAGGAGCAAAACAGCTGATTAAATTTAATATCTATTGATTGCGTTGATGGCGGAGGAGTAGAAAACAGTGACGGCTTACAGGGAAACATGTCTTGACTGAGAACATGTTGCCGGTCAGTTTTTGAAGACACCGCCTGAGCAGTCCGTATTTTCGGCGTTAACGGAATGATTATAAGTGAGGCGTTTAGCTTAATTTGGGTGGCACCGCGGGGTTTCCTCGTCCTATTATTTGGGATGAGGTTTTTATATTTCTAGTTATATCATGGAGGTAAAATCATGTCTGAAACTAATAAAGCAATCAGGGGAACAAATGATATTTTGCCCGATGAAAGTTATAAATGGCAATATGTTGAGTCTAAGATGATTGAAACAGCAGGGCTTTTCGGGTTTAAGGAAACAAGGGTTCCTGTGTTTGAGGCGACCGAGGTTTTTGTAAGAAGTGTGGGGGACACAACAGATGTAGTTCAAAAGGAAATGTACACCTTCGATGATAAGGGTGGCAGATCCATTACGCTTCGTCCCGAGTTTACTGCCGGAACGGTCAGGTCTGTTATCGAACACAGCCTTGTAAACGGTGCTCTTCCGGTTAAGGTGTGCTATTGCGGAACTTGTTACAGGTATGAAAAACCGCAGGCCGGACGTCTTAGGGAGTTTCATCAGTTTGGCGTTGAGTGTTTTGGTGCTCCACAACCGTCAGCCGATGCAGAAATTATATTACTTGCAAACGCAATTTTAGTATCATTGGGTATTAAGAATTTATCACTTGAAATTAATTCAATTGGGTGCCCCGAGTGCCGAAGAAGGTATCAAGAGGCTTTGACGCAGTATTTTGAGTCAAAAAAAGATGAACTTTGTGTCACTTGTAATGAAAGATTGAATAAGAATGCAATGCGTATTCTGGACTGCAAATCACCTGTGTGTTCAAAAATTGCTGCGGCTGCTCCCGTAATGCTTGATTACCTTTGCGATGATTGTAAAGATCATTTTGATGCAGTTCGGGAACATTTACGGAGTGCAGGCGTGAATTTTACGGTAAATCCTCATATTGTTCGCGGCCTTGATTATTATACAAAAACAGTGTTTGAGTTCGTTTCGGGTGATATTGGTGCTCAGTCAACCGTTTGCGGCGGCGGACGCTATGACGGGCTTGTAGATCAAATGGGTGGTCCGCAACTTCCGTCATTAGGGTTTGCAATGGGTATTGAACGTCTTTTGATGGTTATGGAAAAGCAAGGATGTGAATTTCCAAAGCAAAGACCGATCGACGTTTATGTTGCACCGCTTGGTGATTCAGCCAAATTTGAATCAACTAAGATTTGTATGTCGCTTCGTAATGAGGGATTTAGTGCGGTAACTGATTTGTCGGGAAGAGGTTTAAAAGCACAGATGAAGTATGCCGATAAAATCGGTGCCGATTTCTGCATTGTGTTAGGTGAAAATGAACTTCAAACCGGTAAATGCTCATTCAGAAATATGAAAACCGGTGAGCAGTTTGATGTTGCGTTGGGTGATGAGATTTTATCAACAATCTATGATAAAAAGATTAACGCGGTTATTACTGAGTTGTCTGATTCAATTGACGATATGTCGGGTTTGTTAACCGAGAAAAAATAGTTCACAACAGAAGGAATGTGTTAGTATGAAGTTAGATATAATGGGGAATATGCGTCGCAGTGCCTACTGTGCCGAGATAAATGCAACTTTACTCGGCAAGGAGGTTGTTGTTGCCGGTTGGGTTCAAAAACAGCGCGATTTGGGTCAGATAATTTTTGTCGACCTGAGAGACAGAACCGGAATCGTACAATTGGCCTTTGATGACGGAACTGATCGTGAAGTGTTCGATAAAGCATTTAATATCAGAAGTGAGTTTGTGATTATGGCAAGGGGAGTTGTGCGCCGCCGTTCTTCTGTTAATACTGAAATTCCTACCGGAGAATTTGAGATTGAGGTTGATGAATTAAAGGTGTTAGGCGCGGCTGAAACGCCACCGTTTGAGATATTACCTAATACTAAAGCGAATGAGGAACTCAGGCTTAAATACCGCTATCTTGATTTAAGGCGTGAACCTTTGCAAAGAAATATAATGATGCGTCATAAAATTGTTAAGGTGATACGTGATTATTATAATGAAAACGGTTTTATTGAGATTGAAACTCCAATGCTTATAAAATCAACTCCGGAAGGAGCAAGGGATTATCTTGTGCCTTCGCGTGTACATCAAGGCAGTTTCTTTGCGTTACCTCAGTCACCTCAGCTTTACAAACAGTTACTTATGTTGTCAGGCTTTGACAGATATATGCAGAT
>JAUMXX010000018.1:1125-20267 GCA_030535285.1 bacterium | reverse complement strand
ATACTCCTTGCAGATAATTTCTGCTTGAGTTCCCTTTCCGGCACCCGGAGCACCAAGTAAAATCAGATTCATTGTAAACCTCCGAATTAATCAAAAATACCTTTATAATGACGCATCATCATTTGCGATTCAATGTTTTGAACCGTTTCAAGTGCAACACCTACTAGAATCAAAACGGAAGTACCGCCAAGCGAAATATTAATCCCGCCGACCGTTCCGACCAGAATCGGTAGTATAGCGATAACACTTAAGAACAATGCACCCATCAAAGTAATTCTTGACAAGATTTTTGAAATAAAATCAGAGGTTGGTTTTCCCGGTCTGATTCCGGGAATTGCTCCACTGTTTTTACGCAGGTTATTAGCCATCTCAACCGGATTGTACTGAATTGTAACATAAAAATATGCAAAAGCAATAATCAAAATGAAATACAAAACAGCATATAAAAGTCCACGTGTGCTAAAAAGCGAAAGGAACTTATATAACGGTTTTTGAGAATCGGTCATAAATGAAAGTACCATAGTAGGAACCATCAATATTGAACTTGCGAAAATAATGGGCATAACACCGGACATATTAACACGGATAGGCAAATGTGAGTTTTGTCCACCATACATTTTACGTCCGACAACTCTCTTTGCGTACTGTACGGGAATTCTGCGCTCTGCCCCTGTCATCCATACGATAAATGCAATAACAAGCAAGAAAGCAAGTAAAATTCCAACCACAGTCAACTGCTTACCAAGTTTCCAGTATGAAAGCAAGGTATTTGCAGCCTGAGGTGCTCTAGAAATAATACCTGAGAAGAGGATAATGGAAATTCCGTTTCCGATACCCTTGGCATCAATCTGTTCACCAAGCCACATAACAAGTGCAGAACCTGCAGTAAATGCAAGTGTAATAACAAATCCTGCAAAGATTAAACTTCCGGTGCCGCTAACTGAGAGCAATAAATTACTCTTTAGATATAGGAAATATGCAACACCTTGGATAAGTCCGAGAACAACAGTCAGATATCTTGTCAACTGAGCAATTTTCTTCTGACCTTCTTCGCCTTCTTTTGACAGCCTCTCAAGTGCCGGTATAGCAACACACAAAAGATTAAGAATAATCGATGCGTTGATGTACGGTGTAACCGACATTGCAAAAATCGCAGCGTATTCAAGTCCACCGCCCGTTAAAATTGAGAGATAACTAAAGAATTCATTAGTCATTTCAGTCGAACTTAAAGCACTTGGATCAACAAACGGAACCGGTATAACAGATCCTATTCTGAAAATTGCTATAATAAAGAGAGTAAATAAAATCTTCTTCCTTATCTCGACAACTTTCCATGCATTTTTAATTGTTTCAAGCATTTTAGTTCACCTCTGCAACCCCGCCCGCAGCTTCGATCTTTGCTTTAGCAGCATCAGAAACAGAAGCCACCTTTACGGTAAGTTTTTTAGTTAGTGTACCATTTGCGAGAACCTTAACACCGTCATACTCTTTCTTAATGAGTCCTTTTTCTTTTAATGCGACAGCGTCAATAACTGAACCATTATCAAATACCTCAAGAGCGCCTACATTAACTATGGCATATTTAGTACCGAAAATATTGTTAAACCCTCTCTTCGGAACACGCCTGTGTAATGGCATTTGGCCGCCTTCAAATCCAACTCTAACAGAGCCGCCGGACCTGGCTTTTTGACCCTTATGTCCCTTGCCGGCCGTTTTTCCTTGACCTGAACCGTGGCCGCGTCCTACACGCTTTGCCTTCTTTGTAGAGCCCTCAACGGGAGAAAATTCATGAATTTTCATAATTCGCACCTCCTTAGTGTTAAGCTTTTGTTACCTCTACGAGGTGGATAATTTTATTAATTTTGCCCCTAGTTTGTTCGTTGTCGGGCTGAACCCGGCTATCGCCGATCTTATGCAGTCCCAGAGACTCTGCGGTTGCAATCTGATCATCTTTGCGACCGATCAAACTCTTAACCAACTTAACATTAAGGGCTGCAGTTTTTGTCTTCTTAGTAGCCACTACTGCTTCCTCCTTATGCTAAAATCTCTTTAACTGATTTGCCCCTCATTACAGCAACTTCCTCAACTGAACGAAGAGATTTAAGTCCTGCAACTGTGGCCCTTACAACATTTATCGGATTGTTTGAGCGAAGTGCTTTTGTACGGATGTCCTTAATTCCTACAGTTTCAACAACTGCACGAACTGCACCGCCGGCAATAACACCGGTACCGGGAGCAGCAGGTTTCAAAAGTACACTTCCTGCACCAAACTTACCAATTACCTCATGCGGAATAGTGCTGCCCTTTAAAGAAACCTTTATAAGATTCTTCTTTGCATCTTCAATTCCCTTGCGAATTGCGTCGGGAACCTCACCGGCTTTACCCATTCCGAATCCAACAATGCCGTTGCCGTCACCAACAACAACTAAAGCGGAAAACTTCATAATTCTACCGCCTTTAACTGTTTTTGATACACGGTTAATAGCAACTACACGTTCTTTTAAATCTAAAACTGATGCGTCAATATTTGTAGCCAAAAGTAATTCCTCCTATCTCTTAGAACTTGAGGCCACCCTCACGGGCTCCTTCGGCCAGCTCCTTGACACGGCCGTGATAAATGTATCCACCACGATCAAAAACGCAGTTTTCAACACCTTTTTCAACAGCGCGCTTAGCAATCAACTGTCCAACTTTGCGGGCCTCACCGCAGTTTCCGGTTGTTTTTTCGAAATCACTTTCTAAAGACGAAGCAGAAACTATTGTAACACCCTTTACATCATCAATTAGCTGGGCGTAAATATTGCTGCGGGAGCGAAATACATTAAGGCGAGGACATTCTGCAGTTCCGCTTATCTTGCTGCGCACACGCAAATGTCTATGGAGACGAGCCTTATTGCTGTCAGCCTTGTTAACCATTTTTCATACACTCCTTCATTAACCTTTTGCGCCCTTACCGGCTTTACCTTCTTTACGACGGATACGTTCGTCCACATATTTAATACCCTTACCCTTATACGGCTCAGGCGGACGTTTTTCACGAATCTTAGCCGCAAACTGACCGACTTGCTGCTTGTTAGCTCCTGAAACAACAATCTTGTTCGGAGAAGGAACTTCAATTGTTATTCCGGGAACTTCTGACATGATAACCTGATGTGAAAAACCAAGGTTCATTACCAAATCGGTACCCTGCTTTGCAACACGGTAACCAACACCGTTAACCTCGAGTTCTTTTGAAAATCCCTTCGTAACACCTTCAACCATATTGCTGATAAGTGTACGAGTTAAACCGTGTAAAGAACGATTCATTTTGTTGTCATTAGGACGAGTACAAACAATTTCGTTGCCCTCGACTGCAATGCTGATATTGCTGTTAAAGGTATCTGTCAAAGTTGCTTTCGGACCCTTTACAACAACAGTTGAACCGTCAATTTTAACCTCGACATCGGCAGGGATTTGTATAGGTTTGTTTCCTATTCTTGACATTAAAATGTACCTCCCTACCAGATAAATGCAAGCACTTCGCCACCAACATTTTCACGGCGTGCCTGTTTATCAGTCATTATTCCTTTTGATGTTGAAAGAATTGCAATTCCAAGGCCTTTCATAACCTTAGGCATATCTTCAACACTGCTGTAAATACGCAGACCCGGCTTTGATACTCTGCGAAGACCGGTGATGATCTGCGACTTGTTAGAACCGTACTTAAGTACTATTCTGATGATTCCCTGCTTACCGTCTTCGATAACAGAGAAACTGCTGATATAGCCTTCATCCAATAAAATTTGTGCGATAGCCTTTTTAACATTGGATGCAGGGATATCAACCGAATCATGCTTTGCTGAGTTAGCATTACGGATTCTCGTAAGCATATCAGCTATTGTATCGGTAATTTGCATACCGTCAACCTCCTTTGTTTCTGCTGTTTACCAGCTGGCCTTCTTCACACCCGGAATCTCACCTTTGTGGGCTAATTCCCTGAAGCAAATACGGCAGATACCGTACTTGCGTAGGTAAGCGTGGGGACGACCGCATATCTTACATCTATTATATTGTCTGGTTGAAAACTTCGCAGTTCTTGCCTGCTTAACCTTCATTGCTGTTTTGGCCATTTCTCCACACTCCTTACTTTGCAAACGGGGCACCTAAAAGCTCTAAAAGCTCTTTAGATTCCTCATCGGTTTTAGCGGTGGTAACAAAAACAATGTCCATACCGCGAACCTTGTCAATTTTATCATAATCAATTTCAGGGAAAATTAATTGCTCTTTAACACCCATGGTATAGTTTCCGCGACCGTCAAAGGAATTGGGATTAATACCTCTAAAGTCTCTAACTCTCGGCAAAGCAGCAGAGAAGAGTCTGTCAACGAACTCATACATTCTGTCGCCTCTGAGAGTAACCTTAACACCTATCGGCATTCCCTCACGAAGTTTAAAGTTTGCAATAGATTTCTTTGCTCTGCAAACAACCGGTTTTTGTCCGGTAATTTTGCTGATATCCGACATTATTGCATCAATAACCTTCGCATTGTCTCTTGCTTCCCCACAGCCCACATTGATAACAACCTTATCAAGTTTGGGGATTTGCATGACGCTTTTATAACTAAATTTCTTCATCATCGCAGGAGCAATATCTTTGATATATGTGTCCTTAAGTCTTGCCATGTCATTTCCTCCTTACTTAAAAGGTTTCTTTGCATTTTCTGCAAAGACGATCTTTTTTACCATCAGAATAAATCTTGTGGCCTATACGTGTAGGCTTCTTGCATTTAGGGCAAATTACCTGAACCTTGCAGGCATAAATTGCACTTTCTGCTTTAATAATTCCCGAAGGATCTCCCGCCTTACGCGGCTTAACATGTTTTGAAACCATGTTAAGTCCTTCTACTATTACTTTACCCTCTTTAGGGCTAACCTCAAGAACCTTGCCGGTCTTACCGCGATCTGATTTCTTATCGCCTGTAAGTAAAACAACGGTATCCCCGGTTTTAATATTCATTTTGCTCATAATTCAAACCTCCTGATCAGAGCACTTCGGGAGCAAGGGAAAGGATCTTTAAATAATCCTTTTCACGAAGCTCACGGGCAACGGGTCCAAAGATACGAGTACCTCTGGGGTTTTTGTCATCTCTGATAATTACGGCGGCATTTTCATCAAAACGAATATATGTGCCATCGTTACGGCGGACGCCTTTACAAGAACGTACTATAACGGCCTTAACAACATCACCTTTTTTAACAGTACCGCCCGGAGCAGCCTTTTTAACAGAGGCTACTACTACATCGCCAATATTGGCATACCTCCTGCCGGAACCGCCCAAAACACGAATACACATTAATTCTTTCGCACCGGTATTGTCGGCAACCTTGAGGTAAGTCTGTTGTTGTATCACAGTCTTTTCCTCCTTTTAGCTATTTAGCCTTCTCAATAATTTCTACAACACGCCATCTTTTATCCTTGGAAAGCGGACGTGTTTCCATAACAAGCACACGATCTCCGATATGACATTCGTTTTTCTCATCATGAGCTTTAAGCTTAACAGTGTTCTTAATGATTTTTTTGTACAAAGGGTGTCTTACGTTGTCCTCAATAGCAACGACAATGGTTTTGTCCATTTTGTCACTTACAACCTTACCAACCCTCGTTTTACGAAGATTTCTCTCACTCATTAGCCTTTACCTCACTTTCCTTGCACATCAGCCGAATTGTTAAGTTCTTTTTCACGCATAATTGTTTTTACACGAGCAATATCCTTCTTAACAGCACGGATGCGTGTCGGGTTGTCGAGCTGGTTTATGGCAAGTTGAAAACGAAGGTGAAAAAGTTCTTTCTGTAAATCTTTGAGTTCCTTCGCGAGCTCCTCTGAAGTCTTTTCTCTTATTTCCTGTGCTCTCATTATTGCTCACCACCCATTTCTTGCTTTGTTACAAACTTGCACTTGACAGGAAGTTTGTTAGCGGCAAGACGCATAGCTTCGCGAGCTAATTCCTCATCAACTCCGCCTATTTCGAACATAATCCTGCCGGGCTTAACGACTGCAACCCAATATTCCGGAGCACCTTTACCTTTACCCATTCGAGTTTCGGCAGGTTTCTTGGAAATCGGCTTGTCAGGGAAAATCTTGATCCAAACTTGGCCGCCACGTTTGATATAACGAGTCATAGCAATACGAGCTGCCTCAATTTGATTGGAAGTGATCCACGAAGGCTCTAAAGCCTGTAAACCGTAGTCACCGTAGGTAACCGTTGTACCGCGAGAGGCTTGACCTTTGAGTCTGCCTTTTTGTACACGGCGGTATTTAACACGTTTTGGTAACAGCATTAACGATTACCTCCTTCCTTACGGCCTTTATTAACATCATGCAAAACTTCACCTGTATAAATCCAAACCTTGACACCTATTTTGCCATAGGTTGTATTTGCCTCAGCGAAGCCATAGTCAATATCAGCTCTAATTGTCTGAAGGGGAATAGTACCTTCATGATAATGCTCAGAACGGGCAATTTCAGCACCGCCCAAACGTCCCGAAACCTGAGTTTTAATACCCTTAGCACCAAGACGCATTGTACGGCCGATAGCCAACTTCATCGCACGACGGAATGACGCACGTTTTTCAAGCTGAGCCGCAATATTTTCTGCAACTAAGGTTGCATTTAAATCAGGATTCTTTATCTCAACGATATTAATATTAACCGGCTTACCTAACATCTTCTCACACTTTGCACGAAGCTTGTCGATTTCCGAACCGTTGCGTCCGATAACCATACCGGGCTTTGCACAATGGATATGAAGACGTACTCGGGAAGCATCTCTCTCAATTTCAATCTTAGGTACACCTGCTGAATACAACGCCTTTTTGAGATACTTACGGAGGTTATAGTCCTCAACCAAAACATCACCAAAAGCATTATCAGCGGCAAACCAACGAGAATCCCAGTTTTTAATTATACCAACACGGAATCCATTAGGATTTACTTTCTGGCCCATAACTCAACCTCCTTTTAGTCTTCTTGTTCCCTGAGCACCAGGGTAATGTGAGATGTTCTTTTTAAAATACGATGTGCTCTGCCATGATCCTTCGGCCTAATTCTCTTCAAAATAGGTCCGGGACCAACATTACACTCAGCAACGTAAAGTTTTGATACATCCATATTGTGATTGTTTTCGGCATTTGCAATAGCCGACTTCAAAAGTTTCTCCAAATACTCACATGCGGCCTTGGGTGTAAACTTCAGAATAGCCATGGCTTTGTCAACCTTTTGGTTGCGAATCAAATCCAAAACAATCTGCACCTTACGAGGTGAAATACGGACGTAAGTAACTGTTGCCCTTGCTTCCATAATTTAGTCTCTCCTTTCGACCGCTTACTTACTGGTCTTTGAACCGGCATGACCTTTAAAGGTCCTGGTCGGAGCAAATTCACCAAACTTATGTCCAACCATATCCTCAGTAACGTAAACCGGGACATGCTTGCGACCGTCATGCACCGCTACTGTATGTCCGACGAAATCGGGGAAAATAGTTGATGCACGGCTCCAGGTTTTGATAACTCTCTTTTCACCTGACTCGTTCATCTGCTGAACCTTCTTGAGAAGGTCAGGTCTGACGTACGGGCCTTTTTTAATACTTCTTCCCATAATTTTTCTCCTTTCGTCCGACTATTTAGCGTTGCGACGCTTTACAATATATTTATCTGACTGTTTATGCTTGCTGCGGGTCTTATAACCAAGTGCCGGTTTACCCCACGGAGTACAAGGACCGGAGCGACCGATAGGTGCTCTACCTTCACCACCACCGTGCGGGTGATCGCACGGGTTCATAACAGAACCGCGAACCGTCGGACGCCAACCCATGTGGCGTTTTCTACCGGCTTTTCCGATATTAATGTTTTCGTGTTCCGGATTGCTAACCTGTCCAACAGTAGCCATGCAAGAGCTCATAACATTTCTGAGTTCTCCCGAAGGAAGTCTTAACAGTGCCATATTTCCTTCTCTTGCCATCAACTGTGCCATATTACCGGCAGAACGCGCCAACTGTGCGCCTTTTCCGGGATAAAGTTCAACGTTGTGAACGAAGGTACCAACCGGAATATCGGTAAGCGGAAGTGCATTACCGGGTTTAATGTCAGCGCCTGCACCCGAGATAACAGTATCTCCTACCTTGAGTCCAACCGGTGCTATAATATAGCGCTTCTCACCGTCTTCATATTGAACAAGCGCAATAAAAGCAGAACGGTTAGGATCGTATTCTAAGGTCATAACTGTTGCCGGGATTCCGATCTTATTTCTTTTAAAATCAATAACACGGTATTTTCTCCTGTTTCCGCCGCCACGATGACGAACAGTAATACGACCGTAACTGTTTCTACCGGCAGACTTGTTTACAGGCTCGAGCAGACTTTTTTCAGGTGCGACTTTGGATAATTCACTGTAATCCATTGTGGTCATACCACGTCTACCCGGAGTAGTCGGCTTATAGTGTTTTATTGCCATATTAGTTTCACTCTCCTATTTTGGCTTAGCGGGGCAAAACCCCATACATTGCCCGAAATATTGGTTTCGACTTATCTTAAGCCTTCGAAGAACTCGATCGGCTTTGATTTTTCACTCAAAGTAACTACAGCCTTTTTCCAGCTCGCAGTATATCCTTGATAACGTCCCATGCGGCGTAACTGACCGCGAACGCTTAATGTGTTTACCTTGACAACCTTAACATCGAAAAGCTCTTCAACAGCCCTTTTGATGTCAATTTTAGTTGCGCTTTTTGCTACCTTGAAAGTGTATTTTTTATCCTGAATTCCGGCCATACTCTTTTCGGTAATAACCGGTGAAATGATAATTTCCTGAGCAACCATTATGCATACACCTCCTCAAGTTTTGCAACCGCATCCTTAACAACTACGAGTGTATCGGAATTGATAATGTCATAGGTGTTTACGGTATTTACCTGAGCTGTTTTTACACCGGGGATATTTGCGGCGCTCCTTACAGCAAACTTGTTGTTCTCATCCAAAACTATCAATGTTTTCTTACCTGCGCCAATAGCGTTAAGGCAATTAACAACAGTTTTTGTACTAAATCCTTCAACCTTAAGTTCATCAAGAACTATCAAAGAATTATTAAGAACCTTATCAGAGAAAGCAGACTTAAGTGCAAGTCGCTTAACCTTCTTATTCAGAGAATAGTAGTAATCTCTGGGCTTAGGTCCCAATGCTATACCACCGTGTCTCCACTGCGGTGCACGGGTTGAACCTTGCCTTGCGTGACCGGTTCCCTTTTGTCTCCACGGCTTGCGTCCGCCGCCGGAAACTTCGGAGCGAGTCAAAGTCGATTGTGTACCCTGGCGCTGATTAGCGAGGTAATTAACAACCGCCATATGCATAACAGCGGCATTCGGCTCAATTCCGAAAACGGCATCGCTTAATGAGATTTCTCCCACATTTTTGCCGGTCATATCAACAACTGCAATATTAGGCATATCCAACACTCCTTTCCTTAAGCTTTAACGCTGTCGGAAATCACAATGATTCCGCCCTTGGGTCCCGGAACGGCACCCTTTACCGCGATAAAGTTATTTTCGGCGTCAACCTTAACAACATCAAGATTCTGAACGGTTACTCTCTCAAATCCGAGATGACCTGCCATCTTTTTACCCTTCATAACTCTTGAAGGTGTACTACTGGCACCTAACGAACCGCCATGACGCGCAACCGGTCCTGTACCGTGACTCATTTTGAGTCTTGAGAAATTCCAACGCTTAATAACGCCCGAATAACCCTTACCTTTGCTCATACCGGTAACATCAACCTTGTCACCCTCAGCAAAAACATCAGCCTTAATGACATCACCGACATTATAAGCGGAAATGTCAGCAAAGCGGAATTCTCTGAGAACCTTCTTCGGTGCTACATTACCCTTTGCAAAGTGACCCTTTTGAGGTTTGTTAACTTTAGAAGCCTTCAGATCGCCAAAACCAACCTGAACTGCCTCGTACCCGTCATTTTCATTTGTTTTGATCTGGCTGACCATGCACGGTCCTGCCTCCAAGATGGTTACCGGAATGACGTTTCCGTTTGCATCAAAAAACTGAGTCATGCCTAGTTTTTTGCAAATTAACCCTTTTTGCATATTTATCCTCCTTATTGGTTATTGGTTGACATTTCTGCCAACATGACCTGCCAAACATCCGAAATTAAAGTTTGATTTCAATTTCGACGCCGGCGGGGAGCTCAAGACTTGTCAGAGCTTCAACAGTCTTATTTGAAGGTCTGAGAATGTCGATAAGCCTCTTGTGTGTTCTGCTCTCAAACTGTTCTCTGCTGTCCTTATATTTGTGAACTGCGCGGAGAATAGTTACAACCTCTTTCTCGGTAGGCAACGGGATAGGACCCGATACTCTTGCACCTGTACGCTTTGCTGTCTCAACAATCTTTTCGGCAGACTGATCAACCAAAGCATGATCGTAACCTTTCAATCTGATGCGAATCTTTTCTTTTACTGCCATTTTAACTTCGCCTCCTTCAATTAGTTGGCGGGCAACTCTAAAAATCTATACACTGTTCCGGGTGTTTCCAAACGGTACAATATAAAACCGGACTGCCTGAGATAATTCAGACAGCTCCGGGTAGACTTTTACAGTTTATACCGAAAAGCGTTTATTACACATTTTCGATATGTACATTAAACTATGTCGCCCGGTTTAAAATCGGACATACTCCACGGAAATTCCCCGTCTCAAACGGACGGCCACCTCCCGCATCAACGCATATCTGCACCCAAGTGCCCAAATATATTACCACATATAAAAACCAATTGCAAGCATTTTTTTCTAAAATTTTTATTTTTTTACAAATAAAAAATATCGGCGTAAATTTTAATTTCACGCCGATAACTTTTCAATCAAGTTTTTGGTTTTTTATAAACCGTTTTTCTCTTATTCTTCTTTGCCTGCTTCTTTTTAGATTTCTTCTCTTTTTTAAGCTTGGCTTCAGGATCTATTGAACGGTACTTTTTATTGTAGTATATATTAACAACAATAAGTGCCGACAGTGTCAGAACAAATAATATTGCGGACACTATTGTCCAAACCGCAACATTTTTATTATCCGCGCTCGGCTGAGCAGAGAATATTGTATTCTTGTTTTGCTTACTGTCTCGCCCGGTAGTAATGTTTTCATCTTTACCGGAATATTCCGGTTTTTCTTTTATCTTTTGATTATACCCTTTATATCCCTGTTTTGAGCTGCTTCCCGAACCAGAAGTAACCGGCTCATGCTCTTCAATCTCAACATAACTGTCAACCCTATTGCTTGATTGTGAATCGGAACTTGTGTTTGATGTTGTGATTGAAGACTCCTCGCTAACCTCTGAAGATTCAGGTTCACTTTCAAGTTCAGACGAACTGCTTTCAGAATCTGCATCGCTTGATATTGACGAATCAGACGATTCCGTAATCGAAGAGGACTGACTGTCTGACGTCAGATCACTTTCAGAATCTGACGATACCGATGAAGAAGAGTCTGACGAAATGTTTGCGGTGTTTGTGTCTAAATCAACCGCGTTAGCAGCTGCCGCCGTAGCACACATCAATACAATACATATTAATAAGATTAAAATCACATTCCACTGCTGTTTCAATTACTACACTTCCCCATTTAAGCGTTTAATACGCCTTTCCCCAATACAAAAGTTTATCTGTAGGCTCTCCACAGCAAACGCATTTTCCGTGATTTTCATGTTGATCAAGGGGTATACATCTGGAAGTAACACCCGCAACCTCTTTCAACTTATCTTCACATTCACGCTTGCCGCACCAATAAGCCTTAATAAATCCCGGTTTTTCCTGAGCTACTTTTACCAGCTCATCAAGGTCGTCAACTGTATAGGTCATCCCCTCACGACGCTCATATGCCTTGTTAAACAGATCTTTTTCAAAACATTTAAACAGTTGCGGTATTTTTTCCTCAAGTTCCTCAAGTGAAACAAAATATTTTTCTCTTGTGTCACGGCGAACAATAACACATTGGTTTTTCTCGATATCTCTCGGACCTATTTCAAGCCTGAGCGGAACACCCTTCATTTCATATTCGGCATACTTCCAACCCGGTGACTGATCGCTGTCGTCAAGCATTACTCTGCAAACGCCCTTAAGCCTTTGCTCAAGTTCTCTTGCCTTTTCTATAACCCCTTCTTTATGCGATGCGACCGGTATAATGACAACCTGCACAGGAGCAATCGACGGTGGCAAAACCAATCCGTTGTCATCACCGTGCGTCATAATAATAGCACCGATGATTCTGGTTGTGATCCCCCAAGAAGTTTGGAAAGGATGCACTAATTTATTGTTTTTATCAGAATACATAATTCCAAACGCTTTGGCAAAACCATCACCAAAATAATGTGAAGTGGCACTTTGTAACGCCTTTCCGTCATGCATCAAAGCTTCAATAGTGTAGGTCGATTCTGCACCTGCAAAACGTTCCTTCTCGGTTTTTATGCCCTTTACCACAGGAATACATAAATAATCCTCACAAAAAGAAGCATAAACATCAAGCATACGCACCGTTTCTTCTTGTGCCTCTTCAGCAGTAGCATGTATGGTATGCCCCTCCTGCCACAAAAATTCCCTCGACCGCAAAAAAGGTCTTGTGGTCTTTTCCCAACGCACGACCGAGCACCATTGATTGTAGAGTTTGGGCAAATCCCTATATGACTGTACAATGTTTGCGTAATGCTCACAAAACAGTGTTTCTGAGGTTGGTCTGACGCACAGTCTTTCCTCCAGAGGCTCATTTCCGCCGTGTGTCACCCAAGCAACCTCAGGAGCAAACCCTTCTACATGGTCTTTTTCCTTTTGAAGCAACCCCTCGGGAATAAACATAGGCATATACACATTGCTATGTCCGGTTTCTTTAAATTTTTGATTTAAAATACTCTGAATGTTTTCCCAGATTGCATACCCATAAGGACGAATAATCATACAACCGCGGACACTCGAATAATCAATCAATTCTGCCTTGATAACAACATCGGTATACCACTTGGCAAAATCCTCATCCATACCGGTAATTTCTTTAACAAGTTTTTCGTTAGCCATCTAAACCACCATTTCCTGATTCGAATAACACTTATATGACATTATATTAGAATATAACATTTTTTTCAAGTTGTAAATATAAAAAAATACGCACCGTTTTGTTACGGTGCGTATAATCTTGTTTATCTTGTTGCCGAAAGATAATTAACCAGATCGCCTACAGTCCTTATATTGTCAATTTCCTCGTCGGGAATTTCAACATTGAATTCATCCTCAAGCGACATAAGAATATCAACAACATCCAAACTGTCGGCCCCCAGATCATCATCAATCCTTGACTCCATAACGATTGAATCTTCCTCAACATCAAGTTGCTGGCTTAAAATATTTTTTACCTTTTCAAATACCATAAAAGCACTCCTCATAATCTCCGAAAACAAATACACATCGTTTTCATAAATATATTGCTTATGAATAAATAATATGTTCAACAATGGTATTTGTCAACACTTTTTATCTAAATATCGTAATTTCATTAATAATATTAAACCATAAACTATATTAAACACAAAAATTGCCTGCGTAAAAAACGCAGGCAAAACAGATAACAAAGGATTGAATTTGTGAAACTACGCGCAATAACGCGAACAGTCCTGTGACTTATGACAACCCTGCCCGGCACTGCAACGATGAACGGGTTTCTTTGAAAACCTTCTTTTGAAATAAGAAAACACCCTGTCTTCAACAGCAACCAACTTGCTTTCAAAGAACAATCCCCATATAAGAAAAACTGCAACCAAAACCTCAACTGTTGTGCGAATTATTAATCCTGACATATTAATTTCTCCTTACCGAACAAATGTTCTATTTGTATGTTACACCAAAAAATTGATTTTGTCAACACCTTTTTGCAAAATTATTATATAAAATTCTATGTCCGTTTACCTTCCCATAGAACCAAATGCAAAAAAAATGCTGAAACCTTATAAACTAAGGTTTCAGCAACACAAATTTTACTTAATTTTTAACCGCCCTGTTAATTGCACACAACACGCCTTTTACCGAGGCAAAATTTATATTGTTTTCTATTCCTACTCCGAAAATCTTCTCACCGGTCACGTTATCTTCAAGCGTAATATATGCCACAGCCTTAGAGTCAGAGCCGGTTGCCAATGCATGTTCATGATAAGACACAAACTTATAATTAGCAATTTCCAATTTCTTAATTGCATTAAAGAAAGCATCAATCGGACCGTTACCCACACTTTCCACGTTGTACTGCCGACCGTCGCAAGAAATTATGCCGGTAAATTCAACCTTGTTTTCACCTTCATCAGAATGTTCAACAAATCGGTGTTTGATGAGCTTATATTTTTGCTCAACAGAGATATAATTTTTGTCGAACAATTCATAAAGTTCTTCGTCCTTTATCTCTCTTCCAAGTTCATCACATTTATCCTTAACAATGGTGCCTATCTCGGCCTGCATTTCTTTTGGCACAATAAATCCGAACTTGTGATGAAGTATAAACGCTGCTCCACCCTTACCCGATTGGGAATTTATTCTGATAATCGGCTCATACTGTCTTCCGACATCCGCAGGGTCAATCGGCAAATACGGGATCTCCCAATATTTTGCATGTGACTCCTCAGCAAACTGCAGCCCTTTGTTTATTGCATCTTGATGTGAACCCGAAAAAGCAGTAAATACCAATTCGCCCGAATATGGATGCCTTTCACCGATATGCATTTTTGTACAACGTTCAAACATATCACGAAGTTTGGGTAGATTGCTAAAGTCCAGTTGGGGATCAACGCCCTGCGTATACATATTAAGACCGGTAGTAACTATATCGAGATTTCCGGTACGCTCACCGTTTCCAAAAAGGGTACCCTCTATCCTGTCAGCGCCGGCAAGCAGTGCAAGTTCGGCACAAGCAACACCGGTACCTCTGTCGTTATGCGGATGAACACTGATAATTGCCCTTTCACGTCCTTTGATATTCTTGATAAAATATTCAACCTGATCGGCAAAAGTGTTTGCTGTGCACATCTCAACCGTATTGGGAAGGTTTAAGACAACCGGATTTTCTTTTGTTGCACCAAGTTGGTCGAGTACCGCCTCACAGATTTCAATTGCAAAATCAGTCTCGGTACCTGAAAAACTTTCAGGTGAGTACTCAAACCTAATGTTTTGACCCGGCTCACATTGTTCTTCAGTGAGTTGTCTGATCAGTTTGGCACCCTCAACCGCAATATTAACTATACCCGGCTTATCCATTCTGAAAACAACCTTCCTCTGAACAGTAGAGGTAGAGTTATAAAAATGAATAATAACATTTTTTGCTCCTCTGATAGCCTCAAAGGTTTTCTTTATTAAATGAGGTCTTGCCTGAACCAACACCTGAATCCAGACATCGTCCGGAATATGATTACCCTCAATAAGTTCTCTGCAAATATCGTATTCCGTTTGGGAAGCGGACGGGAATCCGACCTCAATTTCTTTAAATCCCAAATCACATAACACCTTGAAGTACTCAAGTTTTTCCTTCATATTCATCGGATCAACTAACGCCTGATTTCCGTCGCGAAGATCAACACTACACCAAATAGGCGCCTTTGTTATTACCTTCGACGGCCACTCTCTGTTTTTTAATTCAATTTGTTTAAATGGAATATATTTTTTGAATCCCGGTTCCATACAAAACGACCTTTCTTATTATAAATGTAAATGGTTGTAAAACCTTGAGCAGATTACCCTTAAAACCAATTAACAAAACCCGTTCAAATTACAAAAACAAAAACGCCCCTTGAAAACTCAAGGGGCGAAAAATACGATTTTCGCGGTACCACCCTAATTTAGTCCCAAGGGACCCTCTAACCTCCAACAAGGTAAAGCTTTTAACGCAGCTAAACGTTTTGCCCTAAAAAATTTCAAGCAAACAACTCAGGGATGAGCTATACACCTATTTCACTCCATTGGCTCACACCAACCGCCAACTCTCTTAAGGCAATAAAATAAGTCTTATTCCCGTCACAGTTTTTTGGGTTATATAAGTTTTCTATCATTATATTTCACACCTTAATTTTTGTCAACATTTATTTTTAATTATTGTCAACCACGGTTGATAAAGCATAACAACTACATATTACCCGGCATCATATTCCACAACTAACGCCATCGGGTTGACACCGTTTTATTTGTATGTTATACTGCCGATGCGAGCAAACTAAACGGCTGCGGGTGCATCTCGCACCTGAGGAAAGTCCGAGCTCCACAGGGCAGAATAGCGGCTAACGGCCGCCGAGGGTGACCTTAGGGAAAGTGCAACAGAAATATACCGCCGTTTTTACGGTAAGGGTGGAAAGGCGAGGTAAGAGCTCACCGGCTGGCAGGAGACTGTGCAGCCCTGTAAACCCTATTCGGAGCAACATCGAACTCAGCAAAACATTTGCCCGATGTGCTGAAAAAGATGGCTTGAGGCGTGGAGCAATCCCCGTCCCAGACAGATAGTCGTTCATGACAGAACTCGGCTTATCGGTTTGGTCGCAACTCAACATTAAAAAGCAGAGGATCAACCTCTGCTTTTTATTATTTTACTTAGCCATCTCATCATACACCTGTGAAAGTGTTAAACAAGACTTTTCAAATTTCTTAAGTTCCTCGGGTGTAAGATCAAGAACTAAAATCTTGCTGATTCCGTTACGGTTAATCAAACAAGGATTTCCGATAAACACCCCATTATTACCGTATTCACCCCTCAACATAGCCGAAACGGTCAACACACTGTTTTCATCATCTAAGATTGCCTTTGTGATTCTGACAAGCGCCATTCCTATTCCATAGTAGGTTGCATTTTTCGCCTTAATAATAGTCTGTGCCGCATTGCAAACATCACGGCTTATCGCTTCCATATCTTCAAGGCAGTATTTGCAGCCCGATTTTGAACAATATTCCTCAATAGGTATAGTCGCAAACAAAGCCTGCGACCAAGGAACAAATTCACTATCACCGTGTTCTCCCATAACATAAGCATGAATATTTCTCGGGTCGACTTGCAAATAATCGCCGAGCATATATCTGAGCCTTGCAGTATCAAGCGCTGTTCCCGTTCCGATTACCCTTCTCGGATTAAACCCCGAAAGTTCATAGACAATTCTTGTCATAATATCTACCGGATTGGTTGCAACCACAAAAATACCGTTAAATCCCGACTCACAAACAGGTCCTACAATTGACCTGAAAACCTCTTTGTTGCGTTGCAGCAAATCAAGTCTCGATTCACCCGGTTTTTGTGCCACACCTGCACATATCACAACAATATCCGCATCTGTGCAGTCGCCGTAGTCACCCGCATATATCTTCATACTGGTGTTTGAGAAAGCCAGACCGTGATTAAGATCCATAGCCTCCCCCGCCGCACGTTCCTTATTTATATCTATTAGCACAAGTTCTCCGCAGGCGCCTTGATTAAGCAACGCATAAGCATAACTCATTCCCACCATGCCTGTACCTACAATAACAACTTTACCTTTTATCTTCATAAAAATCACTGTACCCTTTCCCAAATGAATAACCACCGACACGGTGATTGTTGTATTGCGACACTGCAACCGCAACAACAACCAACAACATATAAATTCATATCTTTTTTAAGTGAAAACACCTTCTAATAATATTTACATAAATATACATTTATATTCTTTTGAATCGGCCAGAGATATATAATCACCGTTGCTCAGTATAATATGATCAATCAAAACAACACCTATATTCTTAAGCGCATTAAACACATCAATGGTTGCATCAATGTCATTTTTAGAGGGTAAAGCCACTCCGCTTGGGTGGTTGTGCGCCAGAATTACTGCTGCCGCATCATACTTCAAAGCAACCTCTACAATTTTACGCAAACTAAATGAAGCGTTGCGGAAATCCCCCTGTGCGATCTGAGTGAATCCCTTAATAACTCCCCTGTTATTTAAACATGTTAATGTCATAACCTCGTTGTTAATACCTATATATTTATAAAGCAAAAAATTACCGCTGTCATTACTGTTTTTAATGACTTTTGATTTTTCAGTTTTCGACGAACTGTACTGTCTGAACAGCGGAACCATCATTTTAATCAAAACCGCCGAATTCTGAGTAATCCCCGGAATTTTAACAAGCTCATCAATCGGAGCATCAAGAACGCCTGAAAGCGAAACAAATTCCTCTAAAAGCATATGCGCTAAATCATTTGTGTTTTTTCTGGGAACAGAATAGAATAACAGCATTTCCAAAATTTCATGTTCAGCCATACCATCAAACCCATTAGCCAGAAACTTCTGACGCATCCTATCCCTGTGACCGCTATGATCTACCAAATCCGGTTCTCCTTTAAAATTTTATAGTGTAGGTAATTATCAAAAAATTCACCCTTTTGCAAAGGTGAAAAAAATGTTATAATAAACTTGTGGCACAATATGTGCAACAACGCTCACGCTCTATAAAGACTTTGCCTTTTGGTTTATCTTTAAATAACCTCAAACCGACGGTGTTTTATCACCGTCTGAAATGCAAAGCATTTGAAAATCAAAGATTTTCGTTTGAGGGCATTGCAACAATTTATCCACTTTACTATAAGATACATAATACTGAAGGATCATCTATGAAAAGTTTTATTATTGATAAAAACGATGCAAACAAAAGACTTGATAAATTTATTTCCAAGGCAGTACCTAAACTGCCTTTATCTCTTATGTATAAATATATACGAATAAAGAGAATTAAGGTTTGCGGGAAACGTGCAGAAATCAGTACGAGGTTAAAAACAGGTGATGTTGTCGATATGTTTATCAACGATGATTTTTTTAAACCGACATCACCGAAATATGATTTCTTATCTGCGCCCCCAAAAATTGATATCGTTTATGAGGATGAAAACATACTCATTGTTAACAAAAAACAGGGTTTACTTGTACACCCCGATAAAAACGAATATTGTGACACATTAATCTCACGCATACAGCATTATTTATACAATAAAGGTGAATATGACCCCGACCGCGAACATAGTTTCCGTCCGGCACTTGCAAATCGGATAGACCGAAACACCTGCGGCATTGTAA
>JAUMXX010000018.1:0-1115 GCA_030535285.1 bacterium | reverse complement strand
CACGAAATCGACAAATGGTATCTTGCAGTGATACACGGCTGTCCGAAACAAAAATCTGACACCCTTACTGCATACCTTAAAAAAGACGAGGATAAGAAGCAGGTTTTTTTAAAAACCACCCCAAGTCAAAACAGCAAGATGATAAAAACCGCATACCAGGTTTTAGCCCAAAAAGACAACCTTTGCCTTGTAAAAATTCAACTTCTTACCGGACGTACACACCAAATCCGTGCACACTTTTCTTTTTTGGGGCATCCACTGTTGGGTGACGGAAAATACGGTAATATACAAAAAGATAAGAAACAAGGATTCCGTCATCAAGCATTATGTTCATATAAACTGCAGTTCAATTTTAAAACCCCCGCCGGTTGTCTGGAATATTTAAATAAAAAAAGTTTTCAAATCGAACGCATTTGGTTTGTCGACGAACTGTTCGGCGACATTATCTACTAGAATTTACAAACACAAGTTAAAGCTTTACCTCTACTGTGCGTTTTGTCTGCTTGTACTCACGATATTTGACTTTGGCAGAATCAAACATTTTCTTTGCCGCCTTAACCGAGTCAGTATCACTGTATTTATCAGAGAGATAGATTACTTCGACTATCCCCTTTTGAATCAAGGCTTTGCTACATTCACAACACGGAAATAGTGTTGTATAAACCTTGCACCCCTTTAAAGAGCCGAAACTGTAATTTAAAATAGCGTTTAATTCGGCATGACAGACAAACATATATTTGGTTTCTAAAGGTGAGCCATCACGTTCCCAAGGGTATTCATCATCGGAACAACCGCAAGGCATTCCGTTATAACCAACCGACATGATACGATTGTCATTATTAACAATACACGCGCCCACTTGTGTGCTGGGGTCTTTGCTACGCTGTGAAGACATCAACGCAATACCCATAAAGTATTCATCCCACGAAAGATAACCGTCCCTTTTCATACATTCGCCCTCCTACAAATATACTCTTTTTATTTTATTACAAAAAAAGATTTTTTTCAACTTATAATTTTAAACAGCAACATAGTTAAGACAAAATCCGCCGGACGAATGTGAATATAATCATATGAGATTTGTGATAAAACTACATTTAATAAAAAATAATTTT
>JAUMXX010000070.1 GCA_030535285.1 bacterium | reverse complement strand
CAACCATCCGGGATAGAATCAGAGTAGATTCTCATAAAGGTGGAATCCTCTTTATATTCCTTAGCAACGATGTTATCTACAGGTATAATAAAAGAAACACCCTTTGCTCTTGCTTTTTCCATTAATTCTTTAGCAAGTTCAATTTTATCCTCTTCACAGATTGAGGTACCAATGCTGTTTCCGATTGCTCTCATGAAGGTATAAGCCATACCGCCACCGATAATGAGCATATCTACCTTTTCGATCAGGTTGTTAATAACACCGATTTTATCAGAAACTTTTGCACCGCCCAAAATAGCAACCAGCGGCCTTTTAGGAGACTCTAATGCTCCACCGATAAATTCGATTTCTTTTTGAATAAGGTAACCGCATACTGCGGGGAGATGGTCAGCAACACCTGTTGTAGACGAGTGTGCGCGGTGAGCAGAACCAAAAGCATCATTTACGAAGATATCTGCAAGGTCAGCAAACTTTCTGCTTAATTCGGGATCGTTTTTTGTTTCACCCTTTTCGTAGCGAACATTTTCAATAAGCATAACCTCACGGTCTTTCAAACCTGCAGCAAGTGTTTTTGCACTTTCCCCGACAACATCTTCTGCCATTTTCACCTCTTGTCCTAAAAGTTGTGACAGACGAACAGCAACAGGTTTCAAAGAAAATTCAGGGACAAATTCTCCCTTAGGTCTTCCCAAATGGGAACACAGGATAACTTTTGCACCTTTTTCAATTAAATACTTAATTGTGGGCAGAGAAGCAACGATTCTTTTGTCACTTGTTATGACTCCGTCTTTCAACGGGACATTAAAATCGCAACGAACCAAAACCTTTTTACCGGCGACTTCTATGTCCTCGATGGTTTTTTTGTTTAAAGCTGCCATAGAATAACATCCTTTCAAATATGATAAAATTATTGTTAAATAATCAACAAACATATTTTAACAAATTATATTGCGCATTTCAACACAAATCGGTTGAAATAGGTATATTTGTAAATTAATCCCAAGAACTGTTGTGCAGTTGTCCGAAATTCTGAAGTGACGGGAAACCCCACTGACGTAAAATCTCATAAACACCGACACAAACCGAGTTTGAAAGATTAAGACTTCTGGCTTCACTTATCATCGGAATACGCACACATTTTTCGCGGTTTTCTTTTAAGAGTGATTCGGGAAGCCCCTTGGTTTCTTTTCCAAAAACGATATAGCAATTATCGGGATATTCAACCTCTGAATAGGTATTCAGGGCTTTGGTCGTAAAAAAGAAAAAGTTTCCGGTGTTTTTTCTGAAAAAATCATCAATATCATCGTAAAAGGTGATGTCGAGTAAATTCCAATAATCAAGACCCGCGCGCTTAAGTTTCTTATCGTCAATCTTAAAACCCATCGGCCCCACAAGATGAAGTCTTGCACCTGTAGCAGCACAGGTTCGTGCAATATTACCGGTATTTTGCGGAATTTCAGGTTCAATTAAAACAATATTTATAACAGGCAATATTCACGCCTCCGTTAAAGTTGTACTATTTTTCTGCTTCCGGGTGGTTTCCTAAGCTCACCAAGGGAGTATTCAAGAAAAATTCCGTTACGCTTTTCGTCGTCACCCTTCATGGTCATTTCAAGGCAGTGTTCAATAAAATCAGATGCAATACATACAGATTTTTTGAGATCGTTTCCAATTACGAGAGAGGCAGTTACGGCTGAGGCAAAACAATCACCCGTTCCGTCATAAGACACGTCTTTATAGTTACATACAGTTGCAAAAATTTCACCGTTTGAACAGCAAACGTTACACTTTCCGATGGTATCGATAATTACACCGGTAATGACAAAATCCCGATGAGTCAGGTTTTGCAATTTAAGTATCAAATCATATACCGAATCAAGATCGTAGATATTACGGTGTTGGCTGTTAGTCAGCAACGCAGCTTCGGTGGTATTAGGTGTTATCAGGTCTGCTTTACGGCATAACACTCGCATTTTGTCAACCATTTGACTTGTCAGTTTTTGATAAAGCTTGCCGTTGTCACCGAGCACGGGATCAACCACTTTGAATGAGTTCGGAAATTTATCAAAGAAAATTGAAACCTCATCAAACTGTTCGGTTTTAGCCAGATAACCGGTATAGATACAGTCAAAATTTATATTCAATTTTGTGTAGTGCTTTAAACAGTCGCTTATAAATCCGTTGCAGTCGAGGGATTCAATGTCATCAAATCCGCCTGTATGTGTTGAAAGTAGGGCTGTGGGAATAGGGCAGACCTGAACCCCCATAACAGAAATTACGGGAATTATACAAGCAAGAGAGCAACGTCCGAAGGTTGACAGGTCGTGTATAGCACAAACTCTTTTTGGCCTTTGCATTTTATCAGTCCTTATTTATTGAAAAACAGTTTTGAAGCGTTGTCGTATGCCGCTTTTAAAATTGTTTCGGTAGTGGTGTTTCTAAGTTCGGCAATTTTAGCTGCTGCATGAATTATATAATCTGAGCGGCACAGTTTTCCTCTGTGCGGTTCGGGGGATAGGTAGGGGGCGTCTGTTTCAAGTAACAGCCTGTCAAGCGGGATGATTTGTGCGATTTCACACAATTTCCGCGCGTTTTTGAAGGTTACAACCCCACCGATTCCAATAAACATTCCCAGTTGAAGTATCTGATTTGCCATTTCCCGACTCCCCGAAAAGCAGTGAACGACACCGCGGGGAGTATGTTTTTTTAACAGTTGAATTGTATCACTGTGGGCGTCTCGGTCATGAACCACCACCGGCATATCTATCTCGTTTGCCAGTATAAGTTGGTTTTCAAAAAGAGACAGTTGCGTTTCGCGGTTGTCTTTCGTCCAATAGTAGTCCAGCCCGATTTCACCGATTGCAACAACCTTTTCTTCGGCACAGAATTTTTTTATAATTTCGGCATCGAATACATTGTGGTCGGCGTTTTCGGGATGGATACCAATAGCCATATAACAAAAATCATACTGCTTGCACATATCAAGACAGGCATAGGCAGAGTCGGCACAGTCAATCGCATTGTTTATGATATACTTAACACCGTTTTGGTTTAATTCGGGCAGCAAATCTTCACGGATACCATCAAACTTAGTGTCATCGTAGTGAGCATGTGAGTCGAAAATATAATTGAAACCCATTATCTTATTTTACTTCCCGCCGGAATGGAATCAAGGAAGATTACCTTAACGGTATCATCCGGACAATCTGCTGCTAAAATCATTCCGTTACTTTCAACACCGCATAGTGTTGCGGGTTTAAGGTTTGAAACAACAATTACGGTTTTGCCTATCAAGTCTTCACACTTATACCAAGGGGAAATGCCCGAAGCTACTGTTCTCAAACTGCCGCTTGCGTCATCCAAGGTGAGTTTAAGCAGTTTTTTGGATTTTTTGACCGGCTCACAAGCAACAACTTTTGCTGCAACCAATTCAACCTTTGCGAAGTCATCAATTGAGATTTGAGATATGGTCGCAATGTTTTCGGCTTTTGTGCTTGCTCCCGGATTGATTGAGTTAAGTGCTTCAATTTCCTTTTCCATTTCAATTCTCGGGAAAATAGGAGCCATTTTTTTAATTGTTGCAGTGTCGGGTAAAAGCCCGAACTTATCGGAATCTTCCCAATTATAAATATCGAAGTCGCCCAGGCTTTCCTGAATTGCTTTTGCGGTGTAGGGTAAAAACGGGGTGAGAAGAATAGAAATAATTCTTAATGTTTCACACAGGTTGTACATCACTCCACTAAGGATTGGTTTTTTTGATTCATCCTTTGCGAGTATCCAGGGGGCAGTTTCGTCGATATATTTATTTGTTCTTGAAATAAGTTTAAAAAGGTCCACAAGTGCGGTTGAAAATTCAAGATTATCAAGACTTTTTTCAACAGACTGCTTTGTTGCAGTAGCCATAGATATTAAATCGTTATCAAATTCACTTGCCTGTTTTTTGCTTGGAATCAAACCGTCAAAATACTTATTAACCATTGCGGTTGTGCGGCTTGCAAGGTTCCCGAGATCATTTGCAAGATCAGAATTAATACGTGAGATTAAGGCCTCGTTTGTAAAGACGCCATCGCTTCCAAAAGGAATCTCACGCAGCAAGAAATATCTAATGGCGTCAACGCCGTATCTTTCGCACAATATTACCGGGTCGACAATGTTGCCTTTGGATTTTGACATTTTGCCGCCTTCTAAAAGCAACCAACCATGTCCGTATACTTTTTTGGGCAATTCAAGGTTGAGAGCCATAAGCATGATAGGCCAGATAATTGTATGAAAACGGACAATTTCTTTACCTACAAGGTGAATATCTGCCGGCCAAAAGCGATCATATTTTGAAGTGTCTTCCGAAGCATATCCTAATGCGGTAATATAATTTGACAGGGCATCAAGCCATACATAAACAATGTGTTTTTTATCAAAAGTAACCGGAATACCCCAACTGAACGAAGTCCTTGATACACAAAGGTCTTCCAGTCCCGGTTTTATGAAATTGTTGATCATTTCATTTTTTCTGGATTCGGGTTGGATAAAATCGGGGTGGGTTTCATAATATTCTAATAAGCGGTCAGCATATTTCGAAATGCGGAGAAAGTAAGCCTCTTCTTTGGCTGGTTTAACCTCGCGGCCACAGTCGGGACATTTGTGATCTTTCAATTGGCTTTCGGTCCAAAACGATTCGCAAGGGGTGCAATAAAGACCTTCATAACTGCCTTTATATATATCACCCTGCTCGTATAATTTTTCGAATATTTTTTGAACGGCGTGTTCATGTTCGGGGTCGGTTGTTCTTATAAACTTGTCATAAGAAATATTTAAAAGTTTCCACATTTCCTTAATACCGTCGACGATATCATCAACAAACTGCTTGGGCGTGGTGTTTGCAGCCGCAGCACGTTCTTCGATTTTTTGGCCATGTTCGTCGGTTCCGGTCAGAAACATTACATCATACCCTTGCATACGTTTGTAGCGTGCCATTGTGTCGGCAGCGACGGTTGTATAAGAATGTCCGATGTGAAGTTTGCCGGACGGATAGTAGATAGGAGTAGTAATATAGAACTTTTTATTTGGCATAATTGTTCCCCTTAAAATTTAATTATTAAATTATTATACTAATATTTTTAATTAAAAACAAGGCTTTAATCAGATATTATTCAAGGTTTTCTTTATTTAAAATAAAAGCAGGGGTTGTTATTATCAGAAAGAACCGGATATTTTGGTTTTCGTTGTACAAAAAAACGGTCGGACAGCGTGGTGCTGTACGGCCGTGGTTTTTATTATTGTAAATATTTCAGGTGTTTTGTTTGGGCAGTTATTACGCTCAGTATAAGTATAATAAGCGTACCTGTTTGAATCCAGATAAACGTAAGATCAACCATTGAG
>JAUMXX010000069.1:2611-5491 GCA_030535285.1 bacterium | reverse complement strand
TTTTTGGTATGGTATAAATTGGGGTGTATTATCTTCGTACTCAATATGTCCTTCAACACCGGTAACAACATAAGCAAGGTTTGCAAAATTATTATTTTCAACATTGATTTTTACAGACAATACAGAGTAGTATAGTTTTTCGTCAATATCGGGATCATCAGTAAAAATATTGGCAGTTGACTGTGCAACGATCAAGTCTGTGCTCGGTGTATCTGTGGTTGAGGTATCGTAAAGGATAGTGGATTCCTTGGAAACAGAATTGAACACAGAGATTACAGAACGATGCAAACCGGATCCCCAAGAAGATGCAACAAACAAATCTTTATTACCGTCATTGTCAAAGTCACAAGGAATGGCATTAACAAATCCATATCCGCCAAAAGACTCACAAAGAGGATAAGCTTCGTTATCCATCATAACGAATGATGCACAAGAATCAGAAAATTTAAAAATTTTCATGTTGGTTTCTGCGGCAACTTTGGGGGGCGTAACGTTGTAGCAAGTTTCTTCGTCGAATTTATAGCCGCTTATAAGACCACTCGGCTCAATGTTCTTCAGCAAAGACACAAACTCTTCGACGGAATCCTTGGTGGCAGAGGTTTTCATGGTTTCGTATTCATTTGCTTTGTGAGAACTATCATCTTTGCAAGAGCAAAGCAAAAAAAGCATCGTCAAAACACAAAATATACAGAGAATCTTTTTCACAAATCCCACCTCACTTTATTTCATTATACCATACCGCTGATTTAATGTAAATGTTTTTGCATACTAATGGGTCCTAACTTGACACAAGCAAAGGGCTGGGTTTTAGGACTCGGTGCAAAGATGTTCACCATCGCAGGACCCGTCATCGTATATGGAACAGTGGCGAGTGTTGTGTATGGAGTTGTTTATTGGATAACAACTTTGCTGTAATTGTAGGGCGGGGGCTTGCTCCCGCCGAATGAGTAAAGGCTTGACCAAACGGTCAAGCCTTTTCATCATACACCGCCAGTAATCTCAACCAGCAAGCAAATTGAAGTAAAATAAAAAACTGTAGTAATTACAGGCCAAACAAATATCCAAATCCATTTTTTGCCCATTGCTTGTTTGACTTCCTGATTTTTTCTTTCTATTAAAAACAAAACAAGGCAAACAATAAAGGATACAATTCCAACTGGATTAATAATCCAACACAATAATGGAATTCCTCCAATTATATCAATTATATTTTCAAACGTACCTAATGCACAATAGCGGTTAATTGCCAAACAAGTTAAAGATGTTATACAACATAGGCAAAAGATACTATTCAAAATAGATGTGATTTTTAATGCTTTTAATGTTTTCATACCTATACACCTAACTTTCCTAGTAGGTATTCTAATGCATCACTTTCGGAGGAAAAACCTACGCAATCATAATCTTTACCACGCTCACGATAAAAGACTTCCCAACGATAATAGTTTTTCAACACATAGTATCCGTCAGCAACTGAATTTTCAAAATGGATAGTATTTGAATCAATATTGTTTTGGTTAAGTAAAGTAATAAACTCATTATGTGTCATATTTGAATAATCCAATCTTTTTCTTTTAGTTTTTGAAATACAACTTTTGCATCAGGCAAAGTTATGATATAAAATTTTCCATCGCTTGTATTTATGTTGAAATGTATATCATCACATTGGATTCTATATATGTTGCTTCTCTTTATTTCTTCCATAATATAAGGTTTTTCGTCTAACGAAATTAAGGCTATACCATCTTCACAGAAATATATGTTTGCATTTTTAATTTTACCATTATGTAGTTTGAAGTTTCCGTTAGTTTTATGGAAAACTGGAGAAAGAATTTTCTTTTCAAATTCAGCATATTTCTTGTCCATTGTCTTTTCGTGCATTATAAGAAAAACAAACAGTACAAGGTAAAAAAACAAACCACCAATAACCGCAAATAAAAAAGCATCGGATTCTTCAATGTATCGTAACACGAAATAAGTCGTAAACCCAAAGAAGAGGCCCATAATAGCAGATAAAACTGCTTTTGCTTTCATTTACCACACCTCACTTTATTTTATTATACCACACCGACGTTTTATTGTAAATATTTTTGCAAAATGACTGTGTCCTATATTGACAGCAGCAGAGGGGTTTGTCCTTGTTGCTGATGTGAAAATTTTCACCATCGCAAAACCTGTGATCGTTTACGGCACGGTGACGAGTGTGATTTATGGATTGATTTATTGGTTGTGTACCCTAACGTAGGGGCGGCAATCTGCCGCCCGAAAAATACAGACGATAAAAACGGGCGGCTATTAGCCACCCCTACAATTATTCCTACATTTACATATTTTCAAAATCCGGCATATCGGACGCTGTATCTAATTTGATGGGGTTGTTCTCTATATACTCCCAAACAGCATGATAACTTTTCTCGTTTCTTATTACACGATCAATAAACGATTTTTGCCAAACGGAATAACCAATCTGCATAGAAACCCACCGTTTCATATGTCCAATCAACGTCGACACCGTAGGGGCGGCAATCTGCCGCCCGTTCTCGTTGGTATGGATTGACAGAATCATATGAATATGGTCGGGCATAACACAGTATTTATCTACAGACACCATAGGGTAATGTTTCGGAATTTGCAAAATTGCCGTTTCCACCATAGAGCCGATTTTTGATAGATTCGGGCGGCAGGTTGCCGCCCCTACGTTCCATAGAATAGGCTTTCTGTTATGAACGCAGACTGTAATAAAATACGCTCCTGGTGTGGAATAATCGTAATTTTCGATGCGGATGGATTTTCGTTTTTGTAAATTATTCATATGTTCCACCTCGCTTTATTTCATTGTACCATACCACCGATTTGATGTAAATGTTTTTGCATACTAAT
>JAUMXX010000069.1:0-2601 GCA_030535285.1 bacterium | reverse complement strand
CTGGGTTTTAGGACTCGGTGCAAAGATGTTCACCATCGCAGGACCGGTCATCGTGTATGGTGCCGTTGCAAGTGTGGTTTACGGGATTATTTATTGGATCACCACATTATTTTAACAAACGAAGGCTCGCCAATTGGCGAGCCTTCGTTATAGTAAATCATAGGTTTTAACTTTAATATTGTTGTTTTTAAGATAATCAATAAACAGAGTTTTCTTTTGACGTTGTTCTTTAATAAAGCAATGCATTGAATATTTTTTATTTGCGGTTTTAACGAGGATGTCGAATGAACCATCTGCATTATGAACATCAATTCTTTGAATATCCTTTATTGGAATAGAAATAGTTTCTTTCTTGTGTAGAATTAAAATATCGTCAATAATCTCAACAGCAATACCGGTTTCTCTTTTGGTTTTTACGAACATAAGAAAGAAAATAATTACACAGATTGAGGACACAATAATAAAAGTCAGTGAAATCGTTTCTAAATACCAGACAGAAAATACTGTAATAATAACACAAAAAACAATAGATAGAAATAACCAAAACCAAGCCCAGTATTCCGAATAATAAGCTTCATATTGTTTTTTCATATATTATGCCTCACTTTATTTCATCATACACCGCCATTTTGATGTAAATATTTTTGCAAACTATTAGGTCCTAAGTTGACACAAGCAGAAAGCTTTGTCCTCGGCGCAAAGATGTTTACCGTCGCAGGACCTATTGTTGCGTTTAAAACCGTCGCCGGTGCAACTTACGGTTTAATCTGTTGGACCTACACAATATTTTCTAAATAACAAACCATATAAATTTAACTATGCAGGAGGAAGGAAATGTCAAAAAAAATCGGAAAGCAGACAATTTTGCTCGACAGTGAAATTTCGGTATTAAGTTATGCATCAGTTGTCGGCAAAAAAGAAGGCGAGGGTCCCTTAAAAAACAGTTTCGACAGTATTTATAACGATGAACTTTTAGGCGAGGATTCTTTTGAAAAAGCAGAAAGTAAACTTCAAAAACTGAGTGTTACAGCAGCGCTGCAAAAAAGCAAACTCACCGAGAAAAATATAGACCTTATTTTTGCAGGCGATCTTCTCAATCAATGTATCGGATCATCTTTTGGCTTAAAAGACCTTGAAATCCCATTTGTAGGGATGTACGGAGCGTGTTCAACCATGGCGCTGTCAACAATTATGGCAGCATTAGCAATTGAAAGCGGAGCTGCTGAAAAAACAGTTTCTGTAACCTCATCTCATTTCTGCAGCGCCGAAAGGCAATTTCGATTTCCTCTGGAATACGGAGGTCAACGCACACCCACAAGTCAGTGGACAGTAACCGGTTCGGGCGCAATTATTTTATCAAAGGAGAACGGTTCTCCAAAAATAAAGGCCGTTTCGATCGGCAAAATGATTGACCTCAATGTAAAAGACATGAACAACATGGGGGCAGCAATGGCGCCTGCCGCAGCAGATACTATTTATAATTTTCTGCTTGATACCAAGACAACCGCAAAGGATTATGATCTTATTTTGACCGGCGATCTGGGTGTTGTCGGAAGCGAACTTCTGAATCAAATAATGATTAGAGAAAATATGCCTATATCCAATCTTCACAACGACTGTGGGTTAATGATTTACGATCTCAAAAGTCAGGATGTTCATGCCGGTGGGTCAGGCTGCGGTTGCTCAGCCGCCGTTCTATGCTCTGAAATTTTAACTAAAATGCGAATTGGAAAATATAAAAATATACTTTTCTGCGCAACCGGTGCCTTAATGTCACCAACCTCTTCTTTGCAAGGCGGAAGCATCCCATCAATTGCACATGTAGTTAATTTTCAAGCATAAAATAAGCCTAAGCTCAATGATATCTGAACATTATATTGCCGGAAAATAAACACTTCCACCCCCCTGCGAACAACATTTTGTTTCGCAGGGGTAATAATTATTTGATACTGGCTTTAGGTATAAAACCTATTTGTTTATATATTTTTTCAAATTCCTTTATAAGAGGTTCACCGTAGATCCAGACTTCTTTGCGCCAAGGATGAGACAGATAACCGAAAGCACCATATTTATCCAGAAAAAAGTAGTAGTCTCCGTCGGGATAGAAGCCGTTAAAGTAGGCAATGCCGTCTTTGTTAAACTGTGGTGTAGCCGGTTCATTACTTTGCATATTTTCGGGATTTCTGGGATCATATAATATAAAATTATGAAACCAGTCTATTGCATATAGCTGATAACCGTTTGGCAGACAGTTAGCAAGAGCTGTCGGTGCTAATTCATAGAGCAAATCTGCTTGTTCATCGGTTATTTGAGAAACATCATAAACAACAAAAGGACGATTGATTGAAAAGGGTAACAAAAACTTATTGTTGCTACTGGGATAAAAACGCAATTCGTTTTTTATAAAATCATAAATAAAATCTTCATTTTCTTTCAGTAATTTCATAGTTCACCGCCAAATCTTTATATTTTAATTCTAACATAAAAGCGGCTATAAGTGAATAATTTCAAAAAATTTATGGTGTTCTCTTGACATTTTCCCTGCTGCAGCAGATACTATTTATAATTTTCTGCTTGATACCAAGACAACCGCAAAGGATT
>JAUMXX010000017.1:20696-21026 GCA_030535285.1 bacterium | reverse complement strand
TTTGAAGTTATTTTAAGTTATTTGTCGAATACATTGAGTTTTCTTAGGGTTGGCGCCTTCATACTCATCCATGTCGGTATGATGACAACATTTAATGCCCTCGCAGAAATACTGGGCGGTACTGCCGGAATAATAATACTCGTCTTCGGAAATATCTTTGTTATTGTTTTAGAGGGACTCTTGGTCGGTATCCAGGTGCTGCGATTAAACTTTTATGAAATGTTCAGCCGTTTTTATGATGGCGACGGTACACCTTTTAGACCTGTTAAGGTTTTATCAGATAAAATTCAATAAAAATTTTGAGGAGAGAATATTATGTCTACACTTTCA
>JAUMXX010000017.1:0-20652 GCA_030535285.1 bacterium | reverse complement strand
TAATTCTTGCAATTGCCCTTCCGCTTCTTTCTTTGGTATTTTCAGTTTTTGTTGCTATTAAAACTATGAGTTCAACCCATAGCGGTAAAAAAGCATTCTTCAAACATTTACTTGTGTTGACCGTATGCCTTGTAATGTGTTTTGCTTTTTGCGCTATTGCTTCTGCAGCCGAAACCGATACAACTGAAACCACCGTTGCAGAAACAGTTGATTCAAGCGAACCCGCTACCACAACCGATTCTTTGGCAACCGGATTAAGTTATATCGGTGCCGGTATTGCTATTGGTCTTGCTGCAATAGGTGCCGGTATTGCATTGGCATCGGGTGCTCCGGCTGCAATAGGTGCTGTTGCTGAGGATCCAAAATCATTCGGTAAATCAATGATCTTTGTCGCACTCGGCGAAGCCGTTGCTATTTACGGATTTATTATTGCATTCTTGATTATTCTCCCGACACTCTCTTAACAATAATCCGGAGTAATAATATGCAGTTTCTACTTATAAGTGATAACCATGACACTATTATGGGTATGCGGCTTGCGGGAATTCAGGGTGTAATTGCCGAAACCAAAGAATCGGCCGAGTCTGCTCTGATTGAAGCAACTAAAAATGAAAATATCGGTATCGTGTTGTTGACAAACAAACTATGTAACCTGTGTGCCGACCTGGTTGACAGTTATAGATTAAACAACAGCAGACCGTTGATTGTTGAAATTCCCGACCGCCACGGTGATAAAGGCGGCGACAACTCCATTTTACGATGTATACGCGACGCTGTCGGGATTAAATTTTAGGTGGTGTTTCATTTGATAAAGCAAAATAAAATTAATAAGTTTGTTTCATTAATCACCAAAGAGGCCGAGGATCAGAAATTATCAATTGAGGCCGAAACAAAAGAGATTATTGATAAAGAAATTCAGACGGCTGAGGATGAAGCGCTTAGAGAATGTTATGACTACATGAAGCAGAAAACTCTTGAACTTGAAAAGAATAACGGTAACGAATTGTCACAACAACTTTATGAATATAACAAAAAAGTTATTCTCCACCGAAATCAAATTTCAGACAGCATCTTTAATTCTGTTTCAGAAAAACTTTATAGTTTTTGCAAAACTAAAGCATATGAGGAATTTATCTCACGAAGTATTAAAAATGCTTTGTTAAAACTCAATGACAAGACCCTAACTGTTTTTATAAAGCCGGGTGACGTCACCGCAGCAACCGTCGTACAAAAAGCGTGCAGCGGCATAAGTTTAAAAGAAGACCCATCCATCATAATCGGTGGGTTGTCCGCTATCAATGCCGATGGTACCATCTTTATCAACGATACGCTTGACGCACGCTTCGATGAGCAAAAAAGGTGGTTTTCAGAGAATTCCGGACTCACTATATCTGATTGATTGCTTATGATTTTTCTTTGGAGGATTTTGTATGTCCAAAAATGTTATATTTGGTATAAACGGTCCGGTTGTCACCGTAGCCAATTCAAAAGACTTTAAAATGCAAGAAATGGTCTATGTCGGAAATAACCGTTTAATTGGTGAAGTAATTAGTATTGATGATAAACTTACTACTATTCAGGTTTATGAAGTAACGACCGGTCTGAAACCCGGTGAACCTGTTGAGCCAACCGGTTCGCCTATGTCTGTTTTACTCGGTCCGGGTATGCTGTCAAATATATTTGACGGTATTCAACGCCCACTCAAAAATATTGAAGATATCTCAGGAGCCTTCATTGAAACAGGCATTGGTTTGTCTTCACTTGATGAAAAAAAGTTATGGAATACCGAAATTTTCATTAAGGCAGGCCAAGCCGTCTTCCCCGGTGAAATTATTGCCCAATGCAGCGAAACCCTAAGTATTATGCATAAGATAATGATTCCACCCAATATAAGCGGAACGGTTGTTTATGCCGCTAACAGCGGACCTTACAGAATACATGACAGGATCTGTGAAATTGAGGATTCTAACGGAAACAGACACATAATTACCTTATGTCAAAAATGGCCCATCAGACTTCCAAGACCTATAAAATCACGCAAGCCTTGTAACATCCCTCTTATAACAGGTCAGCGTGTTATTGATACTTTATTACCAATTGCTAAAGGTGGCACTGCTGCCATACCGGGCGGATTCGGCACGGGAAAAACTATGACCCAGCACCAGCTTGCCAAATGGTGCGATGCCGACATTATTATTTATGTTGGATGCGGTGAGCGCGGTAATGAAATGACACAGGTTCTAAATGAATTCTGTGAATTAACCGACCCGAGATCAGGCAGAAAACTAACAGACCGAATAGTTTTGATTGCAAACACTTCTAATATGCCTGTTGCTGCCAGAGAAGCTTCTGTGTATACCGGAATCACTATTGCAGAATATTACAGGGATATGGGCTATTCTGTTGCCATGATGGCTGATTCAACTTCACGTTGGGCAGAAGCACTCCGTGAAATATCAGGCAGACTTGAGGAGATGCCTGCAGAAGAGGGATTCCCTGCTTATCTCCCTTCCCGCCTTGCAGCTTTCTATGAACGCGCCGGTAGGTTTACAACATTAGCTGATAACGAAGGATCAATTACCATAATCGGTGCTGTTTCGCCCCAAGGTTCAGACTTTTCCGAGCCCGTAACACAGAACACAAAACGCTTTACAAATGTTTTCTGGGCACTTGACAAATCACTTGCATATGCACGTCACTACCCTGCAATCAATTGGGTTGACAGTTACAGTGAATATGACAATCTCTTAGCACATTATTATAACAATACTGTAGACCCATCATTTATGCACTGCAGACAAATTATTATGCAAATTCTCGGTCAAGAAAGTCAGTTGATCGAAATTGTTAAATTAATCGGTGCAAACGTTCTCCCTGATGATCAAAAATTAGTTATTGATATTGCAAAGGTTATTCGTGTCGGATTTCTGCAGCAAAATGCATATCATTCCGAAGACACATATGTTCCGCTTGATAAACAGTTTTTAATGATGAAGACTATTGTCCACTTATATGAATCAGCAAAGAAACTGCTTGCCGTAAACAAACCAATACGCAGTCTTGAAGAAACCGGAATTTATGAGAAATTGATCAGGATCAAATATGATATTCCCAACAGCAATCCCGAATTATTAAACGAATATATAGATGAAATCGACACAGTTATTAATAAACTTATCTCTGCTTAAGGATTTGATATTATGATAAAGGAATATATAGGTTTAAGCGAAGTATCCGGCTCACTTGTCATCTTGGATGATGTCGAAGACGCCGGTTATGAAGAGGTTGTCACATTTAAACTCGACGACTCAACAACCCGTACCGGCAGAATTATTCAACTTGATGGCAAACGTGCTGTTGTACAAGTCTTTGAAGGCACAAACGGTATTTCACTTACAAATACCCGAACCCGATTAAATGGTCGTCCGTTTGAACAAAAACTCTCAGGTGAAATGCTTGGACGAATTTTTAACGGTGCCGGTCATCCTATTGACAATTTAGGTGAAATATACTCTGAATGTTCAAGAGATATAAACGGCTCACCGATAAATCCTGTATCCAGAATTTATCCGAAAAACTACATTAATACAGGTATTTCCTCAATCGACACCCTTACAACACTTATAAGAGGGCAAAAACTTCCTATCTTCTCCGGATACGGTATGAAGCATAACGAATTAGCCGCTCAAATTGTCAGACAAGCAAAAATTGCAAACGAATCCAACACAAACTTCGCTGTTGTTTTCGCGGCGATGGGTGTTAAAAACAGTGTTGCCGATTACTTTAAAAAGACCTTTGAGGAATCGGGTGTTTTACAACATGTTGTTATGTTTCTAAACCTCTCAAATGACCCCATCATTGAAAGAACTATTACCCCCAGATGCGCATTAACAGCCGCCGAATACCTCGCCTTTGAAAAAGATATGCACATTCTGGTTGTTATGACCGATATGTTTGCTTATTGCGAAGCGCTGCGAGAATACAGTTCTTCTAAAGGAGAAATCCAAAGCCGAAAGGGTTTTCCCGGATATTTATACTCAGATCTTGCATCACTGTATGAACGTGCAGGAATGATAAAAGGTAAATCCGGTTCTGTTACTCAAATACCGATCTTAACCATGCCTAATGACGATATTACCCACCCTGTCCCCGACCTTACGGGATATATAACCGAAGGTCAAATAGTTTTAGACCGTTCGCTTGACGGTATGGGCATATATCCTCCCGTTAGCATTTTACCAAGTCTTTCAAGGTTAATGAAAGACAGTATCGGTGAAGGCTTCACACGTGAAGACCATGCGCCGCTTGCTAACCAACTTTTTGCAGCCTATGCAAAGGTTCAGGATGCTAGATCTCTTGCCTCTGTTATCGGTGAAGATGAACTTTCTGATATTGATAAAAAGTATATTGAATTTGGCAAAAATTTCGAGTCGCAATTTCTGGTGCAGGGCGAAACCGAAAACAGAACAATTGAGCAATCCCTTGATTTAGGCTGGAGAATTCTGACCAGTCTTCCGCGCGGCGAACTTGACCGTGTCAGCGAGGAGATTTTAGTAAAATATTTTGATACAGCGGCAAGCAAATAATTCATAGGAGGTGTAGCGGCAGTGTCAACACAACTATCACCCACAAAGGGAAACTTAATGAGGGTCAACAAACTGTTAGAACTCTCTAATGTCGGGTTCGACCTTCTTGACCGCAAGCGCAATATTTTAATTAGACAAACACTTTCACTTGTTGACTCCGCCAAGCAACTCCGTATTGAAATTAATAATACCTATTCCCTGGCATATAAGGCGTTGGAACGCGCGAATATGTCTAGCGGTGTTATTGATGATCTTGCCGAATCGGTTGAAATTGATAACCGGATTGAACTTTCATCAAAAAGTATAATGGGTGTTGAACTGCCGGTTATTAATTATACACCCGCAGAAAACAAAAATTACTTCGGATACCATAGAACCTCTATGGCGGTAAATGAAGCGTTTGAATCGTTTAACCGTGCTAAAATTTTAACCGTCAAACTTGCAGAGATTGAAAGCGCTGTTTTCAAACTGGCTGACGGTTTGGGTAAAACGCAAAAGCGTGCTAATGCCCTAAAAAATATCATCATCCCTTCCTTTAGCAAACAGACCAAAACAATTTCCTCCGCTTTGGAAGAGCGTGAACGTGAAGAATTTTCCAGACTCAAGATCATCAAGAAAATTATCGATGCTTAAATTTCAAAGTAAAAAAATACGTCTTTTTTACAATTTTATATTACTTAATCAAAAATCTCCCGCAACCGAGAATCAACTCGGGTGCGGGAGATTTTAGTATTTCATAAATTTCAGCAAGTATATCCTTTTACTCACCTAAAGGAAAGTCAAACTCTTTTTTATATTGACCATCCTCAGACTGAGATGAATCGGAATCAATATCATCATCTTCAACCGGCAGATCGGTATAACTGGAACTACCGGTATCCTCTGCAAGTTTTACAGAATAGTTTTTAGTGGTATCATTATCCTTGTTATACACCGTGAGATTAACAACATCTCCGGCATTGCAGTTTTCAATTATATCAAGTACTATTTCACTATTAGTAATTTTCGTATCATTGATATAAGTGATAACATCGCCTTCCTTTACATCGGTATTGCTTAGATTGCTATCAGAAGAAATTGAAACGATATAAACTCCCACAGGGTATTGATTAAGTTCGGAATAAACGCTGTCAACAAAGGTGTAATTTATTCCCAGTCTTGCCCTTCCCACAACCCTGCCATCAGTGATTAATGATTGTGCAACTGCAGCAATAGTTGTAGTCGGAACCGCAAGAGTTACGGTTGTTTGTTCATTATCAAATTTTCTTGCAGCTGTTATGCCTATTATCTGTCCGTAAACATTTGAAAGTGCTCCACCCGAACCGACTGTGTTAGTTGCGATATCGGTTTGAATGTATTTTTCCGAATAAGCAGAACTGTTGTTAAATCTGATTTCACTAGCGTTAACAATGCCGGAAGCAATCAAAGCGGTAGTCTGTGAGGCACCAGAATAACCAACAGCCGATACCTGTTCCCCTACAACGACCTGGGAAGAATCACCGAAGGTAGCGGGTGTTAGTTGAGAACCTGCATTTATCTTCAAAACCGCAATATCACTTTTGATATCCCCACCGACATACTCTGCCTTATACTCTGTTCCGTCTTTAGTTGTAACAAGAAACTGTGGTGACTGAATGTTGGCATAAATATGATCATTTATTATAATATATCCATCCTTATTATAAATAATGCCGCTAGCCAACACGCGTGAAGACGATTTGCTGTTGTAAACCATAACCGAAACAACACAACTGCTGACTTTATCATAAATTTGAGCATCGTTTAAAGTGTCCGCATCTTTAGGTTTAGATTCAAGATTTAAAGAGGCAGAAGATTTGTTGGAGAAATTACTATAGTTTGTTCCCGTGATATATCCTACAGTCAAGCAAACACTCATAACTAAGACAATTGCAAGAATAACACAAAACACCTTAACTCCTGTCGATGATGCCTTTTCAGCAGAAATTTTTTCAGGAATCACATTTTCATTTAATTTATTTTTAGAATAATCTGCCGACTCGTTAGTGTCGGAATGTGTGTTACTAATCAAATCGGCTGAATCAGACTGAACTTTATTGTTATCATAAATAGAGTCTGCATTGACGGTTTCATCCATCGTATCATTTATCTGCTCAACTGAATCAACCGTCTCGGTTGATTCAAAAGCGCTTGTTAAAATCTCCTGCTGTGCTGCATCAACAGCCTGAGACTCATCCAAATCATGTTTTTTCTCAAATTCATTCACAAATAATCCCTACTTTATCAAAATTTTATGCTAATAAAAGACTTACAGTAAATTCAGTATATTGCCCTTCTTTGCTGGCAACCGAAACAGTTCCCTTATTAATTTCTATAATGGTCTTAACTATATATAATCCAAGCCCGGTGCTGTTTTTGTTAACCGATCTGGATTTATCACCCTTGTAAAACCTTTCAAAAACAAACGGCAGATCTTCGCTTTTAATTCCCTCACCGCTGTTTCGTATAATAATTTTAACATATTTTTCAGTTTTTTCAAAACTAAACTTTATATAACCCCCCGGTAATGTAAATTTTATTGCATTATCAATAAGATTATACATTACCTGATGAATCAATCCGCTGTCGGCAACCACATTTACCTCATCAACACTATCAATTCCCTCAACACTGATTGACTGTCGTTCAATACGTTGTTCTTGAGAAATTAGTGTAGTACAGATTACATTGTGAATATCAACAGTTTCTAAATTTGGTTTCATCTCGCCCGACTCAAGTGACGCCAGACTAAGCATAGAATAAACTAGTGCAGTCAAGCGTTTTACCTCTGCGGAAACAATGGATAGGTAATACTCATGCCTGTCCTTTTCAATAGTGCCGTCGATAATACCGTCAATAAATCCGCCGATAGTTGTCATGGGAGTGCGAAGTTCATGAGAAACATTTGCAATAAAACTACGGCGTGTACCCTCAATCTTAACTAAGGCATTAGTCATATCATTAAATGCATTGGCAAGTTCACCCACCTCATCATCATTAGAATTAACTATTATTCGTTGCGAAAAATCACCCTGTGCCATTTTTTTAGCAGCCTGTGACATAAGTTTAAGAGGTCTGACAAACCTCGAGGTTACCGCATAAACCATAATTAGCAAAAACACAAGTGAAACCGCACTACAAAAGAAGAATATTTTTATGAACCCATTTAAATATACCCGCTGATTAGAGGCCGGAGACGACGCATAAACTGCCCCTATAACCTCACCTGCGGAATTATAAAGCGGATAACCGTATGTATAATGAATCTGCTTGTATTTGCCTTGAAAATTTCCACATTCGTAGTATTCACCTGCCAGTGTTTTTTTTAATATTTTTTCCGAAATTTTAGACTGCGAATGTGTACAGTAATTTTTATTATTCCACTCTGAACAACTGCAAATAAAAGTATTCCCATTAACATCGGTGACAAAGATGTCTGCATCAATTGAACTTGAGAGTACAGAAATAACACTTGAAATATACTGTCTGAAATTTACAGTTCCGACTATTTTTGTTGTTGTCGAAGATATAATCTTACAGTTCTCACTGAGCAATTCCTGCTTTTCGTTAGAAAGATGACTGCTTGAAAGCGCATAGGTAAGCACCATTAACAATGAGAAACAGATTGCAACCGAAATAACAGTCGTTATATAAAATTTTTTAAAAAGTCCGTTTTTCATCACAAAAAAATCCTTAGTTATATCTTGCTTTTAGATTCAAATTTGTAGCCGACGCCCCAAACCGTCTTCAAAGACCACTCATCAGACACGCCCTCAAGTTTTTCTCTGAGTCGTTTTACATGAACATCTACCGTTCTTGAATCACCGTAATAATCAAATCCCCAAACTTCATCGAGCAACTGATCACGTGTATAAACACGATTCGGATTACACGCAAGGTGATATACAAGTTCAAGTTCCTTCGGCGGTGTATCAATCTGTTGACCGTCGACTATAAGCTCATAATTCGTTATGTTGATTGTCAATTTATCAAATTGAACAACCTTTTTTTCGTCATTATTATTTAAATTTGCCCTTCGCAAAACAGCTTTAACTCGCGCTACTACCTCTTTTGAATCGAAGGGTTTAGATATATAATCATCTGCGCCCAATTCTAATCCCAATATTTTATCAAACGTTTCACCTTTTGCTGTGATCATAATAATCGGGACATCAGATTTCTTCCTGATTTCGCGGCACACCTGCCAACCGTCCAATTTAGGAAGCATTATATCAAGCAAAATCAAATCACAATTATAATCATCAAAATTTCTGACCGCACTCTCGCCATCGTTGGAAATAAACGTAGTGAAACCTTCTTTTTCGAGATACAGCCTTAATAACTCACAAATGTTACTATCGTCATCAACAATTAAAATCTTACCGTCAGACATAGTTATCCTCCTTCGCTGGTTATATATAGTAATTGTACCTTAAACAATAATAATTTTTGTTAATAAAATATTAATCTATTTAACTCAATTTGTAAACAAAATAAAGCAAAATATCATAAATAGTTAATATCCTGACAGTGAGTAATTTAAAAATCAATATTTATTCATAAATTATTCTTGCAAATACAAACTTGTTGTGATATACTATTCAAGGTTTTTGAAATGCGTTTGTAGCTCAGGTGGATAGAGCAACTGCCTTCTAAGCAGTGGGTCAGGGGTTCGAGTCCCTTCAAGCGCGCCAAAAAAAATCCTGTCGAATATTTTCGACAGGATTTTTTGTTATTTACAAGGAATCAAGAGCATTTTATCACTCTCAAGTATTTCATTAGTATCTTCATTAGCCAGTATTATCGCCTCAGGTGATGTATTATACCGTCTGGCAATATCCCAGACTTCTTCACCGCGGTTTGCATAGTATACATATACAGCTATATCATTGTTTTTCTTCTTTGGCGAATCCTCATTTACAGTAACATCGGTCAGCACAGTAGTCTTGTTGACATCAAATACAACAGTACCGATACTCAACTCTACTTTGACATCAACACTGTGATTATCGTTAAGCAAATAGTTAACAGAAATTACATCAACATCAGGATCGCATCTGAGCATCGTCGGACACTCATTCAAAATATTTGTATATTCGTAATCAACCGGTTTTTCAAAATAAACCGGCATCATATCCATATCATAGGCTAAAACACATATGATTACAGTTCCGTTTATTACCATCTGATTATCAGTGTTTCTAACCGAAGTGAGATTTGACTCACACCATAAATCAACAACCGAACTTATTGGAATTTCTCTAACATCAACATTCTTATTGCAGATAAAACGCTCATTAATCTTGCTAATAAGCCGTTCAAACACAACCTCTTCCCGTTTAACGTCTAAATCATAGTCGGTTGAGAATACATCAAACACAACAGGAACTTCACTTTTGCAATAAGCCGAAACAACCATATGTAATTTTGCATCAACTGCTATTGAAGATGCACCTTCACCGGAATTGGAGTTTTGTTTGAGTTCAGCATAGGTTACATCAATTTTCACTTCACAGTCACATTCGTCGCCAATTCCATCAATATCAACAATCTGCGAGAAAGGAATTGTATTTTTAATACATTCTGTACCTCCGTTAGACTCGGTTGAATAGAGAGCATTAATAATTAACTCTCCCTTTATTACCGCCTTTCCGCCGACTATTTTACAATCATTTGCTATCGCAATCGTATCATACCTTAAAATGTTTAAATATGAATCACCGGCCTGAGCGAGAGCTATTTCCTCTTCAATTATTATATATTTTTCTGCAAAGTTTAAGGGATTTGTGAAATTGACAACAGAACATTTTTTATTAATATCCTCACGCTGTATATCAGAAATAACTTCTGCAACCTTTTTACCGGTTAGACAAACGCTTATGGATAACGCACCGTGTATATCCATTTTTCTCGGTGTTACGGCGCGACAATTCATGTATTCTGTTCTAACATTCAATTGTGCTGAGCAGACTTCAATATTCTTTCCGATATCTATTGTCTTGGAAAACGGAAAAACCCATTCATAATTACATATTTTATTCTCTTCATCGGCATAGATAAGATTAAATGAAACATTTCCATCAATAGTTATCTGTGAACTGTTAAACGCTTTCGAAATTATTCGCGGTTTAATTCTGCATTTAAGCACTCTTGAAATATCAGGACAGTAATCAGGAAGAGTGAAATCTGTATCAATGCTATGTTCAATATTCTGTCTGTAAACAATCTCTGACACTGAAATTGGTGATTTTGTTATATTCATCATCTTTCTCCTTTTAGAAAACATTACTGTTAAATATTATTATTCTCAGCTATTGAATATGACTTTTTTTGAAAAAGATGTATAAGCATTAACCAATAAAAAACAAAACCGGAGTCTGTATAAATCAGACTCCGGCATTTTTTGAGGAAAAAGTCACCGTTAAACAACGGTTAGTAAAACATTTCAGAAGAAATATACCCTGTCAAAAACAAAATATGCTTTCCAAAGACAACTGAAACTACCAACTAGATGTGAAACTCCCCAAAACCAAAAATTGCGCAAAGAAACTAAATTATTCTTCCTTCATTTTTGCGAAACACTCACTGCAATAAACAGGACGATCGTCACGCGGAAGGAAAGGAATCTTTGCTACACCGCCGCAATTTGCACAAACAGCTTCATGCATTTCTCTTTGACCTCTGCTTGCATTCTTGCGTGCGTCACGACATGCTTTGCAACGCTGCGGCTCGTTTACAAATCCCTTAGACTCGTAAAACTCTTGCTCACCTGCAGTGAAAACGAATTCTTCCCCACAGTCCTTGCATACTAATGTCTTGTCTTCGAACATTTCATTTACCTCTCTTGATAATTAATAGTTGCCTTGGACGGAATTGCACCGACATCTTTGAAAAACAATGCTCTGACTTATCCTTGAGCTACGAAGGCATATATTTATATGCATATTTAAGCGTGAAAATATGAAGTAATTTTCTTTTTTGCACGGCCAAATGCATTATAAACTGTTTTTTTAGAAACCTTAAGCATTTCACATATTTCGGTAAAATTATAACCGTAAATAAATTTATTTAAAACATCGCGTTCCAAACCCGACAAACCAATCTCGGTCAATTTAGTAACATCAACAAGCTTATCATAGTTAACAAAATAATCCTCAGGATTATCAGAAAAATTAAGTACCAAATCAACGTCAGAATCCGAAAACAAGGCTGGCGGGATTCTGCTTTTCTTATTGTCATAACGCAACATTGCGATAAGTTTGCGATCAATACACAATTTTGCAAAAGACTCAAATGAACAATTCATTTCAGAATTGTATGCTTTGACAGCATCTGACAGGCCAAGCAACCCTTCTTGCAAATAATCATCAAAATCATTCTTATTATTACAAAATAACAGCACCCTTGATTTAACAAGTGCTATATGATCAGACAAAATTGAGTTAAAGTTTTCTGAACTATTCAATTCAATCAACAACATTCACAAAATATTACATATAATATACCCTAAATATGTGAATTTGTCAAGTGTTACTTGAAAAACAGCAACCTAAAGAAAAATAAAAATCCGGAATACTCTATTCCGGATTTTTAAATAAGCTACTGTGAACTTTCATGACTTGTATTATTCTCACTGCCGGATGGCAACAGTGAAGATTCATCCGAAACCGTTTCAGAACTGCCGGACGAAACGGCCGACGATTCAGTAGGTTTAGAAGATACAACAGATGAAGAGTTTCCGGAACTGCTCTGGCTGGAACTTTGCGATGGCTTTGATGGCGGTTTAGTCACAGAAGAACCGGAACCGGAACTTGAACTGGACGGTATACCATTACCGGTTACCGCCCCAAGTACTGTGCCACCGTGGGACGAACAGGTTGAAGGTAAATACGAAGTTTTATACCAACCGACAGCAACATTTCCGCATCCGGAAGTTGCAAGTTTTCCCGTTTCTGCACAATAATACCTTCGTACTACATACTCACTGTCTTCAAATGTTTTATATTTTAAACCGGTATGAAGTTGTCGCATAACCGCTTTCCAAATATTAAGTGCGGATGCACCGTTTCGAATTTCCTCAGGAGTATCAAACCCATACCAACAAGAACCAACATAATACGGTGTACCGCCAACAAACCACAGGTCGTTAGACTCACTCGAGGTACCGGTTTTTGCATAAACCGGCATGCTGCTATAGGAAGCAGCGCCACTACCTGTTCCCTGACTTCCTGTAACAACTGTTCTCAGAAGATGGTTCATAATGCAAGCTGTATCTTCACCCATTGCCGAAAAAGGAGTTGTATCTTTTTCCAAAACCGTTTCACCATGCTGATTTTTAACAACCTCATATGTCGAAGGTTCATAATATCTGCCAAAATTACCGAATGTTGCAAAAGCAGCGGCAGATTCGGTAGTTGTAATTCCATAGTAACAACCTCCCAATCCCAAAGACGAGAGATTTTTATCATTACTTTCATCCAAAGTGGTTATACCAAGATTCTTAGTAAGGAAGTTGAACGATTTTTCAACGGTCAGTTGCTGAACCAATTTACACGGAATGGTGTTAACAGAACGCTCTAATGCCTTTTGTACAGTTGTATTTCCACCATAGTACCCGTACCAGTTTTTAGGTCCGGATTTACCGTTATCATAAAAGCGTGAGATGGCTGAATCGTTAACAAGCGTCGAATAGGTAATCATATTATACTCAAGTGCCGGAGCATATGCGCCTATCGGTTTCATGGTTGAACCGGGCTGACGCGGTGATGACCAGGCACGGTTAAGAGACAAATTCTTTGTCTTTTCACCCTTTCCACCGACAATTCCTAAGATGTTACCGTCATAATCAATAACTGTCATTGCAGATTCGGGTTTAACAGATGCATCAGTCTTGCTTGATTGTGAAAAATATTTATCAACATTTTTATAAACCGATTCCATCTTCGTTTGAATCTCAGGATCGAGAGTACAATAGATTTTATACCCGCCATTATAGAAATTATTGGCAGCATATTTAGTGTCAAACCCATACTCATCCACTAAATCATCAACAACTTGATGATACAGACTATCAATAAAATAGGAGTTTACAGTCATTTCATTAATGGTTTCAGAAGTCGCAATAACATTTAACTCTTCCTGTGTCGCCGAATCATACTCTCTCTTTGAAATCAATTTTTGTTTTTTCATCTCAGAGAGAACTATATTCCTACGTTCTTTGTTGTTGTCAGGTTTTGTGTCGGGTCGGTATCTCTCCGGCTCCTTAGCCATTGCGGCAAGCGCAGCACATTCACTAAGTGTTAATTCACTTACACTCTTATCAAAATAGTAATTAGAAGCAACCTCAACCCCGTAAATTCCGTTAGCAAGACAAATAGTGTTGAGATAACACTCTAAAATAGTATCTTTCGAATAATTATCCTCCAAATACCTCGCTCTCATTATTTCGCGTATCTTTCTGATAGGAGTTTGCTGATTATCACCAGTCAGATTCTTTACAAGTTGCTGTGTGATGGTAGAACCTCCCTGGTTTGATGAATAATAGTTAGCAAACATATTAACAAACGCCGAAACAGTTCTTTTCCAGTCAACACCATTATGTTTGTAAAACCTTTTATCCTCAATTGCAACAAATGCATCACGAAGATCTTGAGGCATCTTTTCAAGACTTATCCATATTCTGTTCTCACCGCCATGTAAACGTTGATATTCAACATACTCGTTCGACTCACTGTCTTTAACATAAACGGTGGTAGTGTAATCTAATGTTAAATCATCTAAATTTTCATGAATTTTATCATCAACAAAGCCGAAAACATACACTGTAAAAGAACCGACAATCAAACAACCGGTTATTACAAAAACAAGAAAAACAGATAAAACAGTTCTTACTATTTTCGCTTTCTTTTCAGCCTTGCTCAATTTTTTATCACCCGACGATTTTGGTTTGAAGAATGATTTGATTTTAGACCACAAACCTCTCTCTTGAGGTTCATTAACAACATCTTCAAAATTATTATTCTCTGTTTTACCAACACTAAACTCAGACGTATTAAAAATATCATTATCATCATTATTCTCAAGATTATTTATAATATTATCAATTCTGAAATCATCAGGATTAAAGCTATTATTTTCCATTTCATTACACCTCCAATATAAAAAGTATAACATAAAAAAATTTTTTTTGTATTACAGTATTGTTACAAAATAATTTATGAAGCAATTATTAAATAAAAATCGGTATATTTTTGCAAAAAGCGACCAAACTAATATTAAAAAATTAAGTAGCAGGAATTGGTGAAAATGAAAAGTAAAACTATATTCGGTATTATAACAGCTTTGGCGCTTGTTTTTTCTGTAATAACACTTACAATGCAATTTCGTAGCGAAGGTAAAGAAATTAAACAGCAAATAATAAAGCAAACAGAAATTGATACCGATACTAAATTCATTATAAAGGAATACAACAATAAAATTGCTGTATTTTCCGCAGAAAAGCAAGAACCGCTATATGTTCTTGAAAGCCCATATGTATATGATCTTCCCATTAAAGACAGAAAACTGCTCTCAGAAGGTATAACTGTTTATACCGAATCTGAATTAACTTCGCTTTTAGAAGACTATGACAATTAAAAATAAGGATTTATAAAAATAAGCAGACCGCCAATTTTTTTAAAACACAAGCGGTCTGCTTTTATATGATCTAGAATAGACTCATGGGATTAACAGCGGAGTTGTTAATATAAACACCAAAATGCAGATGTGCGCCGGTAGACCATCCGGAAGAACCGACATAGCCGATAACATCACCCTTTTTAACCTTTTGACCAACACTTACAGATGGCATTTTACACATATGAGCATAAAGCGTAAAATATGAATTTCCGTCTTTCGCTATACCGTGATAAATCTTTACATAATAACCGTAACTATTGCTGTATCGAGCAATATCAACAACACCGTCAGCCGCCGCAATAATCGGCGTGCCGTAAATACCCGAGCCCGCAATATCCGTTCCTGAATGGAACCCTGAATATGTGCCGCTTCTATAACCAAATCCCGAAGAAATATAATAAAAACCGGGCACTGGCCAAGCAAAATTTCCACCGCTGTATTTAACATTAGCGGGTGTGTTAAGGCGTTTAATTTCCGCCTCAACCGCAGCAATTTGCTTGTCATAATCCTTAATAGATGCTCTCAAAGAATCGTAATCCTGAACAATATCCGAAACATTCTGGTTAATCTCAGCAAGTTGGGTGTTTAACTCTTTTAACTTTGCTGACAATGTTGCCTTTGCTTCAACCTGTTCCTTCTTTTTCTTTTCAATCTGGGATTTAGCAGCATTGATTTCAGACATACTTTCAACAATTTTTTCACAAATAGTATTATCATATGCTGAAACCGCACTTGTTAACTCAGCAGATGCCAATATATTAGAAAAGTCTTCAGAATTCATAAGCATCGAAAGTGTCGAAACAGTTCCGCCACTCATATACAATGCCCTGATTCTCTGTTTGAAAACATATTTTGTATCAGCAAGCTCAGCATCTTTCTCTTGAATTAGTTTTTCCTTTTCTGCGATTTCATCATTTAGTTTTGCAATCTGATTGTTACAGGCATCAACCTGTGATTGCATATTTTCAACAAGCTGTTTCTGCAGTTTTTGTTCTCTCTCTGCTTCATTCTTCTTACCTTTTACGCCCTCAAGTTCTTGTTTTAATTTGCTTTGTTTTTGAGTTAAATAATTAATATTGTTTTTTAAATCACCAACCGAGGCCGATGAGGCAGACAAAGAAAAATGTACTGAGATAAAACAAATTGATAAAACCAATAAGACAGAAACCGTCTTTTTCAAAAACGAAGTGAAATTAAGACCATTTCTAATACAAACTGAAGATGTAGAATCTTCATGATTATAACGCACTAAATTCACTTCCCTCTCTCTTCAAATATCTACCAATCATAATAACGCTTCCGATTATTCCCGAAAGAACACCGATTGCAATAAACAATATCAGCAATCTCAAAACAAAGTCTGCAAACGGGATAACTTGTCCTATACTCAAAGCAGACTTAAGGGTTTCAAGCACAGCCTTATAAATAAAATACAGAAGCCCAGTACTTATTACCGCAGAAGTAACACCAATAGTTATTCCTTCAACCAGGAACGGTAAACGAATAAACGAATCGGTCGCACCAACAGCCTTCATAATACTAATTTCTAATTTTCTGTTATACATTGTCACCCTGATAGTGTTTGAAACAATTACCAAAGCAATGATAATCAAAATGGAAACAATCCAGGTTCCTGCAACGGTAACACCGTGTTTGATAGCCGAAATTTTTTCGGCAAGGTCACCGTGCGACTGTGTGGAAGACACTCCCTGAACGCTCTCAATTTTTTGCAGGGTCTCACCGAATAAAGAAAGATCGCTCATAGTAACCCTTGCACCGTCAGATAACGGGTTACCGTTTGCCTCATCCTTTAAAAAAGTGAAGTATTCAGCCTGAGCTGGATTCATAGAAGCGAGAACGCCATCAAGTCCTTGTTCCTTGGAAATATACTCAACAGATTCAATGTTATCTAGTTTGGAAATTTCTTCACAAACTGCACGTGCTTCGGCTTCATTATGTACAAGGTACTGATCATCAGAAACCTTTGATGCGTCTACAAAAGTACTTGTCGCATCCTCATCCCCTGCGAGAAAATTTTCCGCTTGAGAACCGTAAAGCACAGAATTGAGATCATTAAAATACACCATTACAACATTCTCTTTTTCAATTGAACCGAGAGCCTTGTCGACATTATCAGAGAGAATGATTGACATACCGATAATCGACATACAGGCAATCAAAGTACCTACAGATGCAAGGGTCATAAACTTATTGACCCAAACATTTTTTAAACCAGAAGCGGTGAGATATCTTAAACTCTGCAATTTCATATGATACCTCCATCCTGATTATCGGCAATAATATGGCCCTTTTCAATCATAATTACCCGCTTATTAAAATCACGAACCAGCTGATGCTCATGGGTAACCATAAGTACAGTAGTTCCACGATTATTAATCTCTGTCAACAATTCAACAATTTCGTAAGACATATTAGGATCAACATTGCCCGTGGGCTCGTCCGCAATAATAATGCTCGGACGGTTCACAAGAGCTCTGGCGAGTCCCACCCGCTGTTGCTCACCACCTGAAAGTTCCATCGGCATACAGCGTGCTTTTTCACCTAATCCCACCAGATTCAAGACCCTAGATACATTCTTTCTTATGTCACGATTACTGGCGCCAACAATATGCATTGCAAAAGCGACATTATCAAACACATTCAAATTAGGTATCAGTCTGAAATCTTGAAAAACAATTCCCATTGTTCTTCTAAGTAACGGAACTTTTTTCCTGCTTAAACTGCTGAGTTCAAAACCGTTAACGAAAATTTTGCCGGTATTCGGTTTTTCCTCACGCATTATCAACTTCATAAAGGTACTCTTGCCTGCACCCGAAGTGCCGACAACAAAAACAAACTCACCCTTATTAATCTTAATATTTACATCCTCTAAAGCATGTGTTCCGTTTTCATAGGTTTTAGAAACACCGATAAACTCAATAACAGATGATTTCTTTTCGGTTGAAAAATTACCGGTTTGCATTACTTTCACATCTTTCAATTAATACTTAGTCGGATCCGCATTCAAATATTTTTTAACCATCAACGCAATTTTGAAAACTATTGCATGATCAAACTCCCTCAAATCAAGACCGGTTATCTTCTTAATCTTCTCCAAACGATAGACCAAGGTGTTCCTATGCACAAATAGTTTCCTCGAGGTTTCGGAAACATTAAGATTGTTTTCAAAAAACTTCTGAATGGTAAACAATGTTTCCTGGTCAAGACTTTCGATTGAACCGCGCTTGAAAACCTCTCTTAAAAAGGTATCACAAAGCGTAGTGGGAAGCTGATAAATCAATCGTGCAATACCTAAATTGTTATAACAAACGATTTCCTTATCAGTATCAAAAACTTTTCCGACTTCTAATGCAATCTGCGCTTCTTTAAATGACTTAGCCAAATCTTTAAGTCCGTCAACCGTGGTTCCTATTCCCACAGTAGCATGAATATAGAACTCACCCGACAACGTATCAATAATAGACCTTGCCAGATTCTCCAGATCCTTAATTTCAATATCAGGTTTTGTTTCTTTGACAAGAGCAATATCGTTTGCATTAATATTTATTATGAAATCTTTATTTTTATCGGGAAACAGATTTTGTAAAATATCATACGCAGAAACTTCAACGTTTGAGATAACATGTATCAGCAATACATTGCGGCACACATCATTATTAAAACGAAGCTCACGTGCCTTTAAATACACATCACCCGGCAAAATGTTGTCCATTATTACATTCTTAATAAAATTACGACGATCGTATTTTTCATCATAATAAGACTTAATACTTAACAATGAAACCGCCAAAATACCAACATACTTAGCTGCCTGAGAATCAACGCCTTCAACAAAAAGGACAAAGTCAATTTTATCTCCGCTGCCGCATTTTTTATATGTATAATTACCGATAACAAACAAATCAGAATCAAGTTCTGAAGCAGGCTCAGGCACAGAATCCAAAACCGATTGACGCGATTCCCCGATAAGACTTAGATTGCTACACGAAATAACAACACCGTTTTCGTCTAAAACACCGATTGTACGATCAATTGTATCTTTAATTTGGTGAACAAAGCGCTGAAAAAGTCGATTAGACATTTTATAACCCCTTTATAACAGTTTTTTTCTACACATATCCACTTAATAAACATTTTACACCCAAATCACATTCTTTTCAAGTGAATATATTATATTATTTATAAAAAAGTTACATTTTTTTTACAATATTAACTAAACGCATAAAAAAGCAAAACTCCGGTTTTTATAACCGGAGTTTTAAATAATCATTATTTAGTTAACGAAACCTCAGTCTCTTCATCAAAGATATGTACCTTACTAAGATCAAAAGCAATATCAATTGTATCACCGGGTTGGGAGTTTGAACTAGGCTCAACCCTTGCAATAAGATTGACTGAACCGAATACAGAATACAAATACTTATCAGAACCCATAGGCTCAACAACTTCAATATTAACCTTGATTACGCCGTCGGGATTTTTACTTATAAATGCCTCATCATCATAAATATGTTCGGGTCTGATACCCAAAACAACATTTTTACCGACATAGTCATCCAAACAGCCATTAACATTCTTTTCAGCAGGAAGTTTAAGACTTGCAGAAATAGGTGCACGGTCATCATCTTGCTGATCTTCAATTTCAAAAAACAGTGAATCACCGGTTTTTGTAATTTTACCGTTAATAAAATTCATTTGCGGAGAACCGATAAAGCCTGCAACAAACATATTATTAGGATTATCATACAACTCTTGAGGAGTATCAACCTGTTGAACAACACCGTCACTCATAACAACGATACGTGTACCCATTGTCATAGCTTCAGTTTGATCATGAGTAACATAAACAAAGGTTGTGCCTAATTTCTGATGGAGTTTGGAGATTTCGGTACGCATCTGAGCCCTCAATTTTGCATCAAGGTTTGACAACGGTTCGTCAAGAAGGAAAACCTTAGGTTCACGAACGATTGCACGACCCAAAGCAACACGCTGACGCTGACCACCGGAAAGTGCAGCCGGTTTACGCTGAAGCAGATGCTCAATATCCAAAATTCTTGCAGCTTCTTCAACACGACGCTTAATTTCAGCCTTAGGAGTTTTGCGAAGTTTCAGACCAAAGCCCATATTATCAAAAACAGTCATATGGGGATAAAGAGCGTAGCTTTGGAAAACCATCGCGATATCTCTGTCTTTAGGAGCAACTTCATTAACAAGTTTACCGTCAATATAAAGCTCACCGCTACTGATTTCTTCAAGACCTGCAATCATCCTCAATGTCGTAGATTTACCGCAACCGGAAGGACCTACGAGGATAATAAATTCTTTATCTTCAATTTCAAGGTTAAAATCT
>JAUMXX010000068.1 GCA_030535285.1 bacterium | reverse complement strand
GCCGAAACCGCCGCCGAAAAACGAGCTAAAGATATCTCCTATATCTCCGAAATCTCCAAACCCGCCGAAACCGCCGCCTTGGCCGCCTGCACCGAAATTAGGGTCAACCCCCGCATGCCCAAACTGGTCATACCTTGATTTTTTTGTGCTGTCAGACAAAACCTCATAGGCCTCATTGACCTCCTTGAACTTTTGCTCAGCCTCTTTATTATTAGGATTAAGGTCCGGGTGATATTTTTTAGCCATTTTCCTATAGGCTTTTTTAATATCATCGTCACTTGCACCCTTGTCTACACCTAAGACTTCGTAGTAATCTTTCTTTTCTGCCAAAGGGTTTTACCTCCCCTATAATCGCTTGTTATGTAACAACTCTCGGGCGGAAAACCAGAGTTTTCCGCCCACAAAAACCAACTATTATTCTGCATCCTTAAAATCGGCATCATAAACATTAGGATCAGCCTCTGCAGACTGCTGTCCGGCATTCGGATCAGCCGAAGCCTGCTGTGCCGCCTGAGCTTCTTTGTAAACCTTCTCTGAAACAGCATAAACAGCTTTTTGCAAGGCTTCTTGCTTAGCCTTGATGTTTTCAATATCGTCACCTTTAATTGCCTCTTTTAAATCAGCAACTCCGGTGTTAATATCATTTTTCTCCTGCTCGCTTATCTTATCACCAAAATCGGCAACTGTCTTTTCAGCAGTATAAACCAACTGGTCAGCAGCATTTCTTATATCAATCTCCTCACGGCGTTTTTTATCCTCAGCCGCATATTGTTCAGCATCCTTAACAGCCTTTTCAATATCATCCTTAGACATATTGGTGCTTGAGGTGATAACGATTGACTGCTCTTTTCCGGTTCCCAGATCCTTTGCCGAAACATTAACAATACCGTTTGCATCAATATCAAAAGTAACCTCGATTTGCGGAATTCCTCTGGGTGCCGGAGCAATACCATCCAGGTGGAATACTCCTAAAGATTTATTATCCTTAGCAAACTCACGCTCACCCTGCAGAACGTGAATTTCAACAGAGGTTTGACCGTCAGCAGCGGTTGAGAAAATCTGACTCTTTTTGGTAGGAATTGTTGTGTTTCTTTCAATAACCTTTGTGCAAACATTACCCATTGTTTCGATGCCGAGTGACAACGGTGTAACATCAAGCAGCAAAAGGCCCTTAACATCTCCGCCTAAAACACCTGCCTGTAATGCTGCACCGACTGCAACACATTCATCAGGATTAATACCCTTAAACGGCTCTTTTCCGATAAACTTCTTAACCGCCTCCTGAACAGCAGGAATACGGCTTGAACCACCAACCATTAAAACCTTGTTTATCTGTGAGGTTGTCAATCCCGAATCGGAAAGTGCTTGGCGTACAGGTCCCATGGTGGACTCAACCAAATCAGCAGTGAGCTCATTAAACTTTGCCCTCGTCAATACCGCCTCATAATGCTTCGGTCCGGTTGCATCTGCAGTAATGAACGGAAGATTTATGTCAGCCGTGGTCATTCCCGAAAGATCAATTTTAGCCTTTTCAGCCGCCTCTTTAACCCTCTGCATAGCCATCTTATCTGTCGAAAGATCAATACCGTTTTGGGCTTTAAAATCAGCAACCATCCAATCCATTATTCTCTTATCAAAGTCATCGCCGCCCAAGCGGTTGTTACCTGCGGTCGCCAAAACCTCTTGAACTCCATCACCCATTTCAATGATCGAAACATCAAAGGTACCACCGCCAAGGTCATAAACCATAACCTTCTGATCTTCTTCCTTGTCGATACTGTAAGCCAAAGCAGCCGCTGTAGGCTCATTAATAATTCTCTTTACATCAAGTCCGGCAATCTTTCCGGCATCCTTAGTTGCCTGGCGCTGTGCATCGGTAAAATATGCCGGAACAGTAATAACAGCCTCTTGAACAGTTGTGCCAAGATATGCTTCGGCATCAGCCTTCAGTTTTTGAAGGATAATTGCAGAGATCTCCTGCGGTGTGTAATTTTTTCCATCAATAGCAACTGTATTAGTAGTTCCCATTTCGCGCTTAATAGAAATAATTGTACGGTCAGGATTAGTAATTGCCTGACGTTTTGCCACCTGTCCGACCATTCTCTCTCCGTTTTTTGAAAATGCAACTACAGAAGGTGTGGTCCTGCCTCCCTCTGCATTAGCAATAACTACAGCCTCTCCGCCCTCCATAACGGCGACGCAAGAGTTTGTTGTTCCTAAATCAATACCAATAATTTTTCCCATCTTAATTTTCTCCTTTAACAATTTTATCTATATCAATGCTTTTGCATAAATAACAATTAATTTACTACCTGAACCATAGCCGGTCTTATTATTGTTTCACCGATTTTATAACCTTTTTGCATAACCTGTGAAATGCTGTTTTCGGGCGCGTTTTCGTCTTGTGAATGCATCACCGCCTCATGATACTGAGGGTCAAATGTTTCGCCCACAGTCCCAATCTGCTCAACCCCTAGTTTTTCAGTCAGATCAAGTAACTGTTTAACAATGAGTTCTATCCCTTTATTATACTCAGCGCTTCCCTTTTCATATTCATTTGCTCTGTCCACATTATCAATAACCGGAAGTAACTGCTTTATGACACCCGCCTTGGCATATTCAGCAATTGAAGCCCGTTCACGATCGGTACGCTTTTTGTAATTATCAAACTCAGCTGCCGTTCTCAACAAGCAATCTTTTTGTTTGTTAAGTTCTGTCACAGCCGCCTCAAGTTCGGCTTTAATTTTGATAAGTTCGTTATCCGTACAGTCCTTCGTGTCTTCCGATTTATCAACAACCTCCTCCAAGACCTCACCGCTGTCAATCTTGCTCTTGCACTTTTCTTTCTTTTCCATATTAACTACCTTGTCCTTTCACCTACACAAGATGCTGTTAAATAAGCATCCGTCAGTAATTATCACAAATATATCCTGCTTATCATATCTTTGGCGAGCCACATGCACCCTTTGTTTTTTGGCACGATCTTAAGCTAATCCTCTAAATCATAAACCGCCTGTGTAACCGCCTGTGAAAGCCTTTGGGCAAAATACTCTATCCCCGGAACTATAACCTTATACGGCATTCTGGCCGGACCGATAATACCTATTTTACCGGCGACACTGTCACCCGACCTGTACTCAGCCACAACTGCATTTGACATTTTCAGCTCATCGATTCCGGTATCTTCTCCGAAAACAACATCGACGTCTCCTTTTGCCAAATCAACAATATGTTTCAAGACACTACCGTGAGAAAATAAATCCAAAAGTCCTCTTACCTGTTTTTCATTTTTATAGCAAGTAAAAATCCGTGATTCTCCCTTGAGATTAATTCTTGCTCTGCCACACGCCTGTGCCATTTCGGTGACGGTTGCCAAAAACGGCATAAATATCAACGCATACTGCCCTATTTGTGCAACAAGGTTCTGTGAAAAAGGCATTGTTATTTTTGAAATCTCACAGCCAACAATATTATCCTCAATAATTTTTTGGAACAGACCTACCATCTCAGCAGACAGGTCTGCATCGCAACGACAAATACGGCTTTGCATTACTCCATCGGATGATACTAAAGCAATAAGCATTGCTCTGCGCCCCATCGGCATCAATTCAACCTTTTTTACATACGCATTTTCACTTATCTCGGTTGTCAAAATAACCGGCATTCCCGTAAGATCGGTCAAAATCTGACCTGCGGTTTGCATTAAATTCTGCGGATCACTTGCAGCTTTATTTATTAAATCGTCTATTGTCCTACGGGTTGTGTCAGGAACAGACTCCTTTTCCATAAGGTTGTGGACATATATTCTATATCCAAAACTAGTAGGTACACGACCGGCAGAGGTATAAGGCTGTTCAAGATATCCCATTTCACACAACTCGCTCATTTCATTTCGCAATGTTGCAGATGAAACAGTAATCCCAAGCATATTACACAACGCCTTAGAACCGATTGGTTCCCCTGTTGCGATGTATGAGTTTATTATTTCGGCAAGAACGAGCTTTTTTCTTTCGCTTAACTCCATAATCCACACCGCCTGACCTTTCTTTGTTAGCACTCTTGCTCAAAGAGTGCTAACAAAGAATAATTTACCACTATCTTTCCCAATTGTCAATAGAATATAACAAATTTTTCTAAAATTTTTTTGACCTTAACTGACCTTTGTATTTTTTACACTTCATCATTAAAAAACCGCACAATTCTAATTTTCATTTACCCGATTTTAACTTAAGATACAAGGCACCGAACAACAATACTGTTGTTCGGTGCCTTTTTTTACGCTTAAACATAATTACCGTTAACGATTACAATCCTTACAAATCCCATAAAACAGAAGCCTTGTATTCTCGACAGTACAACCAAAAGAATGATTCACCTCATCCTCCAATTTCTCCACCTTGCTGCCCTGCAGCATAACATCTGATATACTCCCGCACTTATTACAGCAAAAATGAGCATGCACACTTGTATCGGCATCAAAATGCTCAGTGCCGTTTCCTATTGAAAAACTGGTGATGCGATTATCATTTTTTAGCTTAGTTAAATTACGATAGACCGTGCCTAAACTAATATTAGGTATACTCTTGCGTGACTCATCATATATCCACTGTGCAGTGGGATGGGTCTTAACTCCGCTTAATATATTATAAATTATTTCTCTTTGATGGGAGTACTTTGTCATAAATATCACCAAATCAATAGTAATTATCATTATTAGTTTAACATATTAAAAAACAAAGTCAAGAGATATATGGTTTGAAATCTTTGTGAAAACATTGACAATCAGACCATTTTATAAGATAATATAAATGTATTTATATTTAGATAGGCGGTAAAGTCGATATGGGTTTAACAATTGCACAAAAAATTATCAAAGCACATCTTGTTGACGGCGAGATGACAGTCGGTCAGGATATCGGTCTGAGAATTGATCAGACTCTGACACAAGACGCCACCGGCACAATGGCATATCTTGAATTTGAGGCGATGGGGGTTGATAGGGTTAAGACCGAAAAATCAGTTGCCTACATAGATCATAACACCCTTCAAACCGGATTTGAAAACGCCGATGACCATCGTTTTATTCAATCAATCTGCAAAAAGCACGGAATATATTATTCACGTCCGGGTAACGGAATTTGTCATCAGGTACATCTTGAACGTTTCGGAATTCCGGGCAAAACACTCATCGGTTCAGACTCACATACCCCTACCGGTGGCGGAATCGGAATGTTAGCAATCGGCGCAGGAGGTATGGATGTTGCTGTTGCAATGGGCGGAGGCGCTTATTACATTCCAATGCCCCGAATGCTCCGGGTTAATCTGAAAGGAAAACTTCAACCCTTCGTGACAGCAAAGGATGTCATACTTGAGGTTTTAAGACTGCTTTCGGTTAAAGGCGGTGTGGGTTATATTGTTGAATACAGCGGAGAAGGTGTAAAAACCCTTTCGGTTCCCGAGCGTGCAACCATTACAAACATGGGTGCTGAACTGGGTGCTACAACATCAATTTTCCCGTCAGACGAAATCACGCGTCAATTCCTTACAGCCCAAGGAAGAGCGGCTGATTACCAGCCTCTTGAAAGTGACAGCGATGCTGTTTATGATAAAGAAATTGAGATTGATCTGACACAGTTAGAACCGTTAGCAGCA